>NZ_DASPHO010000262.1:0-17007 GCF_035629615.1 Hyalangium sp. | reverse complement strand
AGACCCTGTGGCGCGGTTTTCGGGAGTTACAGCTCGTGGAGATCGGCTGGATGCTGGCGGAGAAGAGGCTCTCCAGGAGCCAAAAATTGTGATCTATCCTGAGCAGCCGACGGGAGGACCCGCGCCGAGACGAGGGACCCGCGACCTGTGTCACTCTTCCGTGGTGCCGCTGTTCGGTGACATTGCGTCACGTGCGTTGATGCACAGGTTCAGCACCGCATTCTCCAGTGAGGCGCGTCGACCTGGGTCAGCCACAGACCGCCCGCTCCTACGACTTCCACCTCGATGGCCGGTCCCATCGTTCTACGGATCATGTCTTCGAGGCTGCCAATGAGGCGATTCACGTCCGTGGGCTTGGGGTCGAGTGTCTGGCGTCGCGAGAAGGCCAGCAACCGCTGCGTCAAGGCGGTCGCGCGCCTGACCGCGCCCTGGGCCATACCGATGTAGCGCTCGGCGTTGTCTACCTTCCCTGCATCCAGGCGCCGCTCGAGCACCTGTAGGCTGGCGCCCATAGCGCCGAGCAGATTATTGAAGTCGTGCGCGATTCCTCCAGTCTGGTGATGTGGGACGCCGGACCGGCCTGGTACATGCTCGCCCTCGCTGCGAGCGCCCTGCCCTGCGCATGGTTGGGCGGGCGCCTCGGTCAGCGGAAATAGGTGCTGCCGAGCTGACAGCACACTTGATCGTGATCGGTCGTTTAGATCCCGTGCTGTCGCGAAGCCGACTCCATCTCCGCCTCGACCTGGAGGCTCTCGGCATCGCGGCCCACCGTCAGCACTGCCACCGTGCGACCGCCCTGCTTGTAGCGGAGTGTGCAGCTGCGCTCGGCGAGACTGCCGTCCACCTCGATGGAGTCCCACGTCTGGGCGTGGCCCACATAATTGAACGTGACGTCGTAGTGGGCGCTCCAGAAGAAGGGAACCGCATCGAACTTCTCCCGCCGGCCCAGCATGTTCCGGGCTGCCGTCTGTCCCTGGCGCTGGGCCACCACCCAGTGCTCCACCCGAATGGACTGGCCCGTGTGCGGATCAGGCCAGCGTGCGATGTCTCCCGCCGCCCAGATGCCGGGCACGCTCGTCTCAAGGTAGGCATTCACCCTCACACCTCCCTCGAGCGCCAGTCCCGCGCTCTCGGCAAGCGTGAGCACCGGGCGCACTCCGATGCCAGCCACCACGAGATCGGCCGGCAGTACCCCTCCGCTCTGGAGCGTGACGCCTCGCTCGGCATCGATGGAGGTCGCCGCTTGCCCCAGGTGGAAGATGACGCCCTTGGCCTCATGGAGCGCGCGCACGAAGTCGCCTACCTCTGGGCCCATGACCCGCTCGAGCGGCCGCGCCTGAGGGGCAACGACGTGGACCTCGAGCCCTCGAGCACGCAAGGAGGCCGCCACCTCCATGCCGATGAAGCTCGCGCCCAGCACCACCGCCCGCTTGGCACTCTGGGCCCTGGCGATGATGGCGCGGCTGTCCGCGAGCGTGCGCAGGGTGTACACATGCGGCAGGTCGCCTCCTGGGATCGTGAGCCGCACTGGCTCCGCGCCAGTGGCGAGCAGGAGCGCCTCGTACGGCACGCGTGTGCCATCCGAGAGCACCACGGCACGCGCTGCGACATCGATGGCGGTGGCCCGCACGCCGGTGCGCAGATCGATCTTCTGCTCCGCGTAGAAGTCGCGGCCCCTCAGGGGAATCCACTCCTCGGGGGCGTTGCCCGCGAGGTAGTCCTTCGAGAGGTTGGGTCGGTCATACGGGACACTCTCGTCCGCGCCGATCACCGTCACCTGCCCCTGGTAGCCCTCGCGCCGGAGCGTCTCCGCCGCGGAATGCCCCGCCGCCCCCGCGCCGATGATGACGACCTTGCTGGGACCCGCGGCGGGCGTGGGTCCCGGGACCTGACGCTTGCCCGTCACCCGCACGGTGTTCCCGCTGCGCTCGATCGCATAGCAGGTGAGAGGATTGAGCGCGGGGGCGCACGCCAGGGCCCCCGTGCGAAGATCGAAGCGGGCGTGGTGCCATGGGCAGCGCACCGTCTGTCCCACCTGGAGGCCGTCACTGAGCGGCGCGCCATAGTGCGGACAGGTGGCGCTGACTGCGAACAGCTCGTCGCCAGAGCGGGCCAGGAGGACCGCCTCGCCCCCCGCGTGCCCCAGGAGCGGTGTGCCTTCCAGGATGGAGCTGACCGGGACGCCCTCCGCAAGATCAGGTCCGCTCAACGCTGCCGCGCTTCCACCCATGTGTTCCGCCCTCCTGGCCTGCTGGGAGTACGAGGTGCCGCGAGAATCGGAGCCTTTGAGCAACAGAGTCGCGACTCGTCAAACGGTAACATGCTGGCGCAAGCTGCATGTCAGCTTTCCCCGCCCGGACTCCATACGCCGGGGTTGTCGACCGGGGGCGCTGTCATGTCCTACGGCCACGCTCAGCGCTCGCTCCACCCGAGTTCCACGCGCGCTGGCTCAGCGGGATTGAGTTCGCTGCGTGAAAAATCGTACGCACTCTCTGTTCAACGTGCGTCCGGAGCCTGCTCGCCCCGTCCTCGTATGCGGGGCCAACTCGTCAAAGAAGGAACTCCCGTCCAGAATGGTCCCACGCTCGCGCCCGGTTGAAGTGAGGTGAACCCCTTGGGGGGGTACGCTCACGGGGCGCGCGCTCAGCCCATGTTGCAGCGGGGGGGCACCTGAACATGTCGAGCACTTCCAGCGAGGAGATTCTGCCCGGTGGAGCCGGGTGCGCCAGCTCCACCGGGCAGATGGGCCGTGGGTTTGCTCAGGTGGCTGGATGGATTCCTCTCGGCGAAGCTGCGCCAGGCGCCGCTCGCGGAGTTCGCCCGCAGCCGGCTGCTGGCTGGCGCGGCCCTCTCTCTGGTCCTGGTCGCCGGCTCGGTCACGATTGCCTTCGTCATTGCGGGGATGTCCTGGCGCTACGTCATCGGGGGAAGCACCGCGGCCGCTGGCTATGTGGCGACGCTGTGGAGCTTGCGCAGGGCGTCCTCGACCCGCCTCCCGTCGCTGCTCATGAGCGCGTTCATGGCGTTCTCGTTCCTCCTGACCGCCTTCATCGCGAATGACCCCTATCTCTCCGCGCACGCGGCGGCGATGTTGATCACGATCCTGACGGTGTACCTGCTGGGACCGCGCCTGGGGCTCGTCATCCTCGTCCCGTTGGCCCTGGTCGTCGGAGTCGGCCACCCACTCTGGCGCCAGCGCTTCGGCTCGGAGCCCCCACCCCTCACCCACGGCTATGAGTGGGTGATGCACACCCTCGCTGTCACCTGCATGTTCGCGGGGTGGGCAGTCGGGTGGTTGTACAGCAGCGGTCATGCCGCGACCCATGCCGCGCTCGCGCGGGACATCAAGGCCCGGGAGGAGGCCGAGGCCAAGCTGGGCGAGTTGCACCGCACCCTGCTGGACGTGTCGCGCCAGGCCGGGATGACGGAGATCGCCACCGGTGTGCTCCACAATGTGGGCAATGCGCTCAACAGCGTCAACGTCTCGATCGATGTCGTGACGGACCAGCTGCGCGGCTCACGGGTCTCCAAGCTGGTCCAGGCCAGCGAGCTGCTGGGCCAGCACGCCACGGACCTGGCGGCCTTCCTCACCATCGATCCGCGCGGCACGATGCTACCGGCCTACCTTGGCGCGCTCTCGGCAGAGCTGGCGGCCGAGCGCGCGTCGCTCCTGACGGAGATGAAGGCCCTGCGCGAGAGCATCGAGCACGTCAAGTCCATCGTCAGCATGCAGCAGCGGCACGCGCGGTACGGTGGAGTGGTGGAGCAGGTGACGGTGCCCCAGCTCATCGACGATGCGCTGCGCCTGAGCGTCGGGGCGTTCGAGCTGCTGAGCATCGACGTGCGGCGCGAGTACGCCGACGTGCCCCCCATCGAGGTGGATCGGCACAAGCTGCTGCAGATCCTCCTCAACCTGCTGAGCAATGCGCGGCATGCGCTCGTGGAGAGCGAGCTGCCGGACAAGCGCCTGACCATTCGTGTCGGTCCCAGCAAGGGAGGAGAGCAGCTGCGCATCGAGATAGAGGACAACGGGGTGGGCATCGCGCAGAAGAACCTGACGCGGATGTTCTCCCAGGGCTTCACCACGAAGAAGACCGGGCACGGCTTTGGCCTGCACATCAGCGCCCTGGCCGCCCAGGAACTCCACGGTCGTCTCTCCGTGGCGAGCGCGGGGCCAGGACACGGCGCCACCTTCACCATCGAGCTCCCCCTCCCCTCTACAGGCCAGTGAGGCCTGGCCGACGTCCACGAGCGGCCTACGTCGCGGGCGCGGGCCTCGCCGTCTCATCGCGCTCGAGCAGCACCCGCCCGCCAGCGATAAAGAGCGAGACGGCAAGCCCCAGGAGCACCACCGCCACCACGCCGTTCACCCGCATCACCGCGGTGGCCTCCGGCAGGAGGAAGGCATCGCGGATCTGCAGCACCAGGCTCGCCAGGGTGATGCACCCCACGAAGGCCGTGGGCAGCAACGTGTAGGAGTAGCGCTTGCCGCTCCGCTTCAGCCACACGCTGACCCCCAGCAGCGACAGCGCCGCGAGCAGCTGGTTGGACGTGCCGAACAGCGTCCAGAAGGAGCGCCACGCCCCCGTGCCCGCCAGCAGCACGAAGCCCAGCGGCACCCCGCAGGTGATGGCCGTGGCCACCATCGCGGCCACCTTCCCCGTCGCCCCCGTCAGCTCCTGGAGAATGTAGCGCCCCAGCCGCGTGGACACGTCCAGCGTGTCGAACACGAAGGTGGAGAACGCCATCGCCCCGAAGGTGGTGGCGAACACCAGGTACTCCTTGCCGATGACCGTCACCAGGAAGCGCCCCAGCCCTGCGCCATACACCGCTCCCGGCGCCTTGCCCGCCAGATCGCCCTTCGTGGCGATCATCACCGTGGCCAGGGCGATAACGGCCACGAAGCCCTCGAGCAGCATGGACCCGTAGCCCACCGGGTGCGCGTGCGTCTCCTTGTCGATCTGCTTGGAGGTGGTGCCCGAGCACACCAACCCGTGGAAGCCAGAGCATGCGCCGCAGGCGATGGTGACGAAGAGGAATGGGAAGAGCATGCCCGCCGCCCCGGGCACGTTGAAGCCCGTGAAGGCCGGCTGCTGGATGCTGACCTCTCCCGTGAAGCCCCCGTAGAAGATGCCCACCACGCCCACCGCGAGCGCCGAGTAGAGGACGAAGCCGCCCAGGTAGCCGCGCGGCTGGAGCAGGAGCCATACCGGCGTGAGCGACGCGACGAAGCAGTAGGCCATGATGAGGATGGCCCACATCTTCGCGTCCATCACCAGCACCGTGGACAGCTGCGTGCCCAGCCACACCGCCCCCAGCGTCGCCGGGACGAAGATGATCGTCTGCAGCCAGAGGGGCGGCTTGAGGAAGCGATCCACCAGCCCCATCACCATCGCCAGCCCCAGGTACATCATGGAGGCCGCCGCCACCGCCCCGCCCGGGTTGAAGCGGAAGGTGAGCCCCTCCATCTCCGCGTCCTTGCTCACGAAGGTGGCCGCC
Organism: Hyalangium sp.; assembly: GCF_035629615.1. Taxonomy (GTDB): domain Bacteria; phylum Myxococcota; class Myxococcia; order Myxococcales; family Myxococcaceae; genus Hyalangium. Next base: position 11,508 of record NZ_DASPHO010000262.1, on the reverse strand, counting down.
GTGGCATCCGTGAAGGCGACGATGACGTAGACCAGCGCCACCCAGATGAAGATCAGCATCGCCACGCCCGCCCGCGGCCCCAGGTGCGTGCGCACCACCTCCGCGATGGAGGCGCCCCCGTGACGCACCGAGGCAATCAGCGTGGACAGATCATGCACCGCGCCAATGAAGACCACCCCGAAGGAGATCCACAGCAGCGCGGGCAGCCAGCCGAACTGCTGCGCCGCGAGGATGGGCCCCGCGATGGGGCCCGCCGCGGCAATGGCGCTGAAGTGCTGCCCCATCAGGTAGAACGGCTTCGTGGGGACGAAGTCCACCCCGTCCTGCTTCGCGTGCGCGGGCGTTACCGCCGAGGCATCCAGGTTGTACTGTCTCGCGACGAAGGCGCCGTAGAAGCGGTAACCCAGCGCCAGCAGCACGAGGAAGAGGCCAGCAATGAGAGGAAGGCTCATGTCCTACCTCTTCTCTGACTTGGCCCTCCTGTGTCAACACCCCCCTGAGAGTCTAGAAGTTCCACAGCAGCTCGACAGCGAGCCGCCGCATCATGCTGGCCTCGGCCCGCTGCGCGCGCTCGAACGAGACGCCAGCGATCTCCACCGTCTCACCGGTACCCTGGTTGGAGAGCGCCCCCGCCACCTGCTGGGCCGCCGCGCCCGTGAAGAGGAACGAGAGCTGGAGCTTGGCGGACACCACGCTGTTAAACATGTACGTCAGCTCGTTGTCCCAGGCCACGCCGAACAGGCGATCGTCCACCACCCGCTTGCTGCCGAAGTCCCGGACGAGCAAGCCCACCGTGGAGGCATTGCCGAGATCGGCGTCGGCGACGGCGCCGACCAGGAAGCGCTCGTTGTAGAGCAGGGCATAGGCATTGGTCCGGTACCGCAGCTTGCCCTTCACGGGCTCGGTGTCCACGCCACCGCCGACCATCGTCAGGCCAGGGGAGTCCGAGCGGCTGTTGCCGAAGAGGCCGCCTCCATTGCTCATGAGGCTGCCCTGGTTGCCCCACAGCTCGGGGAAGATGCTGTACAGCGGGCTGCCATAGGCCATGTTGCCATCGGCCACAATGAGGTTCTCTCCGGAGAACCGCTGCGAGAACCGCGGCATCCCCACCACCGGGGTATAGCCTCCGAGTTTGCCATCCCCGGGGTTGCTGTCCCCCTTCAGGAAGAAGGCGCCCACGTGGGGCTCGAGCTTGAAGCCGGCAGCCGCGCTCGCGTCGTAGGCCAGATCCGCGAAGATCGCGAGCGAGCTGACCTGGAACTTGCGGCCGTTGATCGCGTTGCCCAGGTAGTCGAGGGTGTCCGTCGGGGTGTTCGGGTAGCGCACCGAGCCGAAGCTGCCAGCCACCTCCAAAATGGGCTTGAAGCCGCTGAGGTTGCCGGTGACCAGCAGGCCCGGGTAGTGGGTCACGGAGGAGATGGCACCGATCCCCAGGGCGGGAGGCTGGCCGCGAAGGCGCGAGTGGTTCACCACGTAGAACCCCGAGATCGTCAGCCCCTCCATTGCCGTCACATCAAGCCGCCCGACCGCGATGCGCCGCTCGCCCGTGCTGTCGAAGGCGCCGATGGGCGTTGTGGGGAGGCGCTCGGTGGCGACGAACTGCGACTCGTTCTTGAGGACATACGCCACCTTCCAGCCCACGAGGCCGGCCTTGCCCGTCAACCAGAGGGCCGGATCATCATCCACGTAGACGAGCCCGCCCGCATCAATGTCTGCCGAAGGGCCCGTGTCCCAGCCTGCGTGGAGCCGCGAGGAGATCCACGGGAGCTTCAAGGTGGCCTGCAGCCGCTCGATGCCGAAGTCATCGAAGATCCCCCGCTCCTGGTTGGAGACGCGGTCCGTCCGCCGCTGGGTGAGCACGCTGTCGAACTCGAGCGCCATGTAGAAGTCCCACTCATCGCCCTTGTTCACGTTGAAGTAGATGCGGTCCTCCGTGCGCAGGTAGTCATGGCCGAGGATCCCCGCCTCGTTCACGTGGCTCCCCAGCCCCCGGATCGAGGTCCTGTTGGCCAGGCCCAGATCCCAGTTGCTCTCCAGCGTTGGGATCATCCGTACCTGGCCACCGAGGCGGAACGTCAGCCCCAACTCCGGATCGGTCGTGATGACCACTGTCCCCGGTCCCGCCCACGCCGTGCCAGCAGCGCCCAGCCCCACGGCGATGACCACCCAGGCTGCAACTCCCAGTGCTTTCTTGCTCAAGAGACGACCCCTCCCTGAAGTGCGATGGCGCCTCTTATCACTGTTGTCCCCACTCGGGAGATATGAATCCCCCTTCATGTTTCCGCTTGCCCGAGAGTACCTATCCGGTAGGCTCGACCCTTCACGAGGCCGTGGGCTCCACATGAGCACTGATTTCATTCTCGAGACGCGGGATCTCACCCGGGAGTTCAAGGGCTTCGTCGCCGTCAGCGGCGTCAACCTCAAGGTCAGGCGGGGATCGATCCACGCCCTGATCGGCCCCAACGGCGCTGGGAAGACGACGTGCTTCAACCTCCTGACGAAGTTCCTGGCTCCCACCCGAGGGCGCATCCTCTACGGCGGCCAGGACATCACCTCGGTGAAGCCCGCCGCGGTGGCTCGGCGGGGGCTGGTCCGCTCCTTCCAGATCTCCGCGGTGTTCCCACACATGACGGTGCTGGAGAACGTGCGGGTGGCGCTGCAGCGGAAGCTGGGGACCTCGTTTCACTTCTGGCGCTCCGAGCGAAGCCTCGGCGGCTTGAACGATCGCGCCCACGCACTCCTCGAGGATGTCGGGCTGCGCCCCTTCGCCAACACCCTCGCGGTGGAGCTGGCCTATGGGCACAAGAGGACGCTGGAGCTGGCCACCACCCTGGCCCTGGAGCCGGAGTTGATGCTGCTGGACGAGCCAACCTCCGGCATGGGACACGAGGACATCGCCCGGGTCACCGCGCTGATCCAGCGCGTCTCAGCCCACCGCACCATCCTCATGGTGGAGCACAACCTCAGTGTCGTCGCCCACCTGTCACACACCATCACCGTGCTCCAGCGCGGCAGTATCCTGGCCGAGGGGTCCTACGAGGAAGTCTCCAAGAATCCCCTGGTCCAGGAAGCGTACATGGGGGCCTCCGTTGCTTCCTGATCCAGCGCAGACAGAGATCCTGCGGATCGCCAACCTGCACGCCTTCTATGGCGAGTCCCATGTCCTCCATGGCGTGGACCTGACGGTGAGCCGGGGGGAGCTCGTCACGCTGCTGGGCCGCAACGGCGCCGGAAGGACCACCACCCTGAAGTCCATCCTGGGCCTGGTGGGCAAGCGCACGGGCTCCATCTCGGTGAACGGGCGCGAGGTCATCAGCATGCCCTCCCACAAGGTGGCCCACCTTGGGATCGGGTACTGCCCCGAGGAGCGCGGCATCTTCTCCAGCCTGAGCGTCGAGGAGAACCTCTTGCTGCTGCCCAAGGTGCGCAGCGGGGGAATGACGGTGGCGGAGGTCTACGAGCTGTTCCCCAACCTGCTGGAGCGCAGGAAGAGCCAGGGGACGCGCCTGTCCGGCGGAGAGCAGCAGATGCTGGCGCTGGCCCGCATCCTCCTGACGGGCGCCCACATCCTGCTGCTGGATGAGATCACCGAGGGGCTGGCGCCCGTCATCGTCCAGCTGCTCGGCAGGGTGATCGCCCGGCTCAAGGAGCGTGGCTACACCATCATCCTGGTGGAGCAGAACTTCCGGTTCGCCGCTCCCCTGGCGGACCGCCACTACGTCATGAGCCATGGCCGGATCAGCGAGATGATCCGCAAGGAAGAGCTGGCATCCCGGATGGATGCCCTTCACGAGCAGCTCGGCGTCTGAGCCGCTGCCGTCCCACCTGAAGCCTCCCTGTCCCAGGAGATCACCCATGAAGCCAAGGTCCCTCGCGGTTCACCTGTCCGGCGCGCTGCTGTCCCTGCTCGCCGGCGTCGCCTTCGCCAATGACAAGCCCCCCGCCAAGCCGGCCACCCCTACCCCGCCCAAGGCCGCCACGCTCTCCGACGAGGTCATCAAGGTCGGCGTGCTGACGGACTTCTCCGGCGTCTACTCCGACTTGTCGGGCCAGGGCTCCCTCATTGCCGCGCAGCTGGCCGTCGATGAGGCCACGGGCGGCACGGGCAAGCTGCTCGGGAAGAAGGTGGAGCTGGTCTCCGCCGATCACCAGAACAAGGCCGACATCGCGGCAAGCAAGGCGCGCACCTGGTTCGACGTGGAGAAGGTGGACGCGATCTTCGATCTCACCAACTCGGCCACGGCGCTCGCCGTCCAGGAGCTGGGCAAGGAGAAGGGCAAGGTTGTCATCGTCACCGGCGCCGGCTCCACCGCGCTCACGGGGAAGAGCTGCTCACCCACCGGCATCCACTGGATGTACGACACCTACTCGCTGGCCACGGGGACGGGCGCGGCCCTGCTGAAGGAGGGTGGAGACTCCTGGTACTTCCTGACCGCGGACTATGCCTTCGGACACGCGCTGGAGAGCGACACCTCCGCCGTGATCAAGGCCCAGGGCGGCAAGGTGCTCGGCACCTCCCGACACCCGCTGAACACCAACGACTTCTCCTCCTACCTGCTCAAGGCACAGGCCTCCGGCGCGAAGATCCTCGGGCTGGCCAACGCGGGAGGAGACCTGATCAACTCGGTGAAGCAGGCCAAGGAGTTCGGCCTTGTGGACTCCGGCCAGCGGCTCGCTGGCCTGCTGGTGTTCATCACGGACATCCACAGCCTGGGCCTGGAGACCACCCAGGGCATGTACCTCACCGAGGGGTTCTACTGGGATCTCGATGACAAGAGCCGGGCCTGGTCCAAGAGCTTCTTTGAGCGCGCCAAGAAGCAGCCGACCATGACGCACGCCGGCGTGTACTCCTCGCTCTATAATTACCTGAAGGCGATCGAGGCCACGGGCACGGACGATGCGGGGACGGTGATCAAGCATCTGAGGACGCTCACCATCAATGACCCGGTCATCCGCAACGGAAAGCTCCGCGAGGACGGCCGCCTCGTGCATGACATGTACCTGCTCCAGGTGAAGAAGCCCTCGGAGTCCAAGAAGCCGTGGGACTACTACAGTGTGAAGCAGACGATCCCTGGGGAGCAGGCCGTCAAGTCGCTGGCCCTGAGCGAGTGCCCGCTGATCAAGAAGTAGCCCTCCGGAGGTGCCGTGATGCAGGTGTTGATGGGGCAGCTGTTGATCGGGCTCATCAACGGCGCGTTCTTCGCCGTCATGAGCCTGGGCCTGGCCGTGATCTTCGGCATGCTGAACATCGTCCACTTCGCGCACGGCGCGATGTACATGCTCGGCGCGTTCGCCGCGTGGATGGGGCTGACCTACCTGGGCATCAACTACTGGGCGTCGCTGCTGCTGGCCCCACTGGTGGTGGGCGCGCTGGGCGTGCTCATCGAGCGGCTGCTCCTGTCCAGGCTGTACAAGCTGGATCCGCTCTATGGGCTGCTGATGACCTTCGGGCTCGCGCTGCTCCTCGAGGGCCTGTTCCGCCGCTTCTATGGCGTCTCGGGGCAGAACTACCCCATGCCCCCGGAGCTCTCCGGAGGCAGGAACCTGGGGTTCATGTTCCTGCCCAACTACCGGGCCTGGGTCATCGTCGCGTCGCTCACCGTCTGCTTCGCCACCTGGTTCCTGATCGAGAAGACGCGGCTGGGTGCCTACCTGCGCGCGGGGACGGAGAACGCGAAGCTCCTGCAGGCCTTCGGGGTCAACGTGCCGCTGCTCGTCACCCTGACGTATGCGTACGGAGTGGGGATGGCGGCGCTGGCCGGGGTGCTCGCGGCGCCCATCTACCAGGTGAGCTCCATGATGGGGTCGAACATCATCATCTTCGTGTTCGCGGTGGTGGTGATCGGTGGAATGGGCTCGATCCTGGGCTCGATCCTGACAGGGCTGGGGCTGGGGCTCCTCCAGGGGCTCACCAAGGTCTTCTATCCAGAGGCCTCGCAGGCGGTGATCTTCCTGATCATGGCGCTGGTGCTGCTGGTGCGGCCCGCCGGGCTCTTTGGCAAGGAAGCCTGAGGAGGCGGGTGATGCGAGCGAGCTGGGTGGGACAGGCCGTCTTGCTGGGGGTGGCGATCGCGCTGCCCTTCTTCGTGGACGACGCCGTGCTCTGGATGAAGGTGATGTGCTTCGCGCTGTTCGCGTGCGCCTTCAACCTGCTGCTGGGCTACGCCGGCCTGCTGTCCTTTGGCCATGCGGCCTTCCTGGGCTCTGCGGGCTACGTCACCGGGCACCTCGTCAAGGAGGTGGGCCTGCCACCGGAGCTGGGGATCCTCGCGGGGACGGCCTCCGCCGCGCTGCTGGGCTTCGTGTTCGGCTCGCTGGCCATCCGCCGCCAGGGGATCTACTTCGCGATGATCACCCTGGCGCTGTCGCAGCTGGTCTACTTCGCGGCGGTGCAGCTCCCCTTTACCCATGGCGAGGACGGACTCCAGGGCATCCCGCGGGGCAAGCTCTTTGGGGTGGTGGACCTGAGCTCGAACCTCGGCATGTACTACACGGTGCTTGGCGTCTTCCTGCTGGGCTTCTTGATCATCCAGCGGACGATCCACTCGCCCTTCGGGCAGGTGCTGCGCGCCATCAAGGAGAATGAACCGCGGGCCATCTCCCTGGGCTACGACGCCGCCCGCTACAAGCTGCTGGCGTTCGTGCTGTCAGCGGCGCTGTCGGGCCTCGCGGGGTCCACCAAGGCCCTCGTGTTCCAGCTCGAGTCGCTCACGGATGTGCAGTGGCAGATGTCCGGTGAGGTCGTGCTGATGACCCTGCTGGGCGGGATGGGCACGCTCTACGGCCCGGTGGTGGGCGCCCTCGTGCTGGTGATGATCGAGGACTACTTCGCCAGCCTGGGAGAGTGGGTCCCCGTCATCATGGGTTGCATCTTCGTCTTCTGCGTGCTCGTCTTCCGCCGCGGCATCGTCGGCGAAGCGGCGGCGATGCTGAAGAAGAAACCCTGAGGAGACATCCAAGACATGCGCAACACGACTCGCCCCGTCCTGCTCACAGGGATGTTGGTGCTTGCAGGCCTCTCACGTGCATGGGGGGAGAGCCCCACGGTCACGGCCCCCCGCGTCCAGGCCCCCAGCTCGGCTCCTGCGCCAGCCGCGAAGGCCTCCCCTCCTTCTGCCCAGGCCCCCTCACACCCGCTGGACGCCTTCTCCGCGGCGGAGCTCGAGCAGGCGATCCAGCTCCTCCGCCAGCAAGGGCACGTGAAGGAGGACGAGAACCATGTCTTTCCGCTGGTCACCCCCTGGGAGCCGTCCAAGCAGGAGCTGGAGGGGTTCCGGGCAGGAGCCCCTGTCCAACGCCGCGTCCTGGTGGTCGTCTATGACTACGCGCAGAACAAGACCTTCGAGGCGATCGTACGCCTGACGCCTCCGGCCACCGTCGAGAGCTGGAAGCACATCCCCGGCGTACAGGCCGCCCTCGGCGCCCGGGACTACGACATCGCAGAGACCCTGGCGCCGCAAGACGAGCGCTGGCAGGCGGCCCTGCGACGGCGCGGCCTCACCAACCCCAACCACATCTATGTCGACACCTGGGCCATGGGGCCTTCCTCCGATCCCCGGCTGAAGAACCACCGGCTGGCGAAGACCCTGGCCTTCTTCAAGGGGGACACCGCCTACCCCTACGCGCGGCCCGTGGAGGGGCTGCTTGCGATCGTCGACATCACAGAGAGGAAGGTGGTGGAGGTCATCGACAGGGGGGCCGTCCCGATCCCCAAGGAGGCAGGTGCCTATGACGAGCAGGCCGTGGGGCCCCTGCGTCCCCGCCCGCAGCCTGTCCTCCTCACCCAGCCGCAGGGCGTGAACTTCACGCTGACGGGGAACGAAGTGCGCTGGCAGAACTGGCGGTTCCGCTTGGAGGCGCACCCGCGCGAGGGGCCCGTGCTCCACCAGGTGGCGTACACGGACAAGGGGCGGGAGCGGAAGATCCTCCACCGCCTCTCGCTCTCCGAGATGATGGTCCCCTATGGAGATCCTCAGGACACCTGGTCCTGGAGGAGCGCCTTCGATGTGGGGGAGTACAGCTTTGGACGCAGGGTCAGTCCGCTCGAGCCAGGGGTGGACGTTCCTTCCAACGCCACTTTCATCCAGGCGGCCTTCGTCGACAACTTCGGCAAGGTCCACGAGACGCCGCGCGCGCTCGCCCTCTATGAGCGAGACGGCGGAGTCCTCTGGAAGCACTTCGACAACAACCTGAAGCGCAACTTCTCCAGGCGTGGGATCGATCTGGTGATGTCGTTCAGCATCGCGGTCGGAAACTACGACTACATGTTGAACTACATCTTCCGGCAGGACGGCTCACTGGAGGTCGAGGCCGTGCTGACAGGCATCATGCTGGCCAAGGCTGTACCGCCCCAGACGGGGAAGGAGTCGCACGCGGCACATGATCCGTACGGCCACATGGTGGCCGAGGGAGTGGTCGCGGTCCATCACCAGCACTTCTTCAACTTCCGGATCGACTTCGACGTGGATGGGCCCCGCAACTCGCTCCTGGAGATGAACTCGTACCCGATCCCGATGGGACGGGCCAACCCCGCGGGCAACGCCTTCGCCATGCGCACGGAGCCGCTCGTCAACGAGAGCCAGGCTCAGCGGGACATGAGCCTCGTGAATGTCCGGCGGTGGCTCGTGATCAACCCCAACGAGCGCAACGCGCTGGGGCACCCCACGGGCTACGCGCTCGTGCCAGGGGAGAACTCCATCCCCTTCGCCTCACCGCAGAACATGTCGCGCAAGCGCGCGGGCTTCGTCAATCACCACTTCTGGGCCACGCGCTACTCCCCCGAGGAGATGAGCGCCGCCGGCACCTACCCCAACCAGAGCCAGGGCGGCGACGGGCTCCCTGTCTGGGTGAAGAACAACCAGCCGCTGGTCAACGAGGACGTGGTGATCTGGTACACGCTCGGGGTGACTCACACTCCCCGCCCCGAGGAGTGGCCTGTCATGCCGACGGCGCGCGCGGGCTTCAAGCTGCTGCCCGTGGGCTTCTTCTCGCGCAATCCGGCACTGGATCTGCCGGCGGCTCCACCGGCGCCCGCTTCCCCGTAGGCGCCGGGGAGGTCAGCTCAAGACCTGGCGTACGGCCTCGAGGTAGGACTTCGCCTGGTTCTGGATGCGGGGCTTGATCAGCTCGTGCACAGCGGCCAGCTTGTGGATCGCAACGCGCGGGAACAGGTGGTGCTCCACATGGTAGTTGTTCCCATTGGCGATGTAGGCCACGAGCGGGTTGGTCTTGTAGGAGCGCGTGTTGATGAAGATGTCCTTCTTGCTCTTGTCACACCCCAGGTGCTCGGGCAGCTCGATCATGAAGTGGAAGAACTCGCCGAAGGCGAGCCAGGGGATGAGCCACACCTTCACGAGGATGGGGGCCGCCCCGCTCAGGATGGCGTACAGGCCTCCCCCCAACAGCAGGGCGAGCGCGAGATACTCCACCAGCACCTCCCGCCGCTTGTGCGGCGCGGAGAACACCGCGGGGTAGCTGCCCTGCAGAAAGCCCAGCAGCGTCGTCAGGAAGGCAGGTACCCGGTTCAGGTTCCAGGCCCGGATGACGAAGGCGAGGGGGTTGTTCAGGGATGACCGCTCGTAGTTGAAGATCTCCGCGTCCTCCGAGGTGCCGACGTGCTTGTGATGGTGGAGGTGCTGGTAGTGGTAGTGCGAGTAGGAGACCAGCATCGGCGCCCCGAAGAGGAAGCCCAAGAGGCGGTTGGCGGTGCGTGAGGGGAACAGGGCCTGGTGCAGGCACTCGTGCTGCAGCTCCAGCCCATGGGCCCACAGCAGGCCGAGCACCATCTGCGCCAGCACGGTGACGAGCACACTCTCGCTCGACACGATGAGCGCCACCATGCTCACGAACAGCCCCAGGTAGACCGTGACCTTGAATGCCGAGCGCGCCACGTCCACCTTGATGAGCTCCGGCAGCATCTTGCGGATTTGTTGGAGGTGGGCGTCCGTACTCCGGGGCGTCCCCTGCTCCTCCTCGCTCTCCTGCGCTCCGACAGCGACCCGCTCCTGGGCAATCAGCATGGTGTCCTGCTCCGTGGGGCTGGGAGTCGCGCTCCTGCACTCAAGGCCGCTTTAGTAGCCCACCCAGCTTAATCTGTGAAACTGGTAACTAACGTATTCGTAGAACAACTTGCAAGAACATAGAGCGCTCTCCATACTGGCCGCTGCCTTCGGGTTCAGGCGTGCTATGGCCCGCCGCGAATCCTCCGCTCCCCGCGGATGAGGCCGATCTCCATGCTCTCTACCTACATGTCCGCAGCCTTGAAGGGCTTTGGCCTGGGCACGAGCCTCATCGTGGCCATCGGGGCCCAGAACGCATTCGTCCTGCGCCAGGGGCTCAAGCGCGAGCACGTGTTCGTCGTCGCGACGATCTGCTTCCTGTGCGATGCGACGCTCATCGCGCTGGGCAGCGCGGGCTTTGGCTCACTCGTGGCGGCCTTCCCGCGCCTGACGGACATCGCCGCGTGGTGCGGCGCGGCCTTCCTGTTGGCTTATGGCCTGCGCTCGTTTCGTGCTGCCATCCGGCCTTCGGTGCTCAAGACCAGCGGCGGGGAGGCGGGGGGCATGACCCTGAAGCAAGCAGTGCTCACGACGCTCGCGCTCAGCCTGCTCAACCCTCACGTCTACCTGGATACCGTCATACTGCTGGGCAGCCTCGCTGGCCAGTACGTGATGCCCCCTCGAGCCTTCTTCGCGCTCGGTGCCATGGCCGCGTCGTGTGTCTGGTTCTACGGAGTGGGATACGGCGCGGGGCGCCTCGCGCCGCTCTTCAGCCGGCCGACCTCGTGGCGGGTGCTCGACCTGCTCATTGGCATCATCATGTGGTCCATTGCATTCTCCCTGCTCCGGCCCTACGTGCTGGGGAGCTGAAGGCACCTCTCATGTCCAATGCGCGCACGTTCGTTGTGCTGCTGGTGGCGCTGTCTCTGCTGGGTTGCACCACGCGCTCCACGCGGGCACCGGTCTCCCTCGAGGAGGTCCGGACCGCACCGTTCAAGGGGAACGCGTGGATGGAGATCGACAGGACGATCTTCGAGGACAACGTGCGCACCCTCCAGGCCCGCCTTCCGGGTGGCACCCTGCTCTGCGCGGTCATGAAGGCAGATGCCTATGGGCATGGGCTCGCGCTGCTCATGCCCTCCCTCGTGGCGCTGGGCGTGCCTTGCGTCGCCGTTGCGAGCAACGACGAGGCGAGGACGACGCGCGAGAAGGGCTTCAGCGGACGCCTTATCCGAGTCCGGACGGCCACTCTGGAAGAGGTCGAGGATGCGCTGCCGCTCGAGATCGAGGAGCTGGTGGGGAACCTGGAGCACGCGAAGAGGGTCTCGGACCTTGGCAAGAAGCATGGCCGGACCCTTGCGATGCATCTGGCCCTCGACTCCAGGGGCATGAGCCGTAACGGGCTCGCGGTGCATACGGCGCAGGGGCAGGCAGACGCTCTCGAGCTCCTGAGACTGCCCCACCTCAAGCTCGCCGGGATGATGACCCACTTCCCCGTGGAGGAACGGGA
>NZ_DASPHO010000261.1:0-6696 GCF_035629615.1 Hyalangium sp. | reverse complement strand
GAAGCAGCGGAGCCACTCGCTCCCATAGCGCATCCGGTAGGAGGTCGCGAGCCATGGGCCCTAGGTGCTCATGGCCCGGCTATCCGTCCACCCTCCCTTTCAAACCTGACTTTTGTTAGGAGCTCTTAACTCGTACATGTGTGCTGGCGTATAATACAGCCAGCCGCAGTACTCGGTCGCGGTTCGCCGGGCCAGATCTAGATTGGAGTCTTGAAGGTAACCCACTACAGCGTTGGGCTTGGAGAGGATCATCGGGCAGGCCGCTTCCAGCGCGTCCGCGTAAGAGGGAAACGGCCCGAAGTTCTTCATGGGTCCTGGGATCCGCTCTGGATCCTCCCCAGGACCTGGCCGCCAGACTCCTTCAATGGCTCGTGGCGCTGGGCACCCCAGCCAGAGACAGCTTGCGAGCAGGAGCCGCCTGAGGAACAGCCTCTGTTCTGCCATGGCGAGAGCCTACGCCCCCCACTTTGAACTGGGCAACTTGGCGCGGCGGTGGCCACGGCCTTACCTTTGACCGCCGCTGGCCCGTCAGGAGCGGCCCACCCCACCGCAACGATCAGACGGTTTGTCATGAGACTCCCTCCAGATCGAGGAGGGCTCCAGCCGGCGGGATCGTCACCCCGGAGACGATGATGCTCCGGGGCCCATGTGTTCCCCATTCCTGGAAGGGTAGAGGTGCCACATCTCGCTGTTCGGCCGGAGGGGAGGCGGCCTGATGACGCTCGGACAACCCGCCCCGGCGGGGGTTGGCTTTCGTTGCACCCAGGGAGCGACCTGCTATAAACCGCCCGTTGTCCGGCCCCGTAGCTCAGTTGGATAGAGCGGCGGTTTCCTAAACCGCAGGTCACAGGTTCGATTCCTGTCGGGGTCACTGCCTTCATGCGTACCTCCATTGTGGCGGGGTTGTGGCAGGGTGAAGGGTGAGCAAGCAGCGCTGGCCGGGCGGGTACGTGCACCTGCAGGCGAACGGCGAGCAGCTCTTCATCATCGAGCGCCGCGTCCGCGGGCACAGGTTCCACGTCTCGACTCGGTGCCACACCTTGCGTGGCGCCATGAAGCAGCTCGAGCGCTTCGAGGCTAACCCCGGCGCCTACGCACCCGAAGGCGAGGCGCCCGAGCAGGGCCTGGTGCTCACGGCCGAACTGCTCCTTGCCTTCCACGACTGGCAGCTGCAGAAGGGCAACACCCGGAAGCACGCCAACGAGATGGTGTCCCGCCTGGCTGACTGGACGGAAGACTTGCGCGGCCGGGACTTGCGCCAGCTCAGCCTGAGGGACGACGTGAAGCCCGCGCTCGAACGCCGCGGCACCAGCCGGGCCCACCGCATCATCGCCCTGAAGGCCTTCTTCGGGTGGCTGCGCAAGGAGAGGCACCTGCTCACCAGCGCCCAGGACTGCACCTTGGACTTGCCGGTGCCCCAGGCCTCGCCGGCGAAGCACCGCCGGCGCAAGGCGGTGGCCCTGGAGACGGTACGCGCTGCCGCTGCAGGCCTCGCCCCGGCGTACCGGGACATGCTGGTGGTGCTCGCCGGCACTGGGTGGCACGTGACGGAGCTGGAGCGCTTCGTCCGCCACCCGGAGAGCGAGCTCGTGTACGCGCGCCGCGAGGACACCCTGGCGGTGCTCACCACCCGGCACAAGGGAGGCGAGCTCACCCGTACTCCGGTGAATGACGGGGAGGTGCTCGCTGCGGCCGAGCGGTTGAAGGCCCGCGGGGAGCTGCCCCGCCGCGCCAACGAGGCCCTCAAGTCCGCCTGCCGCGCCGCTGCCGTGCCGCCCTTCACCTTCGGGGTGATGCGGCACACCGTGGCCACCTGGGCCGTGGAGCGCGGAGGGGTGCCCGCCCAGGTGGCGGAGTTTCTGGGGCACAAGGACGCGCGCACCACCCGGCGCTTCTATACGGACGTGGCCGTACCCACCGTACCGGTGCCGCTGCCGAGCCTCACGACGGGCGGCTAGCGGCCCCTCTTCCTGAGGGCGTCGCGCACCTGGCGCGCCTCCTCGGCGGGGCTGGTGGGCTTCCTCGAGGCCCGCGTGTGAGCAGGGCGCGAGGAGGAGCTGTTGGAGGCCTGCGCCCGAGCGCTCTGGGCGAGCCGGCGGATCTCCGAGGCAGGGACCATGGTGGTGCTGCCCACCTCGCAGACCATGATCTCGCCAGCCCGGATGAGCCCCTTGAGCTTCGAGAGGCTGACGGACAGCTCCAGTGCCGCACGCCTCTTCGTGAGCACCGTAGGCAACGCGGCCGAGTTCTTCACCGCGCGCAGCTCGACGAGCAACTCCTCCAGGATCCGCTCCAGCGTCCGTTCCATCATGTCCCCCCTGCTCCAGGTGCACGGCCCGCGATGCCAGGAACATGCCCGGCCCTCGCTCTGCTGAGAGCATAGGGAATGCGTCCACGCTGGTGGACTGGGCGTCTCCGGGCGCGGACGGCGCAGCGAGCTGGTTCATGGCAACCCTCCCTCACGACAAGGCTCCGCCCGGACCCGGGCAGCAGGGCGGGTGCAGGGCAGGAGCTGGCGTTGGCGCTACTTCTTCGTTCGCTCGCGGGCGAGGGAGACCACTTTGGAGATGGCTTCCTCCCGCGCATCCTTCGTCACGGGCCGCCCGCCGATCTGAGCCCAGAACCCGTCGATGCCCACGGCGATGAGGCGCTGCATGACAGAGGCGGCCTTCCACTTCCTGGGGCGACGCCGACTCAGTTCCTTGTCCAGGTCGTTCCAGAGCTTCGCGATGAGCTCAACGTCCTGATGTTGCTCCGGCGTGAGGCTCACGCTTGTCCTGATGGGTTCGCCGACCTTCGCGTCATCCAGTGGGTAGTAGCTCTGGGCCATGAGGACGGCGAGCTTCGCACCAATTTTTGGTGCGGACCAGACAACTACACCCTGCCCGATGGCTGTTGCGCTCATGGCGGCACAATGCATCTCGAATTTGATGCGTGTCAATGGTGAGTTGACACGAATCAAAATTTGCTGCATTCATCGCACCATCGAGGCGCCGTTCTCGGTGAAGAGGAAAAGAGCGGCAGGCATGGCGGGAGTGCGGCGCCTCGGTTCACCAACAGGAGGAACGCCATGTCGACGAAGCGGGAGGAGCAACTCGCGGAGGTGGTCATGAAGGCGGAGGAGGCGACGCGCAGGCTCGGCGTCATCCTCGCGCACGTGCTCGTGAAGAAGGAGCCCATGGCCGTGGCCGTGGTGGACGACGACGGGCACCGTCACTCGTATCTCGTGAAGGTGGAACTGTTACCGGAGCCGTCCGAAGCGCCACAGGCGCAGCTGGAGTTGTTGGAGTGTCACGGTCATCCCGCGGGGCCGACCGATCCCATGGGGGAGACTGTCTACTGCGATGGGAGGTGCCGCCCGGTCGCCCCAGTCATTCGGCACCTGGGGCCGGCCCATGCGTAACCTCTCCAAGAGCATCCGCCAGCGCCACGACTGGCCCGGCGAGGAGAGCACCCCGCTCAGCAGCACCTCCGAGCCGGTGCGCTGCAGGCGCTGTGGCCTGTTGCGCACCGCGGTAGAGAGCACGCAGTTGCGCACGCACGCCCCTGTGCGGCGGTGGTGGTGGCGCTTCGGCGAGGGCGCGGTGGAGAGCCTGCCGCGCACTCCCGGGCCCTGCCAAGCAGCCGCGGCGAGGAAGAGCCTCTCTCAGATTATCGAGGCTGCCCATGGCTGAGCCCCGCCCCCTTCGCCCCGCGTTTCACACTCCCACCTCCTCGCTGCTTGCGTTCGCCACTTCCTTGGAGGCGGCCGCCCTCGCAGCGTTGGATGCTGGCAATGCGAGCGATGACCAGCCACTGAAGGATGGCTTCGCTTCGGCGGCCCACGCCTTGCTCAATGCCGCGACGGACGTGCGCCGTGCGGCCCTGGAAGGGGTGCCCAAGTGAGTGACTACGTCCTGAAGGGCGCGCCCATCGCGAGCGTTCCGAATCTGGTGCGGATCCTCCTCGCCCGGGCGGTGTTGGAGTTGGCCGAGGCGGGCTACTCCGAGCCTGGAGGGTGGCTGCTGCTCGACTATGAGGAGAGCGTCTTCTGGCTTGAGGACCAGTCGGGGGCGCCCGTTGCGGTGCTCACGTATGACGCCGTGAGGCAGTGGAATCAGGCCGTCGTTTCTCTCGTGTACGTGGTTCCGGGTCACCGCAAGAAGGGCTGCTTCCGGCAGCTTCTCGATGCTGCTCGTCGACAGGCGGGCCTCCACGGACTCACGTCCGTTGCGTTGGGTATTCACCATGCCAACACCGGCATGCAGCGAGCCGTCGCGAAGCTCTTCATGGAGCCCACCTTTCAGCGCTTCGCGATCGGAGCGATCGCTGGGAAGAAAGAAGGTGGCCAGTGAGGCTCGACACCCAGCCCCTTCTCCTGGTGGCCGCCCGGCTCTCCCTCTCAGGCCACCTCGACGGGAAGGTTCTCGCGGAGCTGCGCACCACCCTCATCACGCTTGAAGGGCGGCTCGCTGCGAAGGAGGAGCACGTGGAGGCGTACGAGGCAAGCCGCGCGCAGCTCGCGCTCGACGGGACTCCCCTGGCCTGGGCGCGGTGGCGGGCTGAGAACCTGCTGCTCACCTGCGCTCGCGCCGAGGTGGAGCGGCTGCAGTCCAGCATCCGCTTCAACATGGAGAGCCTCGAGTGCGAGGTGGCGCGGGCCCAGCAGAAGAGGGCGCGCACCCTTGCGAATGTGAAGGAGGTGCTGGCGTGAGCATTCCTGTGCTGCATCTCCACACTCCTGGTGGTGGCTGTACCTGTGGATGTCCACTTGCCCGCGTCTCCGAGCAGATGATGGAGACGGCCGAACGCGCGGGGCATGACGAGGGGATGTCCTCAGGCTGGGACGCCAGTGCCGAGGCGATGCGCACGGCGTGCTGGGAGGAAGTGCAGAGGGTCTGCGCGGACTTCGGCATCACCGAGCGCCTCTTCCAGGATCTGAAGACTGCCATCCTTGAGAAGGCCAGCCCGTGAACGCCCTATCCGCTGCCGAGCTCCAGCTCTCCGCAGCCCTCGTGTGGCTCGCGAAAGCACGGAGCGACGAAGAGAGGGAGCGTGCTGAGCGCAAGGTGGCCGCTGCACGCAAAGCACTGGATGCGGCCCAGTCCGCGGCGGACGCGGTGCAAGCGGCCACCCGGGCCCTCTCCGAGCGTCAGTGCTGTGGCCTGCCGATGACGTGGTGCGGAGGCCGGTGGATCTGCACCCGAGGACATGACTGAAGGAGGAAGTGATGAGTGACCTGGTGAAAGTGGAGAGCGTCAGCCTCGCGCGGCGCGCGCAGATCTCGGAGGACGTGCTCGCCCAGGAGATTGAGCAACGACACCTCCTCGGGAAGTACGTGAAGGCGTGCATGGTGGAGGACACGGATTTTGGAAAGATCCCCGGCACCGACAAGCCCACCCTGCTGAAGCCCGGCGCCGAGAAGCTGGTGGCGCTGTTTCATTGCGAGCCTCGCTTCGAGCTCGTGAAGGACCAGTGCACCACGGACTTCGAGAAGGGCTTCTTCAAGTACACCTTCCGCTGCCTGATCGTCGGTCCGAACGGGGCGACGCTCGCAGAGGGTTACGGCTCCGCCAACAGCCGAGAGTCCCGGTACCGGTGGCGCACCGCCAAGCGGGCATGCCCCACCTGTGGGAGCAACGCGGCGCTGCTCACCTCGAAGAAGAAGGGAGAGGGGTTCTTCTGCTGGGCGAAGAGGGGTGGCTGCGGGGCAACGTTCCCCGAGAATGACACCCGCATCACCACGCAGCAGCTCGGCCGCGTGGAGAACGAGGACATTGCGGACCTCGACAACACCATCCTGAAGATGGCCAAGAAACGCGCCCAGGTGGACGGAGCCATTGCGCTCGCTCGCTGCTCGGACATGTTTACTCAGGACGTGGAGGATCTCGAGGACGCGAACGGGCATGAAGGTGACGCGTCGAGCCCCCCACCACCTAAAGCGCCGGAGCCCTCGAAGGTCCAGGCAGGCCCGACTCCTCCCGCCACGGTGACGATCTTCTCGCCCGCGCCCAGCAAGACGACAGCCCAGGAGGACGACTCCGTCAACAGCCGACCGCCCATCGTCGCCTTCGGCCCCCACAGAGGGAAGATGATTTCCGAGCTCAGCGATGACGCGCTGAGCGGAACCATTGACCTCGGGAACAAGAAGCTGATGGAGGAGCCCAGCGCGAAGTGGGCCCCCATGGTGCGCGACAACCTCGCGGCACTCGAGACTATGGCGAAGCAGCGAGGCCTGGCGCCCAAGGCCGCGCTGGCCGGTGAAGACGACGTCCCCTTTTAGGCAAGCGCCATTCCCGGCGCCGGGAGACCCCGCCTGCATCCAACCCCCTCCGACCAGGCGGGGTCTCCCTCTTTCCCTTCACAGCCCATGGAGCACCCATGTCCGAGAGTTTGCAGACGTCTGCAATCCCACTGGAGCAGATCCAGAGGAACGCGAAGCAGCACCGGAAGCACTTCGACGAGAAGAAGCTCGAGGAGCTGGCCCAGTCGGTACGGAAGCTGGGCGTCCTGCAGCCCGTCATCGTCCGGCCCTTGAAGAGCGCCAAGGGCAAAGCGAAGTACGAGCTCGTCGCCGGCGAGCGGCGCTGGCGTGCGTGCGGGCTCGCGAAGTTGAAGACGATTCCGGCGCTCGTGCGGGAGCTGGACGACAAGGAGGCGCTCGAGGTGGCGCTGGTGGAGAACCTCCGCCGCGAGGACGTGCTCCCCCTGGAGGAG
>NZ_DASPHO010000260.1:0-4300 GCF_035629615.1 Hyalangium sp. | reverse complement strand
GCGGGGCCAGCTCGCCCTTGCGCGTCTTGAGGCGGTTGGCGACGGCCTGGGTGAAGGCCTCGATGGAGTCCGTGACGGCCAGATCCTTGAGGCCGCCGGAGGTGCGGGCGGTCTCGAGATCAGCATCCTCGAAGAAGCCCTGGCCCCAGGCATAGTCCAGCCGCAGGTCGCGGCCGAGGTACGGCGCCAGTGTCTCAGCGGTGCGTCTCTTCATGGCGACCCCGTATCGGTGATGAAGGTCGCCGCGGGCGGGCCGAGGATGGCGAGGGTGCCAGGGCCGCTGGGGATCTGATCGCCCATGCGAACCAGTCCCTGTCCACTGATCTTCACGCTTCCCGAGCCACCAGCGCCGTTGCCGATGGGCAGGACGTAGGGAGCGCCGGAGACCGAGTTGACCATCTGGCAGAGGCTGCCGACAGCGGCCAGGGGCATGCCGCCCGCGGTGGCGATGACCTGGACAATGGTGGTGATCACGCCGGAGTCCGGCGGCCCAGCCACGCCGGGCGTCAGCACCACGTTGCATCCGATCGTCACAGGAGATCCTGGCACGGTGGCGTCCTCTTCACGATGGGCTGAACTGCGTGTTACCCGCCAGCGACACCGACGGGCCCTTGACCTTGGCTTCGCTCTGGCCTTCCAGGGTGGCCGAGGCCCCCTTCACCGAGACATCGCCCTGCGCCTCCAGCTTGATGCTCCCCTGCGCCTTGAGCTCGACGTCGCTCTGCGACTCGACGGTGACCTTGCCCTTGGCAGCGATGGCCACGTCGCCGTCCTTGTTCACGGTCACCGTGGTCTCTCCCATGGTGACCGTGAGCTTCTCGTCCTGGAGGGTCACGGTGCAGCCGCTGGGGAGCTCGACATGGAAGCGCCTGGCCTCGGCGTCCTCCTCGTCGGGAGGCTGGTAGACGACCTCGTGCAGCTTGCCGACCGGGGGATGAGCCTGGTCGTCATAGAGACAGCCGGTCACCACCGGCGCATTGAGGACGCCGCCGAGGAAGTGGACGAGCACGAGGTCACCCTCGTTGGGCAGACCGGAGAAGCCCAGGCGGTGGACCGCGACTGGCACCCGCTGGAGCTCCACGCCCGAGGCTCGCAGGCGGACGTTGACCTGGTGGTTGCCATCGCTGTCCGCGGCCTCCGTCGGGTGGGCCAGGGTCACCGTGGCCAGCTCGGGCAGGCGCACGCGGGTCAGCTCGTCGCGGATGATGGCCCGCAGGACTGTCACCAGCTCGCTCATGGGAGACCTCCGAGTCCGCCACCGCCCGCGGACTCCACAGTGAGCGTGGTGGTGAAGCCAGCGCGCGCATCCAGGACGTGGTCCACGGCGAGGACGCGCAGGGTGGGTGGATCGCCCGCGGGCAGGCTGCTCACGTCCACCCGCGCGCCCGGGCGCAGATCCGCCCGCCCGGGGACGGTCAGGTGGCCGCGGAGGCTGGCGCGGGAGGCGCGTGCAGAGAGGGCCTGGCCGAGCTGATCCGCCGCGTCGCGGGTGCGGAAGGCCGGGATCACGCGGACTGGGGCCGAGGCTCCTCCCGCGGGGTCGCGCTGGATCCAGTGCCACTTCTCGGACCCGGCGCTGCTGGCCGCACCCGAAGGAGCCACGCTGGGAGCAGTCGGCGCGCTCCCTGGGCCGAGGTGCCAGCCGAGGAGCTCCGCACCGAACCGCAGGGTGACGTCCGCCGCGCCGGGCTGGATCGGGATGAAGCGGAGCCCGCCGTCCGGGCTGCAGCCCACCTCCGCGCCGGTGAGTGCGGCGAGCTCGAGCAGGTGCGACCAGAGGGAGCGACGGTCGTCCACGCTGTAGGCCTCGAGCTGGAGGTCTCCTTGAACTTCGTCCACGGTGATGTCCGAGGCCATATCGCGGACGACATCGCCCACCGTCTGCGAGGTCCACGTCTGGGAGCGCCGGGCCCGGGAGAGAGCCACCGTGGCGGCGAGGCCTTCGAGCAGCGCGCCATCGGGCCCAGCGCGCAGCGCCGTCACCTCACCGGACCAGACGGCCTCCTCCTCGTCGAGGTTGCCCAGGGAGATAGCGAGCGTGTCGCCCGGCGCGGCCTCGGCCAGAACGGACCTTGGCCACACCGCCAGCGCCGCGGAGTCGTGCGCTCCCGAGAGGCCGAGGTGAATCTCCAGCCGGACGAGCGCCGCCTCCGCCGCGCTGTAATCGCGGCCAGCGAGCGTGAAGATGGCGTTTGGGCGGACCAGGCTCACGGATCGAGGCCCTCCAGGTCGATCCCCGCGCGCTCCGCCTCTCGCCTCAGGATCCGGTCCAGTTGCTGCGTCAGCTTCAGCTCCTCCATGCGCTCAGCCAGCACCGCCGGCACAGGAGGGGGTTGCGCCGACGACAGTGGCAGCGTCGCCGGGCCTTGCGGCACAGGTCTGCCCACCGGCGACACCCGAGACGGCACCGCTGAAGGCGACGACGCCAGTGAGGGCCTCCCTCGCGTGGCGGGCTGCGAACCGGTGTTCGTGGCCGGGAGCGAACTCCCAGCCGCTCGTGCTGCGAGACCCGCCAGGCCTCCCTTCCGCGCTGTGATCCCCTCCCCCCGTCCCTCCTCCCGCTCCTCCTCTGCGTTCACTGCCGTGCGCTCCCGCTGCTCGGGGCCGCGAGCGACGTGGCGCCGAGGCTCGAGGCGCTCCAGCGCCCGGTCGATCCGCTGAGCCACTGAAGCCCCGGGAAGCCCTTCCGCGCGGCTCGTCGCCACCTGCGACACTGCCGCCTGCGCCACCTCTTCCACCACCACGGGAGTATCCAGCGCCTGCGCTACCCCTGCCCGCTCCGCCCGCTGCTTGAGCCGTGCGCTCGCTTCCACAGCGCTCACTGCCGCCACCTTCGCACCCTTGCGAGGCGGCACCGCATCTCCTGGCCTCTCAGCTGGAGCCGTTCGAGGCACAGTCCGCTTCTGCCGTGCGGTCCGCTTCTGAAGTGGAGAGGCCACGGCTCCCGGTGACGCGGCCGCCGATGCGCCGCCTGGGCGCCGTCGCGAGGGCTGAGCGTCGGTCAGCGAGGCCATCTGCTCCAGGTGCTCCGGCGATATCCCGGGTGAGGCCAGGGTCGGCTTCTCCCTCGCCCCTCCCTTCCTCACAGCGGCCGCGGCCCGTCGTCTCCGCGGAGCCTCTTGCGCGGGCACGCCCTCCTCGGTCCGAGCCGCCGAGCCCACTGGGAGCGCCGCCTCCCCCTCCTCCGCCGTGAGCCGAGCAACCGCGCGTTCCAGGCCCGCCTCGCCCAGTGCCGGGCTCAGCAGCGGCGTGAGCAACGCCTGGGCGTTCGCCTCCACCAGGCCGAGCTCGGGTGAGAAGCGCTCATCCCACGAGAGCGTCGGCTCGAGCGCAGACAGCGCCCGCCCCGGCGCTGCCGCCAGACCCAGGAGCCGCCGCCAACCCTGGAGCATCCGGTCCGTCATCGCTCCAGTGCCTCTCCCTGGCCGTTGCGCGCCAGCATCTCGAGGTACAGCAACACCTGCCCGACTGTGAGCTCAGAGCACTCCGCCGGCGTCCACCCGAACTCCCGGGCCAGGACGAAGCACGCCTTGGCGAGCGGCGCCTTCACCGCGCGGTCCAGATCGTCCTCGCCCAGGGAGAGCCCGCTGATGGCGTTGACCTTCTCCAGCAGGAACTGGACGACACCCGCGGAGAGACTCCCCACCTGCTCCACGCTCAGCTTGGGTGTCACGAGTGCCTGCTGCACCATCAGCACGCTGGTCAGCACCCGCTGCTCCTTGGCCGCCCGCGACACCCGCTCCACGTCCCGGATCTGCAGCGGGCGCAGCACCACCTCTCCGGCCGTGCCCACCACACCCTCCTCCGCGCCTGGACGCAGCACGGACGATGGCAGCGCCACCGTGAAAGTCCCCGCGGCTCCCGCGAGGAGCTCTTCGGCCGAAAGGTTTGCCATGACCGTGATCTCCGTCTGCCTATGCCGTGGTGTCTTCGACCTTCACCCACAGCGCTCGGAAGCTGAGCTTCTCCATCACGAAGTCGTCCTCCGGCAGGGTGTAGGCCCACTCCTCGATCTTCACCCCCGCCACGGTCACCGTGGCCGTCGTCCCGGGCTGCGACGGGTTCTCCAGCCGCAGGCTCAGGTTGAACGAGGGGCCCACGAAGGTGCCCGCCGGCCGCGAGTCCGCCGCGTCCCCCAGCATCAGCCTCAGCAGCGCCCCGTTGACGTGGGCCCGCTCGATGGTGCCGAAGACGTTCATGTTCCCGGGGCGGAGCTCGGTCGCGAACCGCTGCCCCAGCTCATGGAAGGGCTTCACATCGTTGGTGACTCTCACCGTCACCCCGGTGCACCGCCCGATCG
>NZ_DASPHO010000259.1:0-6668 GCF_035629615.1 Hyalangium sp. | reverse complement strand
TGGAAGGGAGCGGGCTCGCCGGGTGTGGGGAAGCGCTCGGCGGCCACCGAGAGCCGGGCCAGCTCCCCCTCCGCGCACAGGCACAGGAAGAAGGAGCGCCCAGGCACCCGCAGCTCCAGGTACGCCAGCCGCGGCAGCGGACACCACGCCTTCTGCACCACCGCTCCCGCAAGGCGCGAGCCCACCTCCGCCACCACCTGCTCCAGCTCCGTGGGACGCAGCGACATACCGGCGCTCCTCAGGAAAATAGGCCTATCCGGAGCCACATTGTCAGCTTCGTCCAAAAACGAAAACGGCTCGGCGGAGTCCGCCGAGCCGTTCACTGGCATCAACATGCTCTTTGATGCCCGTGGAGACCGCTAAGCAGTCGGGGCAGGCGCAGCAGCCGCCTTCTTGCGAGACGCCGGCTTACGGGTCGTCTTGCGCGCAGCGCTCTTCTTCGCCGCCGTCTTCTTCTTCGGGGCGGCGGACTTCTTGGTGGTCTTCTTCGCGGTCTTCTTCTTCGCGGCCATGCAAACCCTCCGTTGAGTTGGGTGCCCGCACCCAATGGGGGTGGGGCCCTGCACTCGGACACATCTGTGTCTGAGCGCTTGTGATGAATGGTAGATGCGATGGGCGTGTGTGTCAACGCATGGTGACGTATTGCAGTGCGTGGCGCGGGCCGAATTTTCGGCCTGCGCGCATTCCGCGGGCTCGAAAAGGGCCGGTGCAGGAGCGAGCGAGCGTGCTCCGAGGCCTAGAATTCGGCTCGGGAAGCGACGCGTGCGGAGGCCGGAAACTCGGCTCTGGACGCGCCGCCGGATGGTGGCGAGAGAAGTGTCCGGTGCCCCGCAGAGCGAGGAGGACACGCCGCACTTCCGCCCATGGGTGCCGGCATCTAGGGTGCCGCCCGCGATGAGTGCCGAAGAGAGGACGTTTCCCGAGGGCTTCACCTTCGGAGTCGCCACCTCCGCCTACCAGGTGGAGGGTGGCATCGAGAACGACTGGGCCGAGTGGGAGCGCGCCGGGAAGCTCAAGGAGCCGCACGTGCGCTGCGGCCGCGCGGTGGACCACTGGAACCGTTACGAGGAGGACTATGGGCTGGCCCTGGAGGCTGGGGCGTCCGCCTTCCGCGTCTCGCTGGAGTGGGCGCGCATCGAGCCCGAGCGTGGCCGGTACGACGGGGCGGCGCTCGAGGCCTACCGGGAGCGGCTGCTGCGGATGAAGGCGCGGGGCTTGAGGCCCGTGGTGACGCTCCACCACTTCACCCACCCCACGTGGTTCCACCGGGAGACGCCCTGGCACACCCCGGCCAGCGTGGAGGCCTTCCGCGCCTATGCCCGCGCGTGCGCGCCCGTGCTGAAGGGGCTGGAGGCGCTCCTCATCACCCTCAACGAGCCCATGGTGGTGCTGCTGGGCGGCTATCTCCAGGGGCTCCTGCCTCCCGGCATTGCTGACGGGCCCAAGACGATGCGCGCCCTGGAGAACATGGTGCGCGCCCACGCGGCCGCGCGCCAGGAGCTGCAGGCCGTGCTGGGCCGCGTGGAGCTGGGCATCTCGCAGAACATGCTCTGCTTCGCCCCGGACCGGTGGTGGCACCCGCTGGATCGCGCCCTCGTCCGGCTGGGCGCCCACGCCTACAACCACGCCTTCCATGAGGCGCTCGTCACCGGGAAGCTGCGCGTGACGATGCCGGGCGTGGCCTCCACCCGGGTGGACATCCCCGAGGCGCGCGGCTCGTGCGAGTTCATCGGCGTGAACTACTACTCGCGCGCCCACCTGCGCTTCATGCCCCGCCCGCCCTTCATCGAGTTCAAGTTCCGGGACAAGCTCGGCCGAGGCCTCACGGACATCGGCTGGGAGGACTACCCCGAGGGCTTCGGGCAGATCCTCCGCGAGGTGAAGCGCTACGGGCTGCCCGTGTGGGTGACGGAGAACGGCATCGACGACCGCGACGGGCAGCGCCGGCCCCACTACATCCACTCGCACCTGGCGCAGGTGCTCGACGCGCGCGCGCAGGGCGTGGACGTGCGCGGGTACCTCTACTGGAGCCTGCTGGACAACTTCGAGTGGCTGGAGGGCTGGGGCCCCCGCTTCGGGCTCTACCACGTGGACTTCGACACGCTGGAGCGCCGCCCTACCCCGGCCTGCGCGTACTTCCGCACGGTGGCTCAGGGGCGGAGGCTCGTCCCACCCGAGACGCCCGCGCCTCAGCCCAGCGCCGCCCGGTAGTCCACCTCCTGCTCTTCCGAGGGGCCCGCCAGATCCACCGAGGCGGACACGAAGAAGCGGCGCACGGCGGCCTCCACCGCCTCGGGGGTGTCCAGCGCGTTCACCTCCGCACGGAAGGCGGCCGCGCCGTGCAGCCCGTGCGCGTACCAGGCCATGTGCCTGCGGAAGCTGCGCACGGCCCCGAGCCCATCCCCCACGAAGGCCACGTGCTCGCGGAAGTGGGCCAGCACCCCCTCGCAGCGCTCCTCCGGCGTGGGGGGGTAGCCCCCTGCCAGCTCGCGGAAGATCCACGGGTTGCCCAGCGCCGCCCGCCCCACCATCACGAAGTCGCAGCCGGTCGTCTCCCGCATGCGGTGCGCATCCGCGGGCGTCTTCACATCGCCGTTGCCGATGATGGGCCTGTCCGGGAAGTGGCGCTTGAGGTCCGCGATGACCCGCCAGTCCGCCTTCCCCGAGTAGCCCTGCTCGCGGGTGCGCGGGTGGATGGCGAGCGCCGCGCAGCCCGCCTCAAAGAGCTCGCCGGCCAGCTGGAGGTAGTTGCGGCTCTTGTCGTCCCAGCCTGAGCGGATCTTGCAGGTGACGGGCAGCCCCGTGGCCGCATGGATGCGCCGGACGATCTCCGCGGCCCGGGTGGGCTCGCACAGCAGGGCGCTGCCCGCGCCGTTCTTCGTCACCTTCTTCACCGGGCAGCCCATGTTGATGTCGATGATCTGGGCGCCGTACTCCTTGCCGATGACGGCCGCGCGGGCCATGGCCTCCGGATCGCCCCCGAAGATCTGCAGCGAGTAGGGCCGCTCCACCTGTGGATCGAAGCGCAGGTACTTGAGCGTCCGCTGGTTGGCGTGCATCAGCCCCTGGGAGCTCACCAGCTCCGTGGGGCACAGGGCCGCCCCCAGCCGGAAGGCGATGACGCGGAAGGGCCTCTCGCTCACCCCCGCCATCGGCGCGAGGATGTAGGGGTTGGGGAGAATATGGGGGCCGATCTGCAACATGGGCGGCGGGGAACCTAGCGGATTGGCGACCACAGAGCAGTGCCTCAGTAATGGCCTGCACAGTCGCACCCTAACGGTTAAGGTGGTCTCCAATGTTCCGCTTTCGCCTCGGAAGCATTCCCGTCGAGGTCCACTTCTTTCACCTGCTCGTCTCGGGCTTGTTCGGGTGGTCCTTCTTTCTGCCCAACGTCCAGTCTGTCGGCCCTCGGTGGCTGGCCGAGTCGCTGGGAGACCCGAGCCACCCTGGCAACACCCAGGCCGTGGCGCTGGGGGTGCTCGCCTGGATGGTCATCGTCTTCATCTCCGTGCTCATCCATGAGCTGGGCCATGCCCTGGCCTACCGGGCCTTTGGCTTCCAGCCGAGCATCGCCCTGGTCTCCCTGGGAGGAGAGACCCGCCCCAACTCCGCCGGCACGCTCCTCTGGTACCGGAGCGTGTTCGTCAGCCTGGCAGGCCCCCTGGCGGGCCTGGCGCTAGGCATCGTGTGCGGGGTGGCTCGCTTCCTCTTCCTGGAGGGAGACTCGGGCGCGCTCGCGTTCTTCCTCTACTGGTTCTTCGCCACCAACCTCTTCTGGACGATCTTCAACCTCCTGCCCGTGCTGCCGTTGGATGGTGGGCACGTGCTGAGCACGGTGTTGATCCGCTTCTTCGGCCGCCGGGGCTTCATCGCGGCGCAAGGGCTGGCCCTGCTCGTCGCTCTGGCGGCGGTGGCCTGGGGCCTGCGCACGGGCTCGCTGCTCATGGTCTTGTTCTTCAGCCTCTGGGGCATCCAGGCCTTCCGCGCCATCAGCGAGGCGCTCAAGGGCTCAGCCCAGACGGATGAGGCGCAGGTGCCCCTCATGCGGACCCTCGATCAGGCCCAGGAGGCGCTCGCGAAGGACCAGCTCCCGGAGGCGCGGCGAACGGCCGCCTCCGTCCTGGATACGGGCGAGGCGCTCTCCCCGGACCTGGCCAGTCGCGCGCACCACGTGCTGGGGTGGGTGGCCCTCAAGCAGGGCCAGGGGCGCACGGCGCTCGATCACTTCTCCCAGGTGCAGCGACAGCCGGTGGAGACGCACGCGCTGGCCGCGGCCTTCTCCCTGGTCGGCGACGAGGGGCGCGCCCTTCCCCTCTGGGAGATGGCCTGGCGCGACACCAAGGACCGCACGGTGATGCACGAGTACGCCGGCAGCCTCATCCGCGCGGGCAAGGAGCCCCAGGCGCTCAAGCTGTCCGGGGTGGATCCAGCCGCGGCCTTCTCCTGCGCGGAGCGGGTGCTCTTCATCCGCGGCGCCTACTCCGAGGCCGCGGCCATGGGGGAGCGCGCGCTGGCGCACGCGCCCAGCCCCTCCATCGCCTATGACGCAGCGTGTGCATATGCGCGCGCGAACAACGCGACTGACGCGGTGCGCTTGCTGCAGCGCGCCAGGGAGCTGGGCTTCCGGGATGCGGCCTTTGCCGCCTCGGATGAGGACCTGGCGCCACTCCACGGTCACCCGGCCTTCGAGGCGTGGCTGGCGGATCTGCGCCAATCTGCATCCTCCTGACAGAGCCATGACAAAGAGGGGTGTTGATGGAGGGTGAGACTGCGCACCTTCCCGCTCGGTCTGCATCCCGCCGAGGCACCCCTTGAGAACCAACGCCCCAGTCCTGGCTCCCGACGAGAAGATCAACTGGCTGTCCTCCATTCCGTACTTCGGCGTCCACCTGATGTGCCTCTTCGCCTTCTACGTCGGGGCGAGCCTGGTGGACGTGCTGGTGTGCCTGGGGCTGTACGTGGTGCGGATGTGGGGCATCACCGCGGGCTACCACCGCTACTTCAGCCACCGCTCGTACAAGACGAACCGCGTCTTCCAGTTCATCCTCGCCCTGGTGGGCACGGCGGCGGTCCAGAAGGGCGTGCTCTGGTGGGCCGCGCACCACCGGCACCACCACCGCGAGTCGGACACGGAGAAGGACATCCACTCGCCGATCCAGAAGGGCTTCTGGTGGAGCCACATGAACTGGATCCTCTGCGACAAGTACGCCGAGACGCGCTTTGACTCCATCAAGGACTTCGCGCGCTTCCCGGAGCTGCGCTTCCTGAACCGCTTCTACCTGCTGCCGCCCATTGCCCTGGCCGTGGCGCTGTACTTCATCGGCGGGTTCTCGATGCTGGTGTGGGGCTTCTTCGTGAGCACCACGCTGCTGTGGCACGGCACCTTCACCATCAACTCGCTCAGCCACATCTTCGGCAACCGCCGGTACAAGACGACGGACACCAGCAAGAACAACTTCTTCCTGGCGCTGCTCACCCTGGGCGAGGGCTGGCACAACAACCACCACTACCACCAGAACACCGCCAACCAGGGCTGGTTCTGGTGGGAGGTGGACTTCAGCTACTACTCGCTGAAGGTGCTCTCGTGGCTGCGCATCGTCAGCGACCTGCGCACCCCCTCTGAGTCCATCAAGTACGCCTACAAGAAGTACACGCCCGAGCAGCAGGCGGAGCTGAACGCCGCGACCCCCTTCTGGGGTGCGATGGCGGCCCGGAAGAAGGAGGCGGAGGAGAAGGTGCGCGAGGCCCTGGCCGCCGCGGCAGACCACCTGCCCACCTCTGCCCCTACCCCCCAGGCGATGCTCAAGCGGAAGTAGGGCAGACAGCCCCTCTGACGAGCGGTCCGTGCCCCGGGGCGCTCGCCTCGGGGTAGAGTGTGCGGGCCTGTGTCACCCCCTCCCCTGAAACCTGAACCGAGCCTCCCGCGTACAGGAATGGCCCCGTCGCGCCCCACGGCCGCCGGGGAGTCCGACGAGGAGTTGATGGCCAGGTTCTGTCAGGGTGAAGCCACGGCGTTCGATGCGCTCTTCCAGCGCTACTCGCGCCCTGTACACGGCTACCTGACCCGGCTGACGGGCAGCCCCTCGGCGGCCGAGGATCTGGTCCAGCTGACCTTCCTGTCGGTGGTGAGAGCGCGCGGACGCTTCCAGGCGGGCGCCCGGGTGAAGCCGTGGCTGTACGCCATCGCCACCAACGCAGCCAGGGACCACCAGCGGCGCAGCCGGCGGCCGGAGGAGCTGACCGAACAGGGCGAGCTGCCCGCGACGGTCGCCGCGGACACCCCCGGCCCCCGCGACGTGGGGCTGGAGAGGACCGTGCAGCGGGCCCTGGAGCTGCTGCCAGAGGGCCAGCGCGTCCCCATCACGCTGCACCGCTTCGAGGGGATGAGCTTCGCGGAGATTGCTGAGTCCATGGGGTTGACGGAGTCGGCGGTGAAGGTGCGCGCCCACCGCGGCTACGCGCGGCTGCGCGAGCTGCTGGCGGAGCTGCGAGAGGAGTCGAGTGGATGACCCCCGAGTGTGAGCGCGTGATGGATGCCTTGGGAGGGCCGCTGCCGCCGGAGCTGGCCCGCCATGCCGCCACGTGTGAGGACTGCCGGGCACTGACTTCGGGCTTCGGAGCGCTCGAGGCCGTGCCGCCGCTCTCCACCCCCGAGTCGACGCCGGGGA
>NZ_DASPHO010000258.1:0-11565 GCF_035629615.1 Hyalangium sp. | reverse complement strand
CGGGAAGCGTGATGCCCCGGATGCTGAGCCCAGACGCGGTCAGGTTGTTGATGTGGAGCGGCCCGACGCCGGTGTTGTGGATCGTGGCGCGACCCCACTGGGAGCCATAGAGCACCATCGTGTTGAGCGGCTCGACGACCTTGACTTGGCCAGCGAATGCGTTGCACGTGAGGCCGATCAAGACCGGCGCGCCGGCATCGTGCTGGAGCGTCAGCGTGCCGGTGTTCGTCCCGGTCGTGGCCGGCACGCACACGACCGCGACACTCTGGCTCGCGCCCAGCGCGACCGTGTACGGGATCGGCGTCGAGAGTTGGAAACCGGGACCGGTCAGCGAGCCACTCGAGGAGAGTAGGAGGGGATGTCAGGCCATGCTGATGGCCATCGATCCCGCAACCGGACAGGGCAAGGTCCTCCTGGAGTGCAACAGCAGCACCGCCGAACGCGAAGCGCTGCTCGCGAAGTGCGAGCCACTCGCGCCGGCGCGCCTCGAGGACCTGGGGCTCTGGGCCGAGATCCGTCGGGCGGCAGCTCCGACCCAGGATCCCACACAAGTCCCGGAGAGGCCCGCGCTCTCCATCCACTGCCCTCAGGAACTCGGGTTGTGGCGCGGGACACGCCGCCTGACCCGGTGGGCGTTTGCCCCCTGCTGCGATTCCGCAGCCAGAGAAGAGGCACCTCCGCTGGCGGCGATGACGGCCTACGTGCTCCCAGGCAGACCCTTCCTGCTCACGCGCTTGCGGCACGAGGGAAAGTGTTTCGACGGGGCCAACCAGGAGGATGTGGTCTTTCTCGCGGATGCGTTCGGGTCGAAAGGTGCTCCCCTGCTCCAGAGCCACGTCCCACGCTTCGTGACGACGTGGGCCTTGCTCGATCTACCGTTTGTGGATCTGCCGCGGCTGTACAACGACCACGGGTTCTCGCTGTACCAGCAGGGACACTTCTGGGCCGAACCGACGAGGCGCTCGCGGAGCTGCACATTCTCTGGATGAGGGGCTGCGCCGCAGGGTACACAGAGTATCCTGTGGGCATGAGGGGATTGGAGCGTGGGATTGATGGCCGACTATGACGCCTTCATCTCGTACTCGCACAAGGCGAACTCAGAGCTGGCGCACTCGCTCCAGACAGCCCTGCGTCAGCTGGCCAAGCCCTGGTACAAGCTCTCTGCGCTGGCGGTCTACCGCGATGTGACCGACCTGTCCGCCGCGCCCAACCTGTGGCCGCGGATCCAGGCGGC
The DNA here is from genome assembly GCF_035629615.1 of Hyalangium sp. Classification (GTDB taxonomy): domain Bacteria; phylum Myxococcota; class Myxococcia; order Myxococcales; family Myxococcaceae; genus Hyalangium. The sequence goes on along the minus strand of NZ_DASPHO010000258.1, from coordinate 10,331 downwards.
GCTCAAGCGCTCCCGCTATCTGCTCTTGCTGGCTTCGCCAGAGGCAGCACAGTCGAAGTGGGTCGAGCGCGAGCTGCGGGTATGGCAGCAGGAGAAGTCTCTGGACACGCTAGTGATCGCGGTGACCGGAGGCGAGATCGAGTGGGACGAGGGCAGAGGCGACTTCAATTGGGAGAAGACGAACTGCATCCCGACGTGCCTGCGGGGAAGGTTCGCCACGGAGCCCTTGTGGGGGGACTTTCGCGGCCTGCAGAGCGGGGCTGCGGGCCCTCCTGGCGGAGATGAGTTCATCCGACGCGTCGCGCACCTCTCCGCCACCATCCATGGGACCACGCCCTGGGAATTGCTCGGGCTCGAGCGGACGCTGAGACGCAGGGCCGCGATGGTCCGGCTCGCGGCGCTCCTCGTGTCGATCCTCCTCGCGGTGGTCTCGTCGATCAGCGCCGTGTACTTCTATCAGCAACAGCAGCACTCGAAGCAGCAGGCAGCCGCGAATGGGCTGCTCGCCCGTGCGCTCTTGACGGAGCGGCGCGATCCAACGTTGGCGGTGCGACTCGCGGAGCGATCACTGCAAACGCTTTCGTCGCCCGTCACTTCTCGTCTGCTGGACACCTGGTACGAACAGAGTTCGCCCTACGCGCTCAGCATCCATCACGACCGGCCCATTAGCGCGGCAATCTCGTCGGATGGCAACTGGATTGTCACGGTAGATTGGAACACGAACCTGCGGCTGTGGACGCGGACGGGGCAGTTGCTCGGCACGATGCCTCATCCGGGGGAAGCCCGGGCCCTTGCCGTCGGACCTGATACGATCCTCACTTGCGGCGCGGACGGACGCGTGCGCATCTGGTCACACTCGCTCAGCCTGTTACGGACGATCGGTGACCCTGAGCACGCAGCCACAGCTTGCGCGATCTCCGCGAGGGGCGATCGGATAGCGATCGCCGACGAGAAGGGACGGGACGTACGCGTCTGGAGCAGGGAGGGAGAGTTCCTGGGACGCTTCAACTGCCCGTCGACCGTCCTCGGGTTGGCGTTCACCGCGGATGGCGACCGCCTGTTGACGGGCCACTTCGAAGGGACTGCGGCGCTGTGGACGTTGGGAGGCAAGAAGCTCGCGACGTTCGCGAGCCAGAAAGGAGCCATCACGTCGATCGGCAGCTCGCCCAACGGATGGGTGGTCACGGGTAATGTTTCAGGTGTCCTGAGTCTGTGGATGGAGGATGGCACCCTGCGGTGGTCGATCGCCGCGCATGAGCGCAACATCCATGCCGTCGCCATCGATCCGCGGAGCCAGCAGATCCTCACAGCCGGCGGAGATGGCCTCGTCAAAGTCTGGAGCTTCGAACCCAGGCTGTTGCGGACACTCCGCGGGCACAGCGATGCAGTCGTACGCGCGGAGTTCCTGACGAACTCTCCCGAGGTGTTCACCGCGAGCTGGGACGGTGGGGTGAAGCTGTGGTGGCTCCAGGGCAGCACTGTTCGCGTCATCGAGTCGCCTGCGCCCGTCATGGGGGTGGCCATCTCGCCTGATGGCGGGACGCTGGCCATCGCCAACACCGACAGCTCGGTGCAACTCGTGGATCTGGAAGGAAAGAGTCTTCAGGTCCTGAAGCATCACCAACAAGCCGTGTGGTCCATCGCCTTTTGTCGAGGCGGCTCCGACCTCCTCACAGGGAGCATGGACACGACGGCGGCCATCATCGAGCTGTCGACGGGCCGCGTCACGCGGCTCGCGGGTCATTCCGAGCCGGTCAGCAGCGTGGCCTGTGCGCCGGACGGGAGCGTGTATGTGACAGGCAGCCGGGATGGGTCGGTCAGGCTCTGGAACGCCGCGGGCGAGGGGGTGTTCACCTTCTGGAAGCATGAAGGGCCTGTCACCTCAGTGGCCGTCTCCCCCGTCGGCGAACTGATCGCATCAGGGGGAAGAGATGGGACCGTGCAGCTCTGGTCCCGGAGCGATGAGGCCCGCGTGCTCGTCAAGCGTCCGAACTTCATCAACGCGATCGCGTTCTCACCGGATGGCCGACGACTGTTGGTCGGGGACCGCGATGGGGCCTCGTGGCTCTATGGCCTGGACGACTCGACCCGCCTCCAGCTGGACCGCTCACGGGAGCAGATTCTCGCCGTCGCCTTCTCTCGGGACGGGCACCGGATGATGACGGCCGCAGCGGACAACATCGTCAGGGTCTGGGATGCCGATGGGCTCCTGCTTCGCAGCCTGTCGGGCCACACCAGCTCTGTGAGAGCGGTGGCTTTCACGCCCGACGGACGCTTTCTCGTCTCTGGCAGCAGCGACGACACGGTTCGCATCTGGTCCAGTGTTCTTCCGCTCTCCGAGTTCTTGCGCTCGGATCGACTCGCCAAGTTCAGCCAGGAGGAGATGGGGGAGGAGATCCATCTCCCCACTCCCTCCCCCGAGCGTCCGAGCCCATGAACCGTTAGAAACGGCCGCCCAGCGTGAGCGAGGAGTCGAACTGCCTGCCCTGCGGAATGCCCGGCGCCGTGTTCGCCGCGAACGTCTCGTCTACTAGCACCAAACGCGCTTGAGGCTCGAAACGGGTGACTTGCAGAGTTCCGCGTGTGGAGGGAGCGCGGAGGTGACGCCAGCGCCCTTGCGCCTGCCTGAGGAGAGCAGGGCCGAGCACAGGGGCGACCTACCTTGAGCGTTGTGGCCTTGCCATCCTACCTGTGGAGTGAGTAGAGGTCGGCCCCATGCAGAAGGTGCGGGTCATGAAGAGTCCTGCTGCTTTGAGCCAGGCCGAGCGAGAGCGGCGTGGAGCTGTCACAGCTGGACGGCATGCAGCGCGGGGTGGTGCTGGCAGCGCTGGTGTTCCTGAGCTTCGTGGGCGGGGTGGCGGCGCTGCGAAGCATGGTGTCCTACCTGCTGTCACACAGCGGCCTGGGACTGAGCTCTGCCGTCATCGGCGCGGTGGTGGGCACCACCGCAGGCGGTAGGCAGGTTCGTCCGCCTCACTCAGCCGGTGGTGGCCTCTGCTCAGCGGCTGCTGGTCTCCATCGACGAGCACGCCGTGGCGCGCTTCATCCGCAAGTTCCTCATCCCCAAGGGCTTCCACACCATCCGCAACAAGAAGATGCGTGTGGAGAAGCTCTTCTTCTCCTTCGACACCGGCCTGCGCACCCTGCTCGACTTGGTCGTCACCCCGGGCAACGCGCGCCTGGCCCCCATCGCCTCGAAGATTCTCGCCGCGCTGCGCACTCGCTACCGCCGTACTCCCCTGCGGGTGGTGCTCGACGCGGGGGCTGCCAACAACCACCGCGAGCTGCTCCAGGTGGTGGACCAGAACCCCAACCAGGTGCTGCTGGCGCGCACTCCCAGGCGCACCGCCTACCTCAAGCACTGGAAGGCCCTGCCCGAAAAACTCTTCACCCCTACGAGGAGCCGGGCCGCTACAAGGGCGCCCGCGCCAAGCGCATCCACGTGGCCGAAACCACCACCGCCCTTCGCGCTGACAGGCACTCCCCCCTCCGTCATGTCCGCACCATCGTCGCGCGCGAAGTGGGGCGAAAAGGCAAGGACAGGTGGCATGCCCTCTTCGTCTTCCGCGACAACGCCACCCCGGCTCTCACCCTCATCCAGGAGTTTCGCGCTCGCCAGCACAAAGAGCAGACCTACCGCGTTCTGCTCCATGATGCCTTCCGTCGATGCGGCACCCTCTGGCTACTCCAAGCACAGCGCAGACCCCGACAGGCCCGGCTTTCGCAACAACGCCCTGATGCTCTACTCCTGGCTGGCGGGCCTGGCTGTCAACGCCCTCGGCCACTTCACCGCCTCGCTACCCGAGCGCTTCTGCCGGGCTCGCCCGCGCACCCTGCGCCGCTGGTGGCTCCACTTCCCGGCCGAACTCTACCTGTCCGACAAGGCCCTCTTTGTCCTCCTCCACCCCAGGTGGTTCCGCGACTGGTGGCAGCACCACATCGAGCACCTCAACTCCAAGAAGCTCCGGATCCCCTGGCTGGCCGATCGCCTCGTGCTCTACTCCCTCGAAGCTCCGCCTCCCCAGAGCGAGGAACCTTCATCAGATCCCTCGGACGGCACATAGCGCGTTTGGTGCTAGGGACTGCCCGGGCAGGGCCGCTCCCCGGAAGCCACGCAGCCGCTTCAGTCGCTTGTCGCTGGCGGCCATGTGGTTGCCATCCAGCACTCGCACCCGGTAGCCGCCGGCCCAAGGCTCCTGCTGCACCTTCATCGACTTGACCACGACAGCCACTTGCTCAGCGCTACCTTGTACCAGCGCTCGCCCCACCTCGGGCTCGGTGTGGTTGACCTTGTCGTACAGGGCTGTCAGGGACACCGCCAACCCGTCGCTGGCCTGGGCCGCCGCATGCAGCGATGGGCGCAGACCCAGGGCCACCAGCGTCATCAACTCCACCACCGTGGAGAAGAGCAACTCGCGCGTGTACTGCTTGTCGCGGTGCTGCTCGAAAATCTCATCGAGCCACTGGGGACTCAGTGCACGCTGCATCACCAGACGCGCCATGACGGCCAAGGGGCTTTTGCGCACGAAGCACTGGAAGACGTCGCCGAGCACGGTTTTCCTCCGGGAGGGACTCCCGGAAAGGTGTCCTCGACGACCACTCCGCGCTCACCCAGGGACAGCTACCAGCATGCCCGCTGCTCCCCCCCTTGCTCTCTGGGCGGCTCAGCACCTCCGTCCATACCTTGAAAGGGGTGGCCCTGAGAGCTTCGAGCTCGCTCAACAGATGGCAGCACCCGGTCGGTTCGGACCCCAATGTGCACCGGGCCCCGAAGGGAGCCCTACCAGAGTGCGGATGGAAGCGTGGCGGAGCGGTTGCTCGAGAGGTACTCGGCTTGGGGGCAGTGCTGCGACTTGACACGGAGCGGCCTCCTCATGGAAGGCCCCCCTTCCTCCTAGACCCTCGGCAATGCAGGCAGGGAAACCCTCTAATAGCCAGCGTGAGGCCCTCCTCCCTCCGTTGGGGAGAGCAGTCAGGTGGCCTCGCACAGGGTACAGGAGCGATACTGAGTGGAACGCATGGGGATTCTCGAGCAAGAGCGACACCACCAGAGCAAGGTCGACGTCACCGCGGCGGACGATGACCGCGTGTGGACCGTCGAGGACCTGTTGGTGCTGCACCCGTGGCCGGCGGTCGCGGCGCAGGCCGGCGAGCGCCGTCTCGAGTGGTTCTGGCACTACGATGTTCCGGTCGCGCCCGACGATCTGTGGCGCGTCATCAGCGACACATCCCGAATGAATCGCTCTCTGGGCGTCAGCGAGATGAAGTTCGAGGAGCGCGGCGCGGTGCGCTGGGGTACGTCGCGCGCTGGCGGCGTTCGCCAGGAGTGGATCGAGGTGCCGTGGACCTGGGTCGCCGGGCAGTGGCTCGAGTCGGTGCGGCTCTACGAGCGCGGCTTCGCGCGCGCCGTCTATGCCGTGTACCACTTGCAGGCGATCGTTGGCGGCACACGCCTCTACGTCTACTTCGGCGCCGTGCCGCGCGGGCCGCTCGGCGCCGTCGCGCTGCGCATCGGCTTCCCGTCCGTCGGCACGGGCTACGCAGAGCTCCTCCCACGGCTCGCCGCCGAGATCGAGCGGAAGCGCCCGGCGGTGCTGATCGTGGCGCCACCCAAGCTGCCAGCGGGCGCCGAGGCCCGGCTCGCGGCGATCGGCCGCTCCCTCGTCGGGCAGGGGCTCGACGCGGCCGTCGTGAAACAGCTGCAGGCGTGGATCGCCACAGGCGACGAGCAGGATCTCTACCGCATCCAGGTGCGCGAGCGAGCGCAGGCATGGGGGCTCGACGAGGACGCGGTCCTGCGGGTCTGCCTGCACGCGACACGCGCCGGTCTGCTCGAGCTGTCGTGGGACATGGTGTGCCCGCACTGCCGCGGCGCCGTCGGCGGGAGCAGCGCACTCGGTCACCTGAAGAGCCAGGGCGATTGCAAGGTGTGTGGCATCGACTTCGTCACGGGTGCCGCCGAGGCCGTCGAGATCACGTTCCACGTCCACCCGTCGATCCGCGAGGTGCCACGGCGCACGTTCTGCAGCGCCGAGCCGGCGACCAAGGAGCACATTCGCGTCCAGAAGAGGGTGCCCGCAGGCGGCGAGGCGGTCGTGACGCCGCGCCTCGGTCGCGGCCGCTGGCGGCTGCGCCTCCACGGCGAGAAGCGCTACAGCTTCCTCGACGTCGGCGCGGGCACCGGCGCACCGGCGGTGGAGGTAGCGTGGCGCGCCAGCGATGCGCCGCGCGAGATCGCGGCCGGGGCGACACCGCCGTTGCGGCTGGTCAACGACACGTCCGAGGACCTGACATTCATCGTCGAGGCGTCGCAGTGGAGCGACATCGCATTGCGTCCCGGCAAGCTCCTGTCGTTCCCGGAGTTCCGCGACCTGTTTACGCAAGAGTACCTCGCCGATGACGTCCAGCTCGTGGTTGGCGAGCAGACGATCCTGTTCACCGACCTGGTCGGCTCGACGGCAATGTACGCCGAGCGCGGCGATCCGGCCGCATTCGTCGAGGTCAAGCGCCACTTCACGGAGGTGTTCGCACTGATCCGGAGCCACCGTGGCGCGCTGGTCAAGACGATCGGCGACGCCGCGATGGGTGCGTTCTGCGATCCGCTCGATGCGGTGCGCGCCGCGCAAGCGATCCAGTTTGCCTTCGGCCCGACCGGCGGCGTGCGACTGCGCGTGTCGATCCACAGCGGCCCGTGCCTTGCCGTGAGGCTCAACGCCGACATCGATTACTTCGGCAACACGGTCAACCTCGCAGCCAAACTGCAGGCGCTCGCCGACGCCGGCGAGATCGTGGTCAGTGAGGCGACCTACTCCGCGCCCGGCGTCGCCACGTGGCTCGCATCCGAGGGCGCCGTCGTCGAGGAGATTCGCCTCGAGCACAAGGCGTTCCCCGCACCCGTCGCTGCCCGGCGATGGAGCCCCGGTGCGCGTGCGCGTGGGTAGATCATCGTCGCCCCTGTCCCCTCTCGCCCCATGCCTCGCCCCCTCATCGCACCATGACGATCCCCGCCGCGCGCCCTCGCCTTCTCCGCATGCGAGGAGAATCCTTGCTCGAAGTCTGGCTCCGGCGGCTCGTGTCCTTCACGGCGTATGGGGTGCTGGCCTCGCTGGTGCTGGGGCTCTTCCCGCTCTGGGCCATGCTGGTGCTCCTGGTGGACGTGCTCTCAGGAGGTGCTGCGCGGCTGCCTCGCCTGCGCGCGCTGGCTTGCGTGGCACTCTACCTGGCCTGTGAGCTGGTGGGGCTCGCGGCGGCGGGCGCGATCTGGCTGGGCACCCTGGGCGGCCGGCTCATCACCGCGGCCCAATATGAAGAGGCCAATGCCGCGCTCCAGCGGCGCTGGACCGAGACGCTGCTGCGCGGTGGCGCGGCCCTCTTCCAGATGAAGCTCCGCATCGAAGGGCAGGAGTGTGTCCAGCGCACGCCGTTTCTCCTGTTCGTCCGGCACTCGAGCACCGCCGACACGCTGGTCGCGGCCGTGGCCGTGGCGAACCCGTTCAAGATCCTGCTCAAGTACGTGCTGAAGCGAGAGCTGCTCTGGGATCCGTGCCTGGACGTCGTCGGGCGGCGACTGCCGAACGTGTTCGTCGACCGCTCTGGAGAGCGCGGCAAGGCAGAGGTGGATGCGGTGGCGTCCCTGGCGGACGGGCTCGGAGAGCGGCAGGCCGTGCTGATCTACCCGGAGGGGACGCGCTTCAGCCCCAAGAAGCTGGAGGCCTCGGTGGCCAGGCTCACGCAAGAGGGGCGCACGGAGCTCGCGCGGATCGCCCAGGGCTACCAACATGTCCTTCCGCCCAGGCTGGGAGGTCCTCTCAAGCTTCTGGAGCACGCCCCGGGCCTGGACGTGGTCCTCCTGGAGCAGACGGGCTTCGAGGGCGCGGTGAGCCTCGCCCACTTCTGGCGCGGTGCGTTCATCGGCCGGACCATCGAGCTGCGCCTGAGACGCGTGGCAGCGGGCGACATTCCTCATGAGCAGCGGGACCTCTGGCTCTTCGAGCAGTGGCGTGAGACCGATCGCTGGATCACCGAGCGGATCGTGGCGCGTGAGGGGCGCTGAAGATGGATCGCCTCACTTCGTGAGTGGGCCCCGGCAGAGCAGTCGCGGAAGCGCGGAGCAGCCGCTGGACCCACGGGCAGACTAAGCTCCCGAGCCGTGACCCCCTACACCATGCTGCACCTCGCGCTCGCGGGTGCCTTCTTCGTCCTCGCGCTCCTGCATTTCGCGACATGGGCCGCGGTGAGAACACAGCGGGTTCAGCTCTGGCTCGCTTCGAGCTTCCTCGGGTTCGCGGTGCTCTCCCTGACGACGGGGCTCACCAGCCAGGAAGCCAGCGCGATGATCGCCGACACACGTCCCTGGCTCCTGCTCGGCGTCCTTCCGTCGATCCCCCTCCCGTACACCCTCCTTCGCGTCGCGTGGTCGCTGCTGGATCTGCCGCTCACGCGCTGGCGACGCGTGATGCTGGGAGTGGCGCTCGTGCTCGGTGGGGTGCGAGTGATCGATGTTGCCGGGTCCCTGCTCAGGCTGCCCGAGACCGGGGTCACCGCAGAGGCGCTCTCGCAAGCCACCGCGGGCCTGAGCCTCCCGCTGTTCTGGCTCCTCGCGACGTGCGTGGCTGGAACGTGGGCAGTCGAAGCGGCACGGCTCCTGAAGCGCCGGGGCGCGATGGCGGCTGCCGTGCTCGCCGCCTCTCTGTGTGCGCTCGCGCTCCTCGGCCGTGAGCTCTCCATCGACGCCGGCTGGCTCCTGGGGGCCCCGCTCTTCGTGCTCGTCGGGCTGCCCTTCTTGATGCTTGCCTCCACCGCGCTCGCGATCCTCACCGCGCGCTCGCTCCGCGGAGCGGATCTGGGAACTGGCATCCACCGCTACCGCCGGCTCACCCGGCTCGGACGCGGCGGCATGGGGGAGGTGTGGCTCGCGGTGAGGACCGGGCGCGCGGGTTTTCATCGGCTCGTCGTCCTCAAACGGATGCTGGAGGATGACCACGACGCCCCGCAGGTCCAGATCCAGCGCTTCATCGGCGAAGCTCGCACCTCCGCGCGCCTCCATCACCCGAACATCGTCTCCGTCTACGATCTCGGGCAGATCGACGGCGCGTGGTTCATCGTCATGGAGTACCTGAGTGGCGTGAACGTGCTCGAGCTCGTCCGACGCGTCGCCGGAGGAGGCACGCTGCCGCTCGAAGTGATCGTCGAGCTCTGTCAGCAGGCCCTGCGCGGACTTGCCTACGCGCACGAGCATGGCGTGATCCATCGCGACATCAGCGCGGACAACCTCGTCGTTTCGTTCGACGGCGTGGTGAAGGTCGTCGATTTCGGGATCGCGCATCGTTCCGGCGAAGCCCAGGAGCGTGTCCTCATGAAAGGCTCATTGCCTTCCGAGAGCTCATTGCCTTCCGAGAATCGGCTCACTCAGGTCGGCCTCGTCATTGGAAAGGCCGGGTACATGCCGCCCGAGCGCCTCGAGGGAGCCGAGGCGACCGCGTCTGGCGATCTCTTCGCTCTCGGCTGTGTCCTCTACGAGCTGCTGTCCGGCGATCTTCCCGAGATTTCCATCCATGGCATCCAGCTTCCGCCCCTGGAGCGACCCGACGCACCCGCCGCTTACCTGCTGCTCAAGGGTGTCCTCGGCGTCGCGCTTCATCCTGATCTGAAGCGACGCTTCCCCGACGCGAGGGCATTCCAGCGCGGGCTCGATCCGGTCCGACAGGCGCTTCCGGCGGTCGAGCTCGCGAGCTGGCTGCGCGAGAATTTCGCAGATCGATGGACGCGCGAGCGGGAACTCCTGGAGCTCAGCGATCCCACGCCCGCCGAAGTGGAAGCACTGCGCGCGCGCGAGCTGCCCACGGCGCCTGGCGGGGCGGCGGAGACCACGCAGATCATGGGACCGCGAGCCGCACAACCCGTCGAGGAGCAGACGACGCAACTCCGCCCGCTTCCCCCCGGCCGCCAGCGCCGCTGAGCGCTCGCGCCCCGGCGGCGCTTACCGCTTCTGGGCAAGGCCACCCTGGGCGCGCCGCGCGAGCGCGCTTCGAGCCAGTCGGCCCGAAGGAATGGATGCCGAGCGCGTCGCGGCGGATGCCCCATTCCGGCTCCTCGGCCAGCTCGACCTCGGCGATCAGGTTGCTCATTGTCGGATCCCACCCGGGGAACTCGATGCCGGCTGCTTTGCGGATCAGGCTGCGTCCTCCGTCGCACCCGACGAGATAGTGCGCCCGCAGCGTCTGGCCGTCGGACAGCTTGACGTCGACGCCGGTGTCGTCCTGCGCGAAACCGGTCACGTCGCGTGCGCGATAGATCGGCACCTCAAGCTCGTCAACCCAGCCGGCCAGGAT
>NZ_DASPHO010000257.1:0-9744 GCF_035629615.1 Hyalangium sp. | reverse complement strand
GCACCACCTGGAACAGGAGCGCCGCGTCGTACGGGCCCCCCAGCTCGGTGGTGAGGATGTTGCCCTCGCGGTGCGTCACCACGTGAGACAGCCCCGCCGCGGCGATGATCTCCCGCCCCACGCGCGCGCTGCCCTCCAGGTCCACCACGGTGGCCTTCAGCCCCCGGTGGCGCTGGCACAGCTCGGCGGAGAACCAGCCATGGGCGCCGCCCAGGTCCAGCAGGTGCCTGGCGCCCCGGGGCAGGGGGATGGCCGAGGCCACCTCCGGCGCCGCCAGCCGTGCCAGCTGGTGCATGGCGTGGATGTAGTCCCGCCAGCGCGGATCCTCCGGAGCAAAGTCGTGGATGTCCACGGCCTGCCCGGTGCGCACCGTCTCCTCGAGCTGGCTCCACCACGCCCACTGCGCGTAGTTGAACTCGATGAAGCCGCCGATGTACTGGGGTGAGCGCGGATCCAGCCAGCGCCGCGCCCGCTCATCCAGGTGGTAGCGATCGCGCTTGCGCTTCACCACCTCGCAAGACACCAGGCCCTCCAGCAGCGCGCGCGTGCCCTCGGGAGAGAGCTTCAGCCGCTCGGCCAGGGACTCCGCGGTGGCGGGCCCCTCCGCGAGCGCCGCATACACGCCCAGCTTCACGCCGGCCATCATCGTCCGGGAGCTCATCATCCCGAAGAAGACGTGGACGATGGGCAGCGGGGCCAGGTTGAGCCAGTTCGCCACCCGCTCCAGCAGGTTGTCCGCCTTGAAGCCGAGTCTCACTCCCGCTTCCTCCGCCAGGCCGCCAACAGCCCCAGTCCCACCAGCACCACCGCGGCCTCGGGGCCCAGCAGGCAGCCCACGCGCTCGGCCTCACGGGCGCCGGTATAGCGGCACTTGCCTTGGTTGCAGCTGAAACGGGGAGAGCAGTCACCGCTGCTCCGGCAGTTCACCACGACGCGACCCACGCCATCCTCTCCCTCCGGGTTGTCGCGATCCGCGCCTCCCTCGCCCACGGACGCATCGGGAGCGCCGGTGGACAGGCCCCCATCCTCGGCGCCCTGTTGAGCCTGGGCCAGCAAGGGGGCTCCAAGGCCCAGTCCGATCGCGAGGGTGAGCAAGGAGGTGCGGAGAGAGAAGAGCGTCATAGGAGCCCTGAACGGGGCCTTGAACCTACCTTTCTGACCGCCCGGATGCATCCTTTGGGAGGACAAACAGTTTCCTGATCCCGTCCCGGGGTTTTGGTAGGTTACGGCCACTGATGGCCCCTCGAATCCTCGTCGTCGACGACAACCAAGAGCTCCTGTCTCTTCTCACGCAGCTCTTCGAGGATGCTGGCTATGAGGTCAGCGGGGCCAGCCGCGGCAAGCAGGCCACCGAGCTGGCGCGCGGACAGTCGCTGTCCGCGGCGGTGATCGACGTCCTGCTGCCCGACATGATGGGCTACCACCTGGCGGACGCCCTGCGGAAGGAGCAGCCGCAGCTGCCGCTGCTCTTCATCACCGGTGTATTCAAGGGTGGCAAGCACGCCATCGAGGCCCGGCAGAAGTACGCGGCGGCGGGCTACTTCGAGAAGCCTTTCGAGGCCCAGAAGCTGCTGGAGGCGGTAGGCAAGCTCGTGCCCCCGGAGAAGAAGGTGCCGCCGGTCACCCGGCCCCAGGACGCCTTCGAGGTGGAGCTGGACATCGACGTGGAGGAGGAGGGGCCGCAGGACGCGATGGAGCTCACCGGCCGCATCAAAGTGACGGGGGGCGGCAACCTCTCGGCGGAGATCCGCGGCGCCAACCTGACGGCCAGCCCGATGCAGAAGGGGCCGGTGACGGTGGTGCGCCATCCGCGTCCTGGGCATCCGCCGGATCCGCTGCCGGTGGGCGCCGGGGGCCCGGGCATGCGCCGGGGCGAGCTGAAGGACAACCTGCCCTCGCTCATCACGGCCTTCTTCCTGTCGAAGGAGACAGGGGAGCTGGGCGTGCAGCGCGGCAAGGTCAAGAAGGTCGTCTACTTCGAGAACGGCACTCCGGTGTTCGCGCTGTCCAACCTGCTGTCGGACCGGTTCGGCCAGTTCCTGGTGCGCGTGGGGAAGATCCGGCCCGAGCAGCTGCAGGATGCGGCCACGGTGGCCACGGCGACGCAGCGGCGCACGGGGGACATCCTGGTGGAGCGTGGGCTGCTCAAGGACACCGAGCGGCTCTACTACGTGGGCCAGCAGGTGAAGGCCATCATCTACTCGCTCTTCTCGTGGGAGGACGGCACCTACGTGATGAGCTTCAAGGAGAAAGCGAGCGCCGAGTCCATCAAGCTGGACCTGCACCCGGCGAACCTGATCGTCCGCGGCGTGAAGAAGCTCTACAAGCCCGAGCGCCTGCGCCGGCTGCTGCGGCCGGAGGATCGGCTCATTCCCGCGGTGGCGCCGTCCTACCAGCTCAACGAGGTGGAGCTGGAGCGGTGGGAGGCGGAGCTGTTGCCGCGAGTGGACGGGAACCGGACGGTGGCGGAGCTGCTGGCATACGCCAACCGGCCCGAGCAGGTCGTCTACGGCTTCCTGGTGGCGATGCAGTCGCTGGGGATCCTGGACCGGCGCTCGTAGACAGTCGCCGGGCCCGGCGCTACAGCCGGGAGCTGATCCAGAAGACGCCGAGCGCTCCGGAGCTCAGCGCAATGGCGCGGTGGACCCAGGTGGCGAGCCCGGAGCCCAGGCGGGACAGGCCCTCGGCGAAGACCAGGCCGACGGCGCCCATGCCCACGAGGATGCCCAGGGCGAAGCCCGGCAGGTAGCTCCAGGCGGCCAGGCTCATGCTGCCGCCCATGAGGAGCGGAGGGAGCGCCAGCAGCAGTGAGCGCACGCCGCTGACGGCCATGAGGGCCCCGGCGGCCGTGCTCACGCTCCCGTGGAAGTGGCGGTGGGGCTCCTGGGTGTGGCCGGGCAGGTGCGGGTGGCCGTGGCGCAGGCTGTTGGGGAAGAGCAGCGCGGTGATGGCCAGGGCCACGAGCACGCCACCGCCGAACACCTCGGCCCAGCGCTCGAAGGCCTCGGACAGGCCTACGCCGGCAAGCAGGCAGACGGCGGCGACACCGCCCAGCACCGCCGCATGCCCGCAGGCGAAGCGCAGCGCGATGAGCAGGGCGGCCCGGCGTCGGCCATCGCCCAGGGTGTTGAGCGTGGCCATGGCGGCGCAGTGGTCCGGTCCCACGGCGTGCAGCAAGCCCTGGCCGAGGCCGACGGCGAATGCGAAGAAGACGGCAGACACAGCGGCGCACCCTAGCCGCGCGGTGTGCGCATGGCTAGCACAGGAGAGACCATGGTCTTCACTTTGACGCATCGACGCCTGGCCGCCGGAGTGTGCTTGCTGGGGCTGCTCGTGTTGCCGGGCTGTGACGACGGGCCGAAGCAGCTCGAGAAGGCCAAGGCCCGGTACGTGGAGCTCGTTGACCGCGGAGTGCCCCCGAGGGATCCGGCCTGGGACGAGGTGATCACCGCCTTGGAAGCCATCCCGAAGGACTCAAAGGCGTGGCCCGAGGCGGAGCAGCGGCTGGAGGCGCTGCGGACGCTGAAGGGGAGGAAGCTCCCCTCCCGGCCGCTGGCCACTCCGGGAGTTACGGGGCCGGGCGCGGACGCGGTCGAGGCTCAGCGCGCGGAGTGCGAGCGGCTCGCGAAGGAGCTGGGGACGGCCGCGGAGGAGCGGCGCGAGGAGGTGAGCCGAGCGCTCGGAGCGTGCCGGGAGAAGCTGGTGCGGCTGGAGGCAGCGGCGCACCCGCCGGGCGAGGGCGGCCACGAGCACCAACAGGAGTGAGGCACCGGCTTGGGAAGGGAGCGCCAGAGGTGACCTGCAAAGTAGTGCTTGCGTGTGCTGACAGGGGGCGCTAGCAGATGGGCATGCCCTTTCCGCAACCTGGCAACCAGGCGCCCGACTTCCAGCTCCCTGATCAGACCGGCAAGACCGTGTCGCTCTCCCAGTTCGCGGGGAAGAACGTCGTCCTCTACTTCTATCCGAAGGATGACACCCCTGGCTGCACGGTCGAGGCGTGCAACTTCCGCGACGAGCACTCGGCGCTGGAGAAGGCGGGCGCGGTGGTGCTGGGCGTGTCTCCGGACGGCATGAAGAGCCACCAGAAGTTCGCCACCAAGTACAGCCTGCCCTTCACGCTGCTGTCGGACACGGAGCACAAGGTCGCGGAGGCGTACGGCGCGTGGGGTGAGAAGGTGAACTACGGCCGCACGTACATGGGCATCATCCGCTCCACGGTCCTCATTGATCCGAAGGGCAAGGTGAAGCAGGTGTGGCCCAAGGTGAAGGTGAAGGACCATGTGAGCGAGGTGCTCTCCGTGCTGACGGGTGGCGCTTCGGCCGCCGAGGCGCCCGCTGCGGCGAAGAAGGGCCCCGCCAAGAAGGCGGCAGCGAAGACGACCGCAGAGAAGACGACCGCGGAGAAGAAGGCGAGTGGCAGCAAGGTGGCGAAGAAAGCATCTCCTGGGGGGCGCTGAGCCTCACGAGGGCGCATCACCCACTTCGCTGTTAAGAGCATGGGCGCTACGGGCACCCGATTCCAGGAGGTCTAGCGGCCCACCCGCAGTGGCGTGTGGGTCGGCGGGATTCTGGGGAAGCTCGAGCCCAGGACCTTGGGCATACACGGAAGTCCTCTGGCTCGGGGAGGACTTGCCCTGCGTCCGTTGCCGTGGCATATTTTGGTCATGCAACCAACTTTCTCGGACGTGGCCGAGGTGGTGCGCCAGGAGGCAGGCATCCGGACGGACCTGCCGTGCTTCCTGCTGCGAGGGGTGTTCTCCCGGGGCGAGTGCGTCCGGATCATCCACGACGCGGAGGAGGCAGGCTTCCAGGCCATGGGCGGGGACTACCCGCCCTCGTACCGGGACAACGATCGGAGGATCCGCGATGACGCGGCGCTGGCCGAGGTTGTCTTCGTGCGCATCCGGCCCTTCCTGCCCGAGCGCATCGTGGACGCCTCGGGCGACACGTGGCGCCTGCGGGGCCTCAACCCGCGCTTCCGCTTCTGTCGCTACCGGGGCGGTCAGCGCTTCTCTGTCCATCGGGACGGTGCCTATGCGCCGAGCCCCGAGGTGCGCTCGCACTTGACCTGCATGCTCTACCTCAACGACAGCGGGGAGTTCTCTGGAGGGGCGACCCGCTACTACGCCGAGCGCTCCGAGGACTCGGGGTTGCTGGGGGTCGTGCGGCCCGAGGCGGGCACACTGATCGTCTTCGATCATGAGCTCTGGCACGACGGAGAGGCGGTCGCCTCAGGCACCAAGTACGTCATGCGGACGGATGTCCTCTATGCGCGCGAGTCGGTCGCGCCCGGAGACACGGCTGAGGTGCTCACCGGCCACCAGGGCTACGTCTGGCACGTACTGGCACGCCGTAACGGGAGCCTGGCCACTGCCTCACGCGACGGGACCGTGCGGCTGTGGCAGCCCTCGGGGAACAGGTGGCGGCCGGACGCAGTGCTCACCGGCCATACCGGCTCCGTCGTCGCTCTGGCGGAGGATGCCGAGGGCCGGCTGTGGAGCGCCTCGCGAGATCGCACCGTACGCCGCTGGGAGGGAAGCAACTCTCAGGTCATCGGGCGCCATGACGGGGCCGTCTTGTGCCTCGCCGCACTTCCGAACGGAGACATGGCGAGCGGCGGTGCCGATGGGGCCATCCGCTTGTGGTCCCCGGAGGGAGAGCCCCGCGGCGTCCTGAAGGGCCACATGGGCTGGATCTGGGCGCTCGTCCCGCTCGAGGGGGGGCTGCTCGCATCGGCCTCCGAGGACGGCACGGTGCGCCTGTGGCACACCGCGAGCACGAGCGAAGCCTCCGCACCCGTCCAGACGGGAGCGCCCGTGCGAGCACTCGCCGCCCTGCCTTCGGGTGGACTCATCTCCGGCCAGGCCACGGGGGAACTGTCCATGTGGCAGCTGGCTCATGCTCCGCGCCTGGCTCTCGAGCTTCGAGGTACCCGTCGCGTGCACGCCGGCGCTGTGTGTACCATCGCCCCGCTGAGCGAGGGGAGGGTGGCGAGCGGCGGTGAGGACGATGGCATCCACCTCACCTACCTCCCGGACTTCACCGTCCTTGCATCCCACCACCACACGGGCTTCGTCCGGAGCCTCGCGGTGCTCCCCGGCGGGCGGCTCGCGAGCGCCTCCTACGATACCACCGTACGACTGTGGCCCGCGCCTCGCGAAGCCATCACCCTCACTCCTGGAGCAGCTTCATGAACGGCTCGGGGTCCCAGTAGGCCGTGCCCTTGTAGATCTTGAAGTCCTCGTTCAGCTCGAACACATCGACGGACTCAAGGATGCCCTCTTTGCCGTTGCGGGTGACGAAGCGCAGCGTCGCCTTGAGGGCCACCGTGCGCCCAACAGGGAACAGCTTCAGCTCGAGGAACTCCGCCTTCGCGAACATCTGGACGAACGACTCGATCCCCTGTCGGAGCCCTGCGTGTCCGACCATCGGCGGGATCGCCGGATCATGGACAACCGCGTCCTGCGCGAAGCAGGTCAGGTACTCGTCGATGTCACCGCGCGCCAGGGTGTGCTGGGAACGCTCCACCACCTCGGCGGCTCGCCGCGCCACGCTCTTGTCGTCCATGGGCTCCTCCGTACAGGTTCCTCTCCACACATAGCATCAGAGCGCTTGGTCGCACGGCTGCCCGGGGCTGCCAGGCGAGGGGCGGACGGATCACCACAAGCCCGGCTCCTTGCTCGCTCCCCCCTGTGGCGCCCAGGGGACGTCACCACCATGAAGGTGCATGCTGCATGACTCGATCGATACTTCCCTCCTCCCCACCTTCCCGCCGGAGGTCCTCGAGGAGGTAAAGCGGGAAGGGCGGATCCGCGCTCTCCAGCCAGGCGAGGCCCTCTTCACCGAGGGCCAGCCCGACCCCGACTTCTTCTTCGTGCTCTCGGGCGAGGTGCGCATCACCCGGCAGCAGGAAGGCGAGGAGCAGGTGCTGGCCGTCCACCAGCCAGGGGAGTTCGCTGGGGAACTCTCGCTGCTCACGGGTGGGCCTGCCCGCTCCACCGGCCGCGCCATGAGGCCTGCGCGGGTGCTGCAGCTGAGGGCGGACGCCTTCCGGCGGATGGTAATGGAGCGCTCGCCCCTGGCGAAGTTCGCCCTGCAAGCCGTGGTGGCGCGGCACCAGGAGGTGGAGGCTCGGGTGCGCGAGCAGGAGAAGCTGGCTGCGCTGGGGCGCATGGCGGCGAGCCTGACGCACGAGCTGAACAACCCGGCGGCGGCGGCCCGACGCGCGGCAGATCAGCTCCGAGAGGAGAGCCTGGCCGCTCAGCACCGAGCGCTGTCCCAGGAGCGTCGGCTGACGGAGCCCCAGCGCAAGGCCCTCACCGAGCTGGTGCAGGCGCTCCTCGTCGCACCGCCTCAAGTCCAGGATGCGCTGGCCCGGAGCGAGCTGGAGGACGCCCTCCTGGAGTGGCTGGGAGACCATGGTCTGCAGCAGGCCTTCTCGCGCGCCTCGATCTTCGCGAGCGCGGGCATGGATGTGCCGCACCTGGACGAGCTCGGGACGCTCTTGGAAGGTCCGGCCCTGCAGGCGGGGCTGACCTGGCTCGAGGCGACGCTCTCGCTGGCGGAGCTCGGGAATGTCCTGGTCGCGAGCACGGACCGGCTCACCTCGCTCATTGCGGCGGTGAAGCAGTACACCTATCAGGATCAAGGCACGCTGCAGGAGGTGGATCTGCACTCCGGGCTCGAGGCGACGCTGGCCATGCTCGCCCACCGGATGCGAGGGGGCGTCGCGGTGACGCGCGACTATGACACCTCGCTGCCGAAGCTCTGGGCCCATGGCAGCGAGCTCAACCAGGTGTGGACCAACCTCATCGAGAATGCCCTGGACGCCATGAAGGACCGCGGCACCCTGCTGGTGAGCACCAGCCGCCGCGGGGACGAGGTGCACGTGGAGATCGGCGATGACGGCCCCGGCATCCCCGAGGAGCTGCAGGCGCGCATCTGGGAGCCTTTCTTCACCACCAAGCTCCTGGGACAGGGCACGGGGCTGGGGCTGGACATCGCGCTGCGTATCGTCGAGCGCCACTTCGGGGGCCGCATCCACCTCCAATCGAAGCCAGGGGACACGCGCTTCCGGGTGGAGCTGCCGTTGAAGCCGGAGCTGCCGCACTGAAGCTCGCTCGCCTGCCCTCGGCACGGGCTGACGCTGGGTGGCCCGTCCGATCGGTGGGTGGCTGGCACGCGGGAGTGTGCCCATCCCTTAGAGGCGATGGGGGGCTCGTGTGTCTCCCGGGGAGCGGGCATGAGACAGAGCGGCTTTCGTGCGTGGAAGGTGTGGGGTGGGCTGGCGGCGGCGCTGCTGAGTGTGGGGTGCGGGAGGCTTCCGGACACGGGTGGGCCGCACCCGGACAGTCCCCCTGAAGACTTCTTCGGAGGCCGGGTGGACCGCCTGTCTCCAGAGGTCTATGAGCGTGCCCATGTCTCGGCGGACCGCGGCTACAACGGCACCATCCAGCAGGTCGGCTCGAGCATCGACCCGCGCACGCCGGAGCGCCTGGGCCAGCAGGGGAACTCGCTCCGGGTGGATGTGACGGGGCGCCCAGCCCCCATGGCGCCCGAGCTGGGCATCGGCGGCAGCGGGTACGTGGGCGAGCCCGCCCGCTCGAGCGAGCTGGGCTGGCGGGCGCGCCGGGGCTACGAGGTGGGGCCCTCCACCGGCGGCGGTTCCTTTGGCGGCAACCCGGCTCCGTGACGGGCCACGCTCGGAGACCGGGCGGGCAGTGGAGCGCGTGAGGCTCGCCAGCTGGGTCCCTGCGCCGTCCTCAGGTGCCCATCCCTCTAGAACAGGACGGAGCTTGATTCTGGAGGGAGTGCCATGAACGACAGGGGCATCCGACGCTGGACACTGCTGGGTGCGCTGGCCGCGGCCGCGCTGCTGACGCCCGCTTGCGACAGGCAGTGGCCCAGAGAGGGCAGTGAGTACGAGGGCCTCGTCAACGAGGGACAGAAGAACGAGAGGTCCCCCAGTCCCATCGCTGATCCGCAGGCCCCGCAGGAGCTGGGGACGGGAGGCTCGGGCTTCCTGCAGGACGGCACGTCGGCGGACATCGGTGCTCCTGGCTACTCCACGCCGCGCGAGAGCCTCCTGCCCGAGGGCTCGAGCCAGCCACCCGAGGACACCTCCAAGAACATCGGTGGGGGCTATTACAGACGGGGCGAAGAGCTCCGGCCCCCGGTCCGCGGAGTGCCGGAACCCCCTTAGGCCAGCACCTCGGTCGGGTCCTTTCCTGCGAACGAGCTGGCCAGGCCGGTGGCGAGCGCGCGGTGGTCGGCGTCGCCGAGCGTGGCCAGCCGGTCCTCGGGCGGATGGGCGAAGCGGGCCTCGAGCCGGGCGAGCCGGCGGTGGGCCTCGGTGATGCGCTCGCGCGGCACACGGCCGGACTCGACGGCCTTCACCAGCGCCTCGATGGCCCGCCGCTGCACGTCCACGTGGTGGCACACGAGGAACAGATCCACACCGGCCAGCGTGCCCTTCACGGCGGCCTCCTCCACCGAGTAGTGGTTCGCGATGGCCTTCATCTCCAGGTCATCGCTGACGAGCACGCCGTCGAAGCCCAGCTCCTGGCGCAGCACGCCATGGAGCACCTTGTGGCTCATGGTCGCGGGGATGCCGGGCTCGAGGGCGTCGAAGAGCACGTGCGCCGTCATCAGCGAGGCGAGCCCGGCCTGCCCGAAGGCGCGGAAGGGGACCAGCTCCACGCGGCGCAGGCGCTCCAGATCATGCGGTAGCCGCGGCAGCGTGAG
>NZ_DASPHO010000256.1:0-21020 GCF_035629615.1 Hyalangium sp. | reverse complement strand
GCTTCCTCTTTCTGTCCGGGGCCACCGCCCTCGTCTACGAGCTCGTCTGGTCCAAGTACCTCGCCAACGTGCTCGGGAACAGCGGGCAGGCACATGCCGTGGTGCTTGCCACCTTCATGGGCGGGCTTGCGCTGGGAGCATATGTCTTCGGGCGAACAGCTGACCGGGTCAAGAGTCCCTTGGCCATGTACGGGCTGCTGGAGCTGGGGGTGGGCATCTACGCCCTCCTGTTCCCCTCCGTGCTGGAGGTGCTGAGCGCGGCCTACCTGGCCGTGGCGGTGAAGGTGCCGGAGGGGGTGCGCGTGGTGCCCAAGCTGGGGCTGGCGGCGCTCTCGCTGGTGGTGCCCACCATGTTGATGGGGGGGACGCTGCCGGCGTTGGTGCGGCACTTCTCCTCCTCCCTGGCCCACGTCCGGCGCGAGCTGGCGCGCCTGTACGCCATCAACAGCCTGGGGGCTGCCCTGGGCGTCTTCCTGGCCGGCGTGAGCCTGGTGCCGGCGCTGGGCCTGTCGCTGTCGGCGAAGCTGGCCGCGACCCTCAACATCCTGCTGGCGCTCGGGGCCATCGCCCTGTCGCGAAAGCACCCGCCCGCGCTCGTCTCGGGGGCCTCCGCCGAGGGTGGGGCCGCGGCCGAGGGCGGTGATGAGCTGTCCTACCCCCACACGGCGGTGCGCGCGGCCCTGCTGGGAGTGGCGCTGTCCGGCTTCACGTCCATGCTCTACCAGGTGACGTGGATCCGCCTGCTGTCGCTCGTCCTGGGCGCTTCCACCTACGCCTTCACCCTCATCCTCACGGCCTTCATCCTCGGCATCGGCCTGGGCAGCTTCTGGCTGATGACGCGCAAGGGGAGGGGGGATCTGCTGCGCCTGTTCGCCTGGCTGCAGGTGGCGCTGGTGGTCAGCGTGTGCGTGGCGCTGCCGCTCTACGTCCGGCTGCCCTACCTGTTCCGCAAGGCGCAGTTCCTGATGAACCGCACGCTGGACACGTGGCCGTACTACCAGCTCCTCACCTTCGCGTTCTGCTGCGTGGTGCTGGTCGTGCCCACCTTCTTCATGGGCGCGGCCTTCCCGGCGGCGGCACGCGTGGCCACCGCGAAGGTGACGGAGGTAGGGCGCCAGCTCGGCGGCGTGTACCTGTGGAACACCTTGGGCACCATCACCGGCGCAGCCCTGGGCGGGCTGGTGCTGATGCCGTGGTGGGGCATGGAGGGCAACTTCATCGCCGGCCTGGTGGGCAACCTCGTGGCCGCGGGGGTGGCCTTCGCCGCCGTGCCAGGGCGCCCATCCCAGCCTGTCCGGGCCTTCTGGCCGCTGGGAGTCGGAGCGCTCTGCGGCCTCCTGTTCCTGCTGCCCATGAGCGGCTGGGCCGTCACCCTGTCCGGCATCGCCTCCTTCCGCGTGCGCGAGACACCGCCCGAGAGCTACGCGGCCGCCGTCGCCACCTTCGAGCAGAGCACCCAGTCCCTCTTCTACCAGGACGACACCTTCGCCACCGTGCTCGTGGGCGAGCTGAAGAACGGCCACCGCTTCCTCAAGCTCAACGGCAAGGTGGACGCCTCCACGGGCCTGGACATGGAGACGCAGATCATCGCCGGCCACCTCGGCATGCTCCTGCACCCGCGCCAGCCGGAGAACGTGCTCCTGGTCGGCGCGGGCTCGGGCGTCACCGCCGGCTCGGTGCTCGCCCACCCCGTCAAGCACCTGGACATGGTGGAGATCTCCCCCGCCGTGGTGGAGGCCGCCCGCCTCTTCAAGGCGGTGAACCGCGACGCCGTGGACGACCCGCGCACGCATGTCCACATCGACGACGCCAAGACGTTCATGGCGCTGGCGCCCCGCAAGTACGAGCTCATCATCAGCGAGCCCTCCAACCCCTGGGTGGCGGGCGTCTCCGGCCTCTTCTCGCGGGACTTCTTCCGCACCGCGGATCAGCACCTCACCGAGGACGGCATCCTCGTGCAGTGGATCCACACCTACGAGAGCAGCGAAGAGATCATCAAGCTGGTCATGCGCACCTTGCGCGACACCTTCCCCTATGCCACCACGTGGCTGGGGCCTACGGACCTGATCCTCGTGGCCAGCCGCCAGCCGCTGACCTTTGACGCCCAGAAGGTGGCGGAGCGTCTGGCGCTCCCCGCCGTGCGCGAGGACATGGGCCGCACCGACATCCATGACGTGTTCGGTCTGCTGGCCAAGCAGGTGCATAGCGACGAGGGGCAGCGCGAGTTCGCCGGCACCGGCCCCATCAACACCGACGATCACAACCTCCTCGAGTACGCCGCGCCGGTGGCCTTCTTCCTCCACAACCAGGAGACGCGCGTCCATGACGAGCGCCGGGGCCCCGACGGGGGCACGCGGCTGTGGATCCACCGCTACCTCCAGGAGAACCCTCCCACCGCCGAGCAGGCCGCCAGCCTCTACCGCAACCTCGATCACAACCACGCCATCAATGATCCGCTCCTGCGCGGGGCCGCGGCGCTCTGGTACTCGCTGGCCCCGGACAGCCTGGAGGCCCGGGTGGCGCTCGCCAACACCGCCCTTGCCCAGAAGGACCTGACGCTGGCCGAGTCGGTGCTCTCGCCCGTGCTGGAGCGTGGCAAGGAGGATCCCCGCTTCGTCTCTGCCTGGCTGCGGCTGGTGGCGGCTCGGGCCTGGGCCTCACGCACCGCCTGGACCCCTGTCACCGGGCTCCCCGAGGCCGTGGCGCTGGGCCAGCAGCAGGTGGCCGCCCGCCCTGGGGACACCGAGCTGGCCAAGGCCCTCAAGACCCTCTGCGAGGCGATCCCCCAGGCCTGCGCCCCCCCCGGCTCACCCTCTGTGGTGGCTCCAGGGGCTCCCTGATCCGCCCGCATGATCCTCACAGGAGGCTCAAAATGCTGGAATTACGGATATTTCCACCCATCCTCCCGATGACGGATGGTCCGTAGTGGCCAGATCCACCTACTGTGCGCTTGCCCTCGAGATTGAAGGGTGTCGTCTCCCACCGCCAAATACCCCCAGGAGTCTCCCATGAAGGCGATTTCGAAGAAGAATCTGCGCAAGGCCCGTGGTCAAGGCATGACCGAGTACATCATCATCGTGGCCCTCATCGCGATCGCGGCCATCGGCGTGATCACGCTGTTCGGCGACAACATTCGTAAGCTGTTCGGCGCGTCTGCCGCGGCCCTCGCCGGTAACTCCAGCGTGTCGAACGACGGCGCCAGCTCCAACGCTGCGCTGAACAAGAAGACGATGAAGAGCTTCGCCGAGAACAACGCCTACTAGTTCTCGCTCCGGGGGGAGCCAGCTCGCGCTTCGGTGTGAGCAGCTCCGCTCCAGGGTCGGTGGGAGCCCCGCTTCGGCGGGGCACCTTCCCGGCTCGAAGAGGCGGCACGGGCCCGAGAGGGACCCCGGCCGCCTTTCTGCTTTTCTGGAGCCTGGGCTGGCGCTACGGCCGGGTGAGGCTGGCCGTGACGGAGCGCACCATGCTGCGCGGAGCGAAGCGCCCGATCACCACGGACAGCCAGTTGAGCAGGCCATGGATCGCGAGCACCCGGCCCTTCATCATGGCCACATAGGCATCCGCAGCCACGTCCGAGGCCTTGGCCACGCCCCTGCGCTGGAAGAGGCGGCTCTTCGCGTTGCCGGCCCGTGAGGCGAACTCCGTGTGTGTGGAGCCCGGGCAGTGGCACGTCACCGTGACGCCGGTGCCCTTGAGCTCGTACGCCAGCGCTTCCGAGAGGAACACCACGAACGCCTTCGTCGCGAAGTACGTGGCCATGTACGGGCCTGGCACGAAGCCCGCGGTGGACGCCACGTTGAGGATGCGCCCATGGCCACGCTCGCGCATTGGGCGCGCGAAGAGGTGCGTGAGCTTCATCAGCGCGGTGCAGTTCACTTCGATCATCTCCGCCTCTCGCGCCAGCTCCTGCTCCAGGAAGGCACCCGAGGAGCCAAAGCCCGCGTTGTTGACGAGGAACTCCACCTCCAGGTTCCTCGCGCGTACCTCCTCGAAGATGCGCTGGGGTTCCTCCGGGCGGGCGAGGTCGGCCGCGACCACGTGGGCCTTGATCTTGTGCTCCTGCTCCAGCTTGGAGGCCAGCGCCTCCAGCCGGGCGGCGGTGCGCGCCACCAGGATGACGTCGTGCCCATCTCGAGCGAAGCACTGCGCGAACTGCTCTCCCAGACCTGCCGAGGCGCCCGTGATCAGGGCCACTTTGCGTGACATGAGGAACCCTCCGTGGGCCGCTATATCACCGCGCTGGCCTCTCGCAGGGACACCGGACCGCCGGCTGGGGACGAGCCGGTCAGGCCTTCAGGACACGCGGAGCAGGTAGAAGACGTAGCCGTAGCTGTCCCCGTGGCGCTCGTAGAGCTCGATCTCCCGGGTCGCAGGGGCGAGAGCCTCGGCAAGCGCCGGGTCGGTCGCGGCTTCGGCGCGCATCGCATGTACACGCTCTCGCAGAGGGCTGTAGTACTCGTCCCACCACGCGGACGCGGGCAGCGTGAAGGTGTCCAGCACCTGGTACCCGGCTGCTCGAGCTGCCGCCGTGTTCGAGGCGACGGTCCCCATGGAGGGGTAGGCCTCACGCCAGAACGCCGCGAGCTCCTCCGGAGGTGTGGTGGTCAGCCAGGAGGCCTCGGTCGCAGCCAACAGCCCACCTGAGGCGAGCAGCGGGCGCCAGCGCTTCAGCCCCTCCGCCCACCCGAGGATGTAGATGGCACCCTCCGACCAGAGCAGATCGTAGCTCCCAGGTGCGTCCTCGAGCTGGCCGAAGTCCGCGCACCGGGTTCGTACGAGGTGGCGAAGCCCCCGCCGCTCGGCTTCGGCCTCCAGCTCCGCGAGGAAGGGAGCATGGCGGTCCACCGCGGTGATAGGGGCTCCCAGCTCGCGGGCGAGCACCAGCGTCTGCTTCCCGGGCCCACAGCCCAGGTCCAGTACCCGCGGAGCCGCCGGGAGAGGCGGGAGCCGCCGGAGCGCCTCCCGCGTCGAGTCATCGCTCCCGGGCCCCTCGCGCGGCAGTCCCCGGAACAGTCGGAAGAAGGCTTCCTCGCTCATGCGGCCACGCTAGCCGATGCCACGCGTGGCCGGGAGCGCCACAGCACCAGCGTCAGGGGCAGACCTGGGTCTTCACACCCGAGGCGCAGAGGATGCCTCGCAGGGCCGACCGGAGGGTCTCGGGATCCCACGCGGTGAAATAGAGGCCATTGCCAACCACTGCCGTGTTGCGCAGCAGGTTGCTCGCGTGGCCATAGCCGATGGTGTGGATCCTCAGGCTCTGCTGGCCGCTGGTGTCGAAGTTCCCCACCACGGGAGGATCCGCGCGCTGCAGATCCTGCTGGGCCAGCAGCTTCGCCACGTCGTCGAGCATGTAGTTGGGGTTGTCATCGGTATAGACGGCGGGGTTGGTGCCCTTGTCTCGACCGGACAGGGTTCCCGAGCCACAAGGCGCCCAGTCCGGGCAGTACACGGGACCCGCGTTGAACTGCCGGAGCTTGGTGACAACCGTGCTGGTGAGGCCATCGCCGCTGGGCTCGCCGTCGCTGATGATGATGATGGCCGTGTTCTGGTCACCCCAGCACCAGCTCCGGTTCTCCGAGGTGAGCACGTCGTTGCGGTAGGCGATCGGGTAGCTGTAGCCCGAGCCGAAACCGAACACGTTGCGGTAGATGTCCTCGCTGGAGGTGAAGGAGTAGCCGACGTTGAGCAGCGCCCGGGCGATGGGAGTGCCGGTGTTGAACCCTACGCCGTTCATGTCGTTGATATAGGTGGCGCGGTAGCTGTCGAAGAGCGTGGGGTCCGCGAGGACCAGATCGCAGGCCGGGCTCTGCGGCCGTCCCAGCACGGAGTTGGGCCGCCGAAGTGTCTATCAAGCTGTGCTTCAGAGTCTGGGATGGGAGGAGGAGCGCATGAGGTGTCGTTCGAGGTCTCAGGTGTGGGCGCTGGCGCTGCTGGCGCTGGCGGGTTGCGTCACGCCTCGCGGCACTGCGGAGACGGCGGGAGCGGAGTCGATCTTGGCCATCCGCAACGTCCGCATCTTTGACGGGGAGCGGATCATTCCAGAGGGAACCGTCGTCGTGCGTGAGGGGAAGATCGTCGCCGTGGGGGCGGACGTGAGCCCACCGGAAGGAGCGGAGATCCTCGACGGCCGGGGGCAGACGCTGCTGCCGGGCCTCCTGGACTCGCACTTCCATGCCGACGGGCCGGACTCGTATCGGGCCGCGCTCGCGTTGGGCATCACCACCGCGCTGGACATGTTCCCGCAGCTCTCTGCCAGCGTCGCGCGCATGTCCGTGGAGCAGCTGTCCCAGCGAGGTCCGGATGAGGCGGACAGCTTCATCGGCATGCTCATCACCTCTCCCGGCGGGCATGGCTCCGAGTACCCGGGGATCACGCCCCTGACGGCCTCCACGCCGCAAGAGTGCGAGAAGGCGGTCGAGGCCGCGATCGCGGCGGGCTCCCGGTACATCAAGCTCGTCTATGACGCTGGAGAGACCGTGCTCCCCGCGCCCATGCCCACCCTGAGCCGCGAGGTGCTCGCCGCGTGCATCCAGGCCGCGCATGCGAAGGGCCGGCAGGTGGTGGTGCACGCGCTGCCCTGGCAGCGGGCTCGCGAGGCCGTGGACGCCGGAGCGGATGGGCTCGCCCACTGCATCACGGACACCCTGCCGGATGCGGCCCAGGTGCGGCGGTTGGCAGAGCGGAAGACGTTCCTGATCCCCACCCTGGCAGTGGCTCTCTCCGTAGCCCACCAGGGGCACGCCGAGCTGCTGAAGGCCGATCCACTGCTCGCGCCCTACCTGACGCCGAGCAGCCTGCAGCTGATGGCGATGCCGTTTCCGCCCGAGTTCGGCGCAGGACTGCGGCCGGAGGTGATGAGGCAGAGCACGCGCATGTTGCTGGAGGCGGGCGTGCCCGTGCTGGCGGGCTCTGACTCTGGCAACCCGGGCGTCGCGGTGGGAGCGACCTTGCACTACGAGCTCCAGATGTTGGTGGCCGCGGGGCTGACACCCGTCCAGGCCCTGGCCGCGGCCACCTCGGTGCCCGCCCGAATCTTCCAGCTGGCGGACCGGGGCCGCATCGCTCCCGGACTGAGGGCGGACCTGCTGCTCGTGCGCGGCGATCCCACCGTGGATGTCCGACAGACGCGCGACATCCTCGCCGTGTGGAAGGAGGGCCGCAGGCTGGATCGCGGCGCCTGGCGCGCGCACTTGGAGGCCGCTCGCTCTCCGTGACTCCTCCTCGAGGTGGTAGGCTGCACGACTGCCTATGAAGACACTCCGCACCGCCCAGCTCCTGCTCGGAAGCTGCCTCGCCGCGTCGCTCCCGGTCACCGCCTTCGCCAAGGACGTGGCTCCTGCCCCCGCCGCGCTCGTCTCGTTCACCGAGGCCGAGTCCATTAAGCGGCTGGAGCGCAGCAAGTTCAAGGTGGACTTCTTCCACCTGGCCAACCAGTTCGAGAGCCAGACGAACAAGGCCTTCTGTGGCCCCACCAGCGCGGCCATCGTGCTCAACGCGCTGCGGGCCGGGAACGATCAGCTCGAGAAGCCGCAGGACCGCACCCTGCTCACGGACGCGGACTTGAAGCTGATTCCTCCGGCCTTGGATCCGCTCTTCCACCGCTACACGCAGAACACCTTCCTCTCGTACGAGCCCGCGCAGAAGGTGAAGACGCGCGAGCAGGTGTTTGGCAAGCCGGCCGCTCCGGACCAGAAGCCCGACCCAGGGATCCAGCTCCGCCAGTACCAGGGAATGCTCCAGGCGCATGGGCTGGATGTGCAGCTGCGCATCGTGGACGACAAGCTGCCGGAGGCCACCATCACGGCCGAGCTGAAGCAGAACCTGAAGACGCCTGGAGACTACGTCATCGTCAACTACCACCGGCCTGCCCTGGGGCAGAAGGGCGGGGGCCACATCTCTCCGCTGGGGGCCTATGACGAGGCCTCGAGATCGTTCCTCGTCATGGACGTGAATCCCAACGGCCAGCCCTGGGTGTGGGTGAAGGCGGCCGATCTGATCCGGTCCATGCGTACTCCGGACGTGGCAGAGAACCGGGGCTACATCCTGGTGAAGGAAGGCATGGCCGCTCCGGCGAAGAAGGCGGAGTAGGCGGCCGGCTCAGGTCCCCCTGGGACTACGACTTGCGGCGCGACGGCACCACGTCGCGCAGCAGGGCGTGGGTGTTTCGCAGCATCTCCTCGGTGGTCGCCCAGTCCACGCAGGCATCGGTCACCGAGCAGCCGTAGCGCAGCTGCGAGAGATCGGCGGGGATCGGCTGGTTGCCGGCCTCGAGGAAGCTCTCGATCATCACGCCGACCACGGAGTGGTTGCCCTCGCGGAGCTGGTGCATCACGTCCCGCATCACCAGCGGCTGCAGCTCCGGCTTCTTCCAGGAGTTGGCGTGCGAGCAGTCGACCACGATGTTGACCGGCAGCTTCGCCTTGGTGAGCGCCTGCTCGGCGAGCGAGATGGACACCGTGTCGTAGTTGGGCCGCCCGCCACCCCCGCGCAGCACCAGGTGGCCGTAGCCGTTGCCACGGGTCCGAATGATCGCCGACGCGCCGGTGTCGCTCAGCCCCAGGAAGCTATGCGGGCGAGAGGCGGAGAGGATGCCGTTGACCGCAGCCTCCTGCGAGCCGTCCGTGCTGTTCTTGAAGCCCACGGGAGTCGAGAGCCCCGAGGCCATCTCGCGGTGGGTCTGCGATTCCGCGGTGCGAGCGCCGATCGCCGTCCACGAGACCAGGTCGCCGTAGTACTGCGGCGCGATCGGATCGAGCGCCTCGGTCGCCGCGGGCAGGCCAAGCTCGGCCACATCCAGCAGGAAGCGACGGCCCCGCTCCATGCCCTCCTCGATGTGGAAGGAGTCGTCCATCCGCGGATCGTTGATGAAGCCCTTCCAGCCGGTGGAGGTGCGCGGCTTCTCGAAGTACACCCGCATCACCACCTGGACCGTCTCCTGGAGCTCGTCTGCGAGCTTGCGGAGCCGGCGCGCGTAGTCGAGGCCAGCCACGGGATCGTGGATGGAGCACGGGCCTACGATCACGAACAGGCGAGGGTCCTTCCGGTCGAGGATCTCCATCAGCGCGCGGCGGCCAGCGAGCACGGACTCGGCCGCGCGCGGGGTCATCGGGACTCGCGCCTTGATCTCGGCGGGAGAGGGCATGTGGTCGAAGCCAACGACGTTGAGGTTCTCGGTACGAGCGGTCATGGCGCGAATGCTGCAAGTGCAGGGAGGCTAGAAGGTCCCACTCTATTGTGAAGTATGGGGAGTAGACGCGCTGTTTCAGGCGGAGTTGCGGGATTGCAAGCAAAGGAGCGCATGCCTGCCTGGGTGCGCTTGCCCTTTACGAGGGAACGCCCGTCGCTCAGGCTTCCCTCACTGAGGAGGTCGGTGGCGCGTCACGAAGAGGGAGGCAACGAGCCCTCCGAGTGCGAGCAGGGACACGGCAAGTCCCACCCGGAAGCTCCAGGGTGCGTACTCGAAGAGGACTTTGTGGGTACCGGCGGGGATACGCACGGCACGCAGCGCGTAGTCGGCGCGGTGGAGGGGCGTGGACGTCCCATCGAGCGTCGCCCGCCAGCCCGGGTAGTGGCTGTCGGTCACCACGAGGTAGCTCTCATCGCAGGCCTCCACCTCTACCTCCACACGTTGCGCCTGCGAGGCGACGATCCGCGCCGTGCCTTCACACGGTGGCCGATCCAGCGGCTCTCCAGTAGTCAGGAAGGCGGTGTGCCGGAAGGGCTGCGCAGGATCGATCACTGCCTCGAGTGCCTCCTCGTCCGGCACCACTCGGGCCTTCTGGACGAGAAATGCCCGGGGCAGGGCTGTCCGGGAGCGGGAGAGCGTGGTGCCGTCCTCGAGCGTCTCGAGCAGCTCCAGGTCGTCGAAGGGTGGTGGCCCGTTGCGCACGTACCAGGTGACGCCCGTCAGGTCGTACACGCTCCGTTCGCCGGCCAGGTTGAACACGTCGCTGCGGGCGGGCTCGGGCGCGCCGTAGCCCTCCAGCGCTGTCAGCCGCTCCTCGACGAAGCGGTTCGGGATGAGCCGATCCCGGCTCTGCTCGATGGTGCGTGACGCGGAGGTGGAAGACCGGGTCGGATCCGCGGGGCCCTCGATGTCCGCGCTGATGCGCCCGTTCAGGGCCTCGGGCAGGCGTTGCCGAATGACAGAGGTGCGAGCCAGCGGCTCATAGGGCGAGTACTTCGGCACCGTGAGCAGGTGATGCGCTGCCACCAACTCCAGCACCGCCAGGGCTGCCAGCGCATGGCGCAACCGGCGCGGGCGCGCGAACGTGTCACGAAGGACGAAGACGAAGACCGTCGCCAGCCCCAGGAAGAGCAGCGGCCAGGAGATGCCCGCCTCGGCGGACTCGCGCATGGGCAGCCGCTGGACGAGCGGACCGGCTACGCCCAGCGCCACGCCCATGCCCACGAACGCCAGGACCGCGCGGAGGATCGAGGGCCTGATGCGCCGGGAGAGCCTCCCCATGGCCTCCAGCCCGAAGCCGGACAGGAGCGAGAGGCAGAAGGCGGCCCCCACGAAGTACTTCGCCGGGTAGCGGAACAGCGAGAAGGGCGGCAGGTGCAGCAGCGCAGCAGCCGGAGGAAAGTGGCGGCCGAGGCTCAGCAGGGCGAACAGCAAGGCCCCTACCGCGAAGGGCCGGGCCCGGCGGGGACCTGCGATGGCACCCACCACCGCGAGCGCGCACGCCACCGAGCCGAGGAACTGGTTAAGGATGAACCACTGGTCCTCTCCCCAGTACGGCCCTCGTGGCCAGTCGGCCAGGGGCCACACCATGGCCAGCAACTGCGGCCAGGACACGGACCATGCGAGCCGCTGCTCCGCGAAGCTGGCCGCATTCGTGCGCAGGGAGTTCAGCGCGAACTCGGCGGCGGGGAGCATCACCAGGGCGCCCAGCGCTCCGGCCAGTGCCAGTCCGCCCACCACGCGCGCCGCGCCCGTCCAGCGCCTGGCTCCCGGCACGCTCGGAGCCTTTGCCCCGCGCCGCTGAGCACCCCACACCGCCAGGAGCGACACGATGCCCTGCCAGAGCGTCGTCTCCGGTGAGCCTGCCAGCAGAGACAGGGCCGTGAATGCGGCGAGCCAGGCGATGGGCCTGGGGCCCGGTTGGACCGCGGCGGACCGGGCCGCTGCGACGATGAAGCCGCTCCAGGCCGCCGCGTTGACGACGTTCTGCTGGATGCCCAGGTCCGTCATCATCGGCGACAAGCCGAACACGGCCCCTGCCACGATCGAGGCGGCCCAGGACAGCCGGAGCTGCCGCGCCAGGAGGAACACACCCACGGCGGCCACCGCGGCGTGGAAGATCTGCATCACCGTCATGGAGGTGATGGGCCCGGTGAGCACCACCGCCACCCAGCGCGGCGGGTAGAAGACCTGGGAGTAGAGCGTGGCCGCGAACGGCTGCCCCAGGCGCAGGTACGGGTTCCACAGGGGCAGCTCGCCCGTGCTCAGGGACTCGAGGAGGAAGGCGGAGTCCGGGAAGAAGATGCGGAACACGTCCCGCCCGGCGAGCAGGTGGCCGGTGAAGACCGAGCGGTAGATCAGGGCCAGGATGGCCAGAAACCCGCAGACGGTGATCGCGTTGCGCGTGGAGCGTTTCATCGCGAGGAGGACCGGTTGCGGACCCAGAGGACGTAGTTGCCATCCCGGGCCTCCTCGCGCCAGCCGCCGCGGAGCTGGAGCTGATCGAGGAGGATGTTGCCCGGGTTCTCCAGATCCCACAGGAGGTAGTCCGGGTCATAGCGCGCGAGCGACTCCTCCCAGCCGGGCTCCGACCAGACGAGCCGCGTGTAGTCGTCGTGGATGGGCTGGGGGAAGGGATCATTCCGGCTGTCGATGAAGACCTTGTAGTTCGTCCCCGCGAAGTAGGAGATGGCTCCGCCGATGATGAAGCGGTTCAGCACCTTGCCCGGAGGCAGCTTGCGCAGCGCCTCGAAGCAGGCCAGCGGGAAGCGCGAGCGCATCACGCCCTGCTCCACGGGCACCGGCCTCTGCCAGCTCACCCCCGCCAGCAGCATGAGCGCCAGCGCTGGCCAGATCGCCCCCTGGGCGCCTGTGCTCCAACGCGCGAAGGCGTCATCGAGTGCTCGCACCGGGCGGCGGATGAGCTCCGGCCACACCAGCCCTCGCACCGAGGCCGCATGCTCCAGCAGCGCCAGCGCAACGAGCACCGAGGCAAACGGAGCGTGGCGCTGCACCTTCAGAGCGGCCAGGCCCAGGCCCACGGCGGGCAGCAGGATGGCGATGCGCCGCACTGGAGCCTGCCCTACACAGAAGATCGCCACGCCAAGCAGCAGCAGGTACGCCCAGCTCCAGCCCATCGCGAGATCGAGCGGCACCCACTCGTTGATGTTCTGAGTGGAGCGCAGTACCGAGTGATGGATGGGATAGAGCCAGATGCTCGGGCCGCTGGGCGACACCGCGGCGGCGAGGAACATCGCGAAGCTCGCGCCGATGGCACGCAGGGCCCGCGGCCGCTGCTCGGGCGAGTCCAGCGCGTGGCCCAGCGCCGTGGCTCCCAGGAAGACGGGGCCCAGCAACCAGCTCCCGTGCAGGTTGGCCCAGGCCACGCCCAGCAGGGGCGCAAGCCACAGGACACGGTCATTCCCCCCGCGCCAGGCCAGTGAGCCGAGCACCGTGAGGGCAAAGAGGAGGTGTCCTACGTGGAAGGGCCGCTCCTGGCTCCAGGTGTACGCCTGGACGATGAGCACGAGGCCCAGCACCCCGAGCGCCAGCAGCCCCCGGCGTGGCGCCGCGCGGCCAAACGCGGCCCAGAGCAGCAGCAGGTTGGCCGCCACGAGGGCGCCCGTGAGCAGCGCGGGGCCCGCTGCGCCCAGCACCTTGATCAGCATCACGGCCAGCACGCCAAAGCCCCACTCGTGCGGCACCCAGCCCGCGGTGCCCGTCACGCTGAAGGGATCCACGCGGTTGAAGCCGTGCTCCAGCACGTAGCGCCCACCGGCGAGGTGGAAGAAGAGATCGTAGTGCTTGAGCGGTGACACCCCGAGCTTCACGCCGAAGTAGAGGGCGAGCAGCGCGGCCGGTCCAGGGAGCAGCAGGGCCCGACGGTTCACAGAGGGCTATCCTACGCTCGCCATGGGTGGCATCGAGCCAGTGGAGGCGGTGGGAGCCGCGGGAGCGCTCGCGAGGACGGCGGGAGGAGCGAACCCGAGCCGGCGCAGCATCACCTTGCGGATGCTGGGGATGCGGAACCGGTAGATGAACGCGTCCGCGAAGTAGTGGGCCAGCACCACCCCCAGGCTCAGCGACGTCAGCACGCGCAGGATCAGGTGCGCGCTGCTCCCGGACGGATCGCCGGTGCCCAGGAGGCCTCGGCCCGCGCCTTCGAGGATGAGCCCGTGGATGACCCCGAGCGCGAGCAGCGGAGACATGGAGAGGATCATCAGCGGCCAGATCCAGGCGCGCCCCAGGCGGGCCGGCGGATCCCCTTCGCGCGGCTCCATCATCCGCGCGGTGATCATGTAGTACTCGAGGCCGTGCATGGCGGGCAGCATCACGTTGCCCCACATGGGAGCAACCAGCGTCAGCCCCGTCGCCGTGGCCGCCGCGAGCAGGTAGAGCACCTTGGGCCCGCTGGCGTTCCCCGCGCGCAGCATCGTGCGGAACAGCAGCGCGAAGAAGCCAAGCCACACGGCGAGGATCACCGCGAGCGCACCGTGGGGCAGCAGCGCGCCCTGGCCGACATCCAGATAGGGCGTGGCGCCCGGGGCCGCCGAGTCCGGGACGAAGAAGAGCCGGACCAGGATGAGGGTGAGCATCAGCGGCACGTACACCTGCTGGAGCGAGCGCTCCCGAGGGGGGCCTGCGCCCAGCCCGGCCTGGTGTCCGCGCAGGGAGTGCAGTGCCCAGAAGCCCTTGTGCTGCGACAGCGTGTGGTGCAGCCCGAACACGTTGAAGAGGACACCCACCACGTACACGTGGGCGTCCTTGTTCGCGTAGTACGTGAAGATGAAGCCCACGCCCACCGCGAGCATCGCCAGCGTGCCCAGGAGGACCCTGCGCGGCTGGCCGGGCTCGGCGGTGAGCACGTCCCGGTGCACCGCGAAGAGCAGGTAGGTGAGCACCACATGGGTGCCATTGCCGAGGATGTTCTGCGCCGTCCAGACGGCCAGCCGGTTCACCTCGTCCGCCGCCCGGAACCCCACCAGCGCGCTCACCACCGCAGAGCCCATGGTGAGGAGGATCGGCAGGACGAGGAATGCCGCGTCCGCCCGAGGCGAGAAGAGCCACAGCCCCCTGAATGGCAGGCTCCCGCGCGGAGCGGTCACGGAGGAGGGCCCATGGGCCATGGCAGGGGTCGACACGGTCATCACTCCCAGTATACCCGCCCTCCCGGGCAGGCGATCAGGGAGCAGTGTCCTTCACCGTGCCCCGGAACCACCGCCTGGCCACCACATCCCCCAGCCGCTGCGACAGCTTGGGACGGCCGCTCGACTCGTTGAGGTGGGTCACGTCGATGAAGTCCTCCGGGCCGAACCCCGGGCTCTCGGCCAGATCCAGCACCGGCGCACCCGTCTCCCGCTCGATGAGCGCCAGGACGGCAGCCAGGCGGGCACGGCCCTCGGCGGTGGGCTGGTTCCACGCTGGGTTCCGAGGCGCCAGCACCACCAGCGTCTCTTGGGACACGGAGGCCAGGGCACGCACGGCCTCGATAAAGAAGCGCACCTGCTGCTCGTCGAAGTGCAGCTCCAGCAGATCGCTCGTCTCCACCCGCCACTGGCGCTCCGCCTCCAGCACCTCCGGCGCGCTGCGCAGCCGGGCCCAGGCCATGTAGGCCTCGAGCGTCTCGTGGTAGAGCCAGCGGACCTCTCCCCGGTGCACGGGATCCCACTCGGGCACGTGCCGGCGCTCGGAGGCGGCTCGGCCCGCATGGATGCGCGCCACCCAGGCCTTGCGCTCCGCATCCGGCTCGGGCTCGGCGGGCACCGGCCACCAGGGAGGCACAGGCCCCTCGAACAGGCGGTGCTCCAGGAGCGAAGTCACTGCCAGGGGCGAAGTGCCTCCCATTGCCCACAGCGCCCCCAGGTGTGAGGCCTCCTCGGGTGAGCGCAGTGCCACCCGCGCGAGCACCCGGGGATCGGCCAGCAGGGCCTTCTTCACCGCCGAGTGCTCCCGGAACGACGGGGCCTGCCCTCGTGCCAGCGTGGCCTGGAACGGGGTGAACTCCACGAAGGAGAGCCGGGCCTTGTGGCCCTGGCGCTCGAAGGCCTCCGCCGTCCTGCGCGCGAGCAGGGCCTGCAGCTCGGGATCCACCCCGGGGAAACCCAGGTTGTACGCGGTGACAGGCACTCCGAGCACGTACTCGAACATCAGTGGGGAGAACCCGTGCTGGATGAGCGACGAGCCGAAGACGAGCACCGCATCCTCCCGTTTGGCGATGTCCGGCAGCGCCTGGAGGAAGTCCACGAGTCGGCCGGAGCCTTCCGTGAGGTGGGCCCGCGTCTCGGGAGGACTGGAGCGTTCGACGAGCGCAATGAACCCGCGCGCCAGCCCCAGCGAGGCCAGCAGCAGCACGAGCCCCACCCCGAGGGTCCGGGCGGCGATCCGATCGTTGGAGGGGGAGGGCGAAGTCACGGGGGCTCAGAACTGGAAGTAGATGAAGCTGTGGCCCGGCGTTCCGATGGCGATGGCCAGGGCCAGGCATATGGCCACCACGGGCCAGAGGGCGAGGCGCCGCTGGCGGAGCTCGGTCTTCTCCGCGAGCGCCGAGGCCGCATGGCAGAGGACGAGCCCCGCCACCACGAACAGCAGGGTGAGCACGGCGGGCCACGTGAAGGCAGAGGGCACGGCAGGCACATGCATGCCCTCCAGGACCCGGAGCGCCGCGGGCAGGCTCTCCGCACGGAACAGCACCCACCCGAGCACCACCAGGTAGAGCGTCCCCAGCCGCTTCGCCCAGCGCACTGCGGCGGAGGGCGTCTCCTTCAGCACGGGGAAGCGCTCCACCAGCAGGTGCGCCACCACGAGCAGCAGCCCGTGGTACAGGCCCCAGAGGACGAACGTCCAGTTGGCACCGTGCCACAGCCCGCCCAGCAGCATGGTGAGGAGCAGGTTGCGGTAGCGGTGGCCCCGGTTCCCGCCGAGCGGAATGTAGAGGTAGTCCCGCAGCCAGGTGGACAGGGACAGGTGCCAGCGGCGCCAGAAGTCGATGGGCGAGGTGGCCAGGTACGGCAGATCGAAGTTCGGCGGCAGCACGAAGCCCAGCAGCAGCGCCACGCCAATGGCGATGTCCGTGTAGCCGGAGAAGTCCGCGTAGATCTGCCCCGTGAAGGCCAGGGCCCCCGTCCAGGCCTCGAGCGCGCTGGTGGCGCCCGCGGAGCGGAAGAGCGCGTCCGAGGGCGCCGCGAGCAGATCCGCCACCGTCTTCTTGAGGAGCCCCACCGCGATGAGCAGGTAGCCGCGCCGCACCTGCTCCCAACGGGGCGCCTCCATCTGCTCGAACTGCGGCAGCAGCACGGAG
Source organism: Hyalangium sp. (assembly GCF_035629615.1). GTDB lineage: Bacteria > Myxococcota > Myxococcia > Myxococcales > Myxococcaceae > Hyalangium. Next base: position 4,536 of record NZ_DASPHO010000256.1, on the reverse strand, counting down.
GCGCGGATGATGGGGCCGGCGACGAGGTGCGGGAAGAACGACACTGCAGCCAGGAACTCCTCGGGCCGCTCACGCGCGGGCAGCTCCCGGCGGTACACGTCGATCGTGTAGCTCATGCTCTGGAACGTGTAGAAGGAGATGCCTGCCGGGAGCAGGAGCGAGAAGGTGGGCTCGGGCAGCGCCACGCCCAGCACGCCGAGCAGCCCGTGGGCCGAGTCCGCGAAGAAGCGCGCGTACTTGAAGAAGGCCAGCACCCCCAGGTTCGCCACGATGCTCACGGCCAGCAGCGCACGGCGCCGGCGCTCGTCCTGGGAGCGCGACAGGCGCAGGGCGATCCAGAAGTCCAGCAGCGCCGTGCCCAGCAGCAGCGGCACGCAGCGCACGTCCCACGCCCCATAGAAGAGCAGGCTGCCCACCACCACGAGCCACAGCTTCGCCACGCGCGTCCTCGCGGCGAAGTGGAACGCCACGAAGAAGGCGGCGAAGAAGAGCCAGAACAGGGCGGTGTTGAAGAGCATGCGATCGGGAGCGCGATCCGGAGCCGGCGCCATCATCGCCCGTGCGGGAGCAAGGACGCTACCCTCGGCCCGTGCTAAGAGAGGGCGCGCATGGAAGGCCGCCTGCTGCTCAAGAACTGCGCCGTCTTCCGGGCGGACGGACGTGTCCGCACCGGCATGGCCCTGGTGGTGCAGGACGGCCTCATCCGCCGCGTCGCCCCGGACTCGGAGGTTCCTGTCCTCCCTGGAGACTGGGAGGTGGCCTGCCGGGGCCGACTGGTGGCTCCCGGGTTGGTGGACTGCCACACACACCTCGTCGGAGGCCAGGTGCTGCCCCCCACGGGCAACTTCCTCCTGCGCGCCCCGAGCGCCCGCCTGGAGCGGCGCACGGAGGTGGCTGCCCTGCTGACGGTGGGGGAGGTGGAGGCGCTCACCCGCTTTGCCCTCGCCCAGGCGCTGCGGGACGGCATCTCCCTGGTGGTGGAGCACCTGGCCGCCCCCGGCAATGTTGCCGGAGCGCTCGACGCTCAGGCGCGCGCGGCCGAGCAGCTCGGCATCCGCCTCGTCACGAGCCACGCCACCCACAGCCTCTCCGGCGATGGCCCCGCGGCTGCCTGCCTGGAGGCCAACGCGGACTTCGCGCGCCGCTATCGCACCCACCCGCTGGTGCGTGGCGCCCTGGGCTTCCAGACCTCCCACACCTGCGAGGACACCCTCCTGAGACAGGTCGGTGTCCTGGCCCAAGAGCTGGAGGTCCCGGTCGTCTTCCACCTCGCGGAGGGAGAGGACGATCTCGCCGTTACCTATGCGCGGCACGGCAAGCGCGTCGTCCCCCGGCTGGCCGAGCTGGGTCTGCTGGGGCCTCGGAGCATCGCGGCGCGTGCCAGGAGCATCGACACGGGCGAGGCCGAGCGGCTCGTGGCCACCGGCACCTTCGTGGCGCTCAGTCCCCGCGCCCACCTCACCTCCGAGCGCGCCGGTGAGTCCCTGGAGGCGGTCCTCGCCCGCCACCACCTCGTGGGGTTGGGCACCAGCGGGCATGGCACCCTCTGGGACGAGGTGCTGGCCGCCTTCGTGGGGCTGATGCGCATCGCGCGCGCTGGCCGCCTGCCGGACCCGGACGGCGCCCTGGCGCAGCTCCTGGTGAGCGGCCCCGCGGAGCTGTGCACCCGCCTGTTCCAGGCACCCTCGGGCACCATCGTGGAGGGCTGCATCGCCGATCTCGCGGTGTACGACTACGTCCCCGCGTCGGACCCGGAGACGGGCTACTCGCCGCACCTCTTGGGCCAGCTCGCCCGCTCGCGGGTGGCGTGGACCATCGTCAACGGCCGCGTCGCCGTGCGCGAGGGGCAGCTGCTCGGCGTGGACTACGCGGAGCTGGCCGCCGACGCCAGCGCCGCGCTCGCCAGCATCTGGACCCGTGCCAGCCTCACCGGATGAACCTCTCTCTCGTTGACAGGCTCCGCAGCGCCCGGGAGCGGCGGGGCGCCCTCCTCACGGATCCGGGCACCACCGCCTTCCGCCTGGTGAACGGTGCTCCGGACGGTGTTCCCGACGTCACCGTGGACACCTTCGGCGGCGTCCATGTGGTGAGCCTCTACCGCGACCTCTCTCCCTCCGAGGAGCAGGCCCTGCTGGACGCGGCGCAGGAGGCCTGGTCGCCGCGCAGCCTCTACCTCAAGCGCCGTCCCCGCGAGGCCCGCGTGCTGGCCACCACCGCCCGGGACGTGCTGGCGCCCGAGCAGCCCGCTCGAGGCGAGCCGGTGGAGTCCCTGGAGGCGCTGGAGAACGGCCTGCGCTTCCGGATCCGCCCGGCGCAGGGGCTCTCGGTGGGGCTGTACCTGGACATGCGCGAGACACGGGCGTGGCTCCGGGGGCAGGTGAAGGGCCTCACGGTGCTCAACCTCTTCTCCTACACCTGTGCCTTCGGGGTGGTGGCCACCGCTGGGGGCGCCACGCGGGTGCTCAACATCGACACCAGCCGCCGCGTGCTGGAGTGGGGCGAGGAGAACGCGCGCCTCAACGGCCAGCCCGTGGACCGCTACGACTATGTAGCAGGGGACGTCTTCGACTGGCTCGGGCGCCTGGCGAAGAAGGGGCAGGGCTTCGATGTGGTGATCTCGGACCCACCCTCCTTCTCCACCACGCGGACGGCCCGCTTCTCCGCGGCCCGGGACTACCCCCAGCTGGCCGAGGCCGCCGCGCGCCTGGTGGCTCCCGGAGGCCGGCTGGTGGCCTGCTGCAACCTCTCCACCCTGACGAGCCGCCGCTTCGAGGCCATGGTGGCCGAGGGGGTAGGGCGCGCGGGCCGACAGGGGCGTACCCTCCTCTCGCTCGGCCCCTCTCCGGTAGACTTCCCGTCCTCCCCGGAGGCTCCCTCCGGGCTCAAGGTGAACGTCGTCCAACTGCGTTAGAGTCGCCCTCGATGTCCTCCAACGTCGCCACGCGAGACACCAGCCGCTTCGGCAAGTACCGGCTCATCGACCGCATCGCCGTCGGTGGGATGGCGGAGATCTTCCTGGCGCACCAGATGGATGGCGAGGGACTGGAGCGCACCGTCGTCATCAAGCGCATCCGCCCGCACCTGTCCAAGCACACGACCTTCGTGAAGATGTTCCTCAACGAGGCGCGGCTGGCGGCGCAGCTCAACCACCCCAACATCGTGCAGATCCACGACCTGGGGAAGATCGGCGAGAGCTACTTCATCGCCATGGAGTACATCTTCGGCCGGGACATGCGCCGAGTCATTCCCAAGGCCGAGCAGCTGGGGATCCCGTTCCCCATGGTGTACGCGCTGCGGATCGCCTCGGACGTGTGCGCGGGGCTGCACTACGCGCACAAGAAGGTGGACCTGTACGGCAACCCGCTGAACATCGTCCACCGGGACGTGACGCCCGAGAACATCTTCGTGGCCTTCGACGGGACGGTGAAGCTGCTGGACTTCGGCATCGCCAAGGCCACCAACCAGGTGGAGCAGACGCGCTCGGGCGAGCTGAAGGGCAAGCTCAGCTACATGAGCCCCGAGCAGTGCTTCGGCAAGCCCCTGGACTGCCGCAGCGACATCTTCTCCGTGGGCGTGGTGCTCTACGAGTGGCTCACCGGCTTCAAGCTCTTCACCGGCGAGTCCGAGGTGGCGGTGATGCGCAGCATCACCGATGGGAAGATCTACGCGCCGTCCTACTTCAAGGCGGACATCCCCGAGCCCGTCGAGGCCATCCTCATGAAGGCGCTCGAGAAGGACCGGGATCGGCGCTACCAGACAGCCGGGGAGATGCGCGCGGCCATCGACTCCTTCCTGAACACCTACGAGTTCACCCCCTCGCCGCTGCACCTCTCCAACTTCCTGCGGCAGCTCTTCCACGACGAGCTGAACGAGGAGCAGGGGCGGCTGAAGCAGACGACCAGCTCGGATGCGGTGCTGGTGCTGGAGGACGAGGTGACGCCCATGGCGTCCAGCCCCGTGAAGGAAGGGCGCAGCCCCTCCGAGCGCCTCCTGAGCCTGGCGCTCCCCGGGGATCAGCTCGAAGCGCTGGAGGCCATCGCGCAGCGCAGCGGCGTCAGCGTGAACAAGATGGTGGGAGAGCTCCTCGCGGCCTGGCTCAAGTACCGCTAGGCCGCAGAGGGGGCAGACAGCATGCCTCGCATGAAGCTGGTCCTCGAGTATGACGGCACGCGTTACGTGGGCTGGCAGGTGCAGACCAACGGGCGTGCGCTCCAGGCCGAGCTGCAGGAGGCGCTGGGCAAGCTGCTCGGTGCGCCCGTGGAGGTGGAGGCGGCCGGCAGGACGGACTCGGGCGTGCACGCCACGGGGCAGGTGGTGTGCTTCAACACGGAGCGCACGCTGCCGCTCAAGGCGTACTGGAGGGGGCTCAACGGCATGCTGCCCGAGGACATCGCCGTGGTGCACGCGGAGGAGGTGCCCCCGGAGTTCGATCCGCGCCGCTGGTCGCGCGGCAAGCGGTACCGGTACCGGGTGAGCAACCGGCGCTCGCGCTCGCCGCTGCGCCGGCACACGCACTGGGAGGTGTACGCCCCGCTC
>NZ_DASPHO010000255.1:0-3745 GCF_035629615.1 Hyalangium sp. | reverse complement strand
GCCTCAGCAGCCGCTTCTCTCCGCGCGTCAGCCTCAGCGGCATGGAGGCGGGCTCATGGCCTGGAGCGCTCGCCGTCAGCTGGTACAGGCCTGGCCGCACCTGCACCTCCTTCCAGGGTCCGGAGGTGAGCAGCAGCGGCGGCGGCTTCTCCTCGTCGAGCTCCGCATCGTGGGCCAGTGGCTTCAGCTCCAGCTGAGTGCCCGGCGCAGCTGACTCCACAGTCAGCAGGCTCGGGGCGGTCCACCGCTTCCAACGGTGTTCCCCCACGTCGTACAGCCGCAACCGCTGCAGCAGCCCGTGCAGCGTGGCCAGCTCCCCTTCCTGTTCGGCGAGGAGGGCTCGCTCATAGAGGTAGTCCGCCAGCGCGTCCCACACGTTGCTGCGATCGGGCGCCAGCACCAGCGCGCGCTCCAGCCCATAGGCCACGGCGTTGAAGTGCTGGTGGACCTGCGCGCTCTTGTCAGCGGCTTCCGTCCAAGCCCTGTCTCCGTCGGCCTTGAGGCCAGCCCCGTACAAATTGAAGGCCTCTGCACGCTCGGTGGCCAGTGCTTCGCGCTCGAGTTGGGCCTTGTTCAGCGCGACAGTGGCCTCTCCGACCAGCTGTTGAAGCTGCTGCTCCAGCTGCATGCGCTCGCGCAGCAGTCCGCTGCTATAGACGAACCCCAGCAGCACGAGGAAGCCCGCGGCCAGCGCCCGCCGCGCCATGCGGGTGCGCACCACCGTGCGGCGGGACTCATCCAGGAACTCCTGCTCCCGGCGCGTCAGCTCGCCTGGATCCAGCACGGCCGTCTCGGACAGCTGCCGGGGCCCCCAGAGCACGTCGCGCGTGTGCCCCAGCCGCTCCCAGTGGGCGGCTGCAGTCTCCAGCCGGGCCTGCACCTCGCGGCGCTCGGCGGCCTCCGCCAGCCAGCGTGCCAGCGTCTTCCAGCCAGTGACGAGCGCCTCGTGCGCCACTTCATAGGAGGTGCCATCCTCCGCCTCGCGGGCCACCAGCAGGCGCGCACGCACCAGGGCCTCGAGCGCGGCGCGGTAGCGGGGGTCCGTGCCCACCAGCTCCCGGTCCGTCTTTCTTGCTCGCGTGCCGTCCGCGGTGATGAGGCGCAGCAGCACCCCGCGCGCGGCCACGCGCTGATCGGGCAACAGCCTGTCCACGGCCGCGTCCGCGTGCCGCGCCAGCGCACCCGCGACTCCGCCCAGCCCGTCCAGCGCCGCCTGGGTGATGACCTCGGCGGCCTTGTCACGCGCCTCCCACAGCTCGGCCAGGGCGAACTGGAGCAGCGGCAGCCCGCCCTCGGTGGCGGCGGTGGTGGCCACCAGCGTGTCCACCAGCGCCTCGGACTCGAAGCGCACGCCCTTGATGCGCGCCGGGCCGACGATGGTCTCCCGCATCTCCTCGGGCGTCAGCGCGCGCAGCAGGTACAGCGCGCGGGGCAGCTCGGCGCCCAGCCCTGGCACCGCTGTCAGCCGGGTGAGGAAGTCGCTGCGGCCGGTGGCCAGCAGCCGCACCCCGGTGACTCCCTCGGCCAGCTCCCCCAGCGCCAGGCCTGCCTGAGCAGCCTCCTCCTGGGGGGCAAGCGTCACCAACTCCTCGAGCTGATCCACGTAGAGGATCAACCCGTCCTTCGCCCCCAGCTTCGCGCGCAGCCGGCGGGCCAGCTGCGTGGGCTCCGTGTGGAGAAGCTCGGCCAGGGGCTCCTCCTGCATCTCCAGCACGGGCGCCAGCGCCGCGGCGAGCGCGGCCACCGGGCGACGGCCCGGCACCAGGCGCGCGCTGCGCCACTTCCGTCCGTCCTCCAGCCCCCCGTCGGCGATGAGGGGGAGGATGCCGGCCAGACACAGCGAGGACTTGCCCACGCCCGAGTCGCCGGTGATGAGCAGGAAGGGCTCGCCCTTGAAGCGCTCCAGCACCGCGCGCTGCTCGCGCCGGCGGCCAAAGAAGAGGGCGCGGTGCTCGGCCTCGAAGGCCTGGAGGCCGCGGTAGGGGTTGCCCTCGGGGATGGCGCCGGCAGCGGTCTCGTCCCGGCCGATCTGCTCCAGCGCGTCGAGCATCGCCGCGGCCGAGGAGTAGCGCTCCGAGAGCTCTCGCCGCAGGCTGCGATCGATGACGGCGGCGAAGTCTGGATCCACGCCGGGAGCGGCCTCGGCGAGCGGACGTGCGTCCCGGGAGCGCACCGCCTCGGAGAGCTCGCGCCAGGGCACGTCGCGGAAGGGGCCCTTGCCCGAGCACAGCTCGTAGAGGACGACGCCCAGCGAATACACGTCGCTGCGCGCGGTCAGATCCTCGCCAGCCCAGGCCTCCGGCGACATGTAATACGGCGTGCCCACCAGAGCGCCGCGGGGGAGCGAGGGGAGGAAGACGCCGTCCAGGGAGCGGGCGCCGAAGCCAGGGCTGGCTTCCGGATCCAGCTCCGCGGGCAGCTCTGGCGGAGAGGGAGGCCTGCTCTGGCCCTGTCCCTGCTCGGGGGCGGCCGGGTCCAACAGCTTGGCCAGGCCAAAGTCGAGCAGCTTCACCTCGCCGCTCTCGGTGAGCACGGCGTTGCCGGGCTTGATGTCGCGGTGCAGGACGCCGCGGCGGTGGGCCGCGCTCAGCCCGCGCGCCAGATCCTTGCCGATGGAGAGCGCGCGCTCCCAGGGCACGGGCTTGGCGAGCCGGTCCAGGCTGACGCCGCGGATGAACTCAGAGATGAGGTACGGCTGCTCCTCGAGCTGCCCCACACGGTAGAGGGTGACGACGTTGGGGTGCTGGATGCGAGCGGCGGCCCGGGCCTCCACGAGGAAGCGGGCGAGGGCGTTGTGGCCCAGGGCAGGGATGAACTTCACTGCCACGGGCCGCTCGAGCAGCGTGTCGTGCGCCAGGTACACCCGTCCCGTGCGCCCGCGGCCGATGAGCCGGATCAAGCGATACTCATCGAACTCCTGGGGAGGAGTCCACGTATCCGGCGGCGTGGAGGAGGCGGGAGAGGCCACGGTGGGTGCCTACGCGCCCGGACCGCGGCGATCAAGCCGTCCGGGTGCGGGTGCTCGCGAGGGGGCTAGGGCTTGTCCTTCGCCTTGCTCGGCTTGAGCATGTTGCGGATCTTGTTCTCGAGGTCCTGAGGCAGGCAGGGCTTGGCGACGAACTCGTCGGCACCGGCCTCCTTGGCATGGTTCTCGCTGCCCGCGAGCACGTGGCCGCTGAGCGCCATCACGGGGATGTCTCGGGTGCGGGAGTCCTGCTTGATGAGGCGGGTGGCCTCCCAGCCGTCCATGACGGGCAGGGACAGGTCCATGAGGATGATGTCGGGCGAGGCATCCTGGGCCTTCTCCACGGCCTCCGCGCCGTTGCGAGCGGTCTCGACCTGGAAGCCAGCGAACTCCAGATACTCGGCGTACATCTCCCGAGCGTCATCGAAGTCATCGACGACGAGGACGCGTTTCTTCGAGGGTGCGGACTCGGCGCTTGCACCCGCCTCGGCTGGCGGAAGTTTCGTGGCCGACTGGCTCATGGCGCGGGGGGTCTCCAGCGTACGGGGAACGGACGGAGGATCATTCTATACACAGACTGCCCGTTGCGCCCTGCCCCCCCTGTGGGCGAGGCGTGCACCATCGCTCGGTCCAAGTGTTCGGAAAACGACACCGCCCCCTCGGAGAGGCTCCGAGAGGGCGGCGGGACTGCGTTCAGCCTGGACTTAGCTCACCAACATCACTGCGCCGGCAGCGGAATGTTGATGGGGGTGACCAAGGAGCCACTGACGGTCACGTCGG
>NZ_DASPHO010000254.1:0-3528 GCF_035629615.1 Hyalangium sp. | reverse complement strand
TGGCAAGCGCACCCTGACGGACGGCGGCACCACGCTCTGGGCGATGGCGGGCTGCCAAGCCCAGGACTCGCAGAACTTCACCGGGTGCTACCAGACGTGCACCAACGGCGGAGCGCGGCGCTCTTCCGGCACCTTCGACGGCGTGCGCCTGCAGCGGCTCCACGAGCCAGAGACCTCGGGCATCGAGCTCCTCTCGGAAGCCAAGGTGGATCTGGGCCTGCCCGTGGATGTCTACGTGACCAAGAACCACGCCTATGTGGTGTCTCTCAGCCTCGGCAGGGTGACACCTCCCACGGGCGGCCTCACCGTCTTCGACGTCACCGACAAGGCCCGTCCCGTGCTCCGCAAGGTCTTCACCCTGGCGGGCGACACCTACTGGAACTCCGTCTGGTCCAAGGGGGATGCCCTCTACGTGGGCAGCGGGAACCACGGCGTGCTCGTCTTCGACATCACCGACCCCGCGGACCCGAAGATGCTGCGCGGCGTGCCTGGAGACACCTTCGACGTGCACACCCTCTATGTGGACGGGGACCGGATGTACGCCCAGGCGTCGGGCGCCAATCAGGTGCTCATGTTCGACGTGAGCAAGCCCCTGGAGCCGGTGCTGCTCAACCGCTACACGGTGCCCGCGGACGACAACGGCTTCGGCTACCCGCACGACTCCTTCGCGTACCAGAACCGGCTCTACATCAACCAGATGGGCCAGGGGTACTACGTGCTGGACGTCACCGATGCGGCAGACCCCAAGCCGCTCGGCTCGTACACGTATGACGCCCAGATCTACAACCCCACCCACGCCAACGCGGTGGGCACGCTCGGCGGCCGCACCATCGCGTTCGAGGGCGGCGAGAACATCAACGCGCACCTGCGCGTGCTGGACGTCACCGACCCCACCCGGATCGTGAAGATCGGCGAGCACTCGATGCGGCCGCAGGCCTCCATCCACAACATGCTGCTGGTGGGCACGCGGCTGTACGTGGCCTGGTATGCGGAGGGCCTGCGCGTGCTGGACGTCTCCAACCCCACCCAGCCGAGGGAGATCGCGTACGCCAACACCTTCCGGGAAGCGGGCTCGGGCAACCTGGGGGGCCTCTTCGTCGGCGCGATCGGCATCCGCGTGCCGGGGGACGGCCACGTGTACGTGGTGGACATGGCGCGCGGCCTGCTCATCTACCGCGAGCCATAAGCAGGGCACGGCAACGTTCCCTGGCGGGCTCGCCCCGCAGGGCCCCCTCCTTCCTGGTGGATTGCGCGGGGGTCGCCTCATAGATTGTGCCGGCCGCGGCCTCTCCCGCGCGCCATCGGCTACGAGGGGACCAGGTGCCAACCACCGGCAGCCCATCCATCCTGTCCATTGACCTGGGGACCTCGGCCGTCAAGCTGGCCCTCATCACCACCCGAGGCGCCATCCTCGGCAGCGAGGTGGAGCCCATTCCGCTCTCCCTCCTCCCCGAGGGCGGTGCTGAGCAGGATCCCGAGAGCTGGTGGTCAGCCATCGTCAGGGCCACGCGGCGCCTGCTCGAGCGAGGCGTCTCCTCTCCGGCGGACGTCATCGGCGTCAACGTCGGCTCGCAGTGGTCCGGCACCGTCGCCGTAGACGAGCAGGGGCGGCCCCTGCACCCCGCCATCCTCTGGATGGACTCGCGCGGGGCCTCCCACGTCCGGCGCGTCACCCAAGGCCTTGTCTCCATCGAGGGCTACGGCCTGAGCAAGCTGTACACCTGGGTGCGGCTCACGGGCGGAGCGCCCAGCAGCTCCGGCAAGGATCCCCTGGGGCACATCCTCTACCTCCAGCACGAGCACCCGGACGTCTACCAGCGCACCTACAAGTTCCTCGAGCCCAAGGACTGGCTCAACCTGCGGCTGAGCGGCCGGTTCACCGCCTCATACGACTCGATCGCCCTGCACTGGGTGACAGACAACCGGAACCTGTCCCGGCTGAGCTACGACGAGCGCCTGCTGAAGATGACGGGGCTGCACCGTGAGAAGCTCCCCGAGCTCGTCCCCGCCGCCTCGGTGCTGGGCCCGCTGAGCCCCGAGGCCTCCCGCGCGCTGGGGCTGGGCGAGCACACCCAGGTGGTGTCTGGCACCCCGGACATCCTCGCGGCCGCCGTGGGCTCGGGGGCGGTGCGCGACTTCGAGCCCCACCTGTGCGTGGGCACCTCCTCGTGGCTCAGCTGCCACGTGCCCTTCAAGAAGGCGGATCTGCTGCACCAGATGGGGACGTTTCCCTCCGCGCTTCCGGGCCGCTACCTGCTCGTCAACGAGCAGGAGTCCGCCGGCATCTGCCTGGTCTCCCTGAAGAACCTCCTCCACGAGGAGCCAAGCTCCGGTCCGGCGCTGGACTCCCAGGAGATCTACGCGGGCTTCGAGCGGGCGGCAGAGCGCGTGCCTCCCGGCAGCGACCGCCTCCTCTTCATGCCCTGGCTCAACGGGGAGCGCTCGCCCGTGGAGAATCGACTGGTGCGCGGCGGGTTCTTCAACCAGTCGCTGCAGACGACGCGCGGGCACCTGGTGCGGGCCGTCATGGAGGGCGTGGCCTACAACTCCCGGTGGCTGCTCACCTACGTGGAGCGGTTCGTCGGCCGGGAGCTGGAGTCCATCCGCATGATCGGCGGCGGGGCTCGCTCGAAGCTGTGGTGCCAGATCTACGCGGACATCCTGGGCCGGAGGATCCAGCAGGTGGACGAGCCCGTGCTGGCCAACGCCCGGGGCGCGGCCTTCCAGGCGGCACTGGCGCTGGGACACCTCACCGTGGACGAGATCCCGTCGCTCGTGCCCGTGGCCCGCACTTACGAGCCGGATCTGAAGAACCGGGGGCTCTACGACGAGCTGTTCCGGGAGTTCCTCACCCTCTACAAGAGCAACAAGTCCGCTTTCGCGCGGCTCAACCGGGCCCGGAGTGCCTGAGAGGCACGCGAGGCCGCCGACGGTTAGGAAGGAAGTCATGGCGCTGCCCGATCTCGATCTGTTGTCCTACGTGCCCCCGCGGATCCTCGCGGTGGCCGAGCGGTACTTGAAGGCCATTCCCCTGGTGCGTAACCGGCTGGACCAGGAGACCGGCTCAATGCTCGCCGAGCTGGAAGGCAGCCTGAAGCCCTACAAGGACCAGGTGCCCACCTTCGAGCGGCTGCCGGCCCAGGGGCGCCCGCAGGAGGAGGTGCTGCGCGAGCTGGAGCAGCTGGAGGCGCGCGAGCAGGGACGGTGGAAGGAAGGGCGCGTCTCCGGCGCGGTGTACCACGGGGCGGAGGGGCACATCGCCTTCGTCAACCGGGTGTACTCGCTGCACTCGCAGAGCAACCCCCTTCACGCCGATCTGTGGCCCAGCGCCACCAAGTTCGAGGCCGAAGTCGTGGCCATGACGGCGAGCATGCTGGGCGCCGAGGAGGCCAACGCGGGCAAGTCCTCCGAGGAGCACATCTGCGGCTCCCTCTCCTCCGGTGGGACGGAGAGCATCATGCTCGCCATGAAGACGTACCGGGACCAGGCCCACGCCACCCGGCGCATCACCCGGCCGGAGATGGTGGC
>NZ_DASPHO010000253.1:0-7534 GCF_035629615.1 Hyalangium sp. | reverse complement strand
ACCCCCTCTGCGTGGCCCTCGCTGGCGGGGGGAGTGCTCGAGGCGGCCCGCTTCAGGTCGGATCCCCTTGCGGGCGGCCCGGTGAGCTGGGTGCGGGTGTCCGCAGCGTTGCCTGCTTCCCTTCAGCCAAGCGCGTTCCTGACCACAGCGTTCTCCGGTGGCGAGGGGTGCTGGTACGATCAGGGCACCGTCTACTTCACCACCAAGGGCAACAATCGCGTCTGGGCCTACACCGTGGCCAGCTCGCGCCTGGAGGTCATCTATGACGATGACCTCTACCCCGACTCTCCGCTGACCGGCGTGGACAACGTGGTGGTCTCTCAGTCAGGCGACCTCTATGTGGCCGAGGACGGAGGGGACATGCAGTTGTGCATCATCACCCCCGAGCGCGTGGTGGCGCCCTTCCTCCAGGTGGTGGGGCACGGCGGCTCGGAGCTCACCGGCCCCGCGTTCAGTCCAGGGGGCGACCGGCTCTACTTCAGCTCGCAGCGGGGGAGTGGCGGACAGGGCATCACCTACGAGGTGATGGGCCCCTTTTCCTGATCCGCTGTGCCCACGAGGACGGCCACGGTGACGCGCTCAGCGTGTGGAAGGCTCAGCTCACCTGCCTCTGGGCCTGAGCGGGCTCCCGCGTGCTCTCGAGGACAACGAAGACCGAGGGGTGATCCGATCCTTGGGGCTCGGGGCAGCGGAACTCCATCTGACGGACCTTGTACTCGCCCCGATACAAGATGAAATCGATCCGGTCTTCTGGATCCCAGCAGGGCCCGGGAGAGGGATCAGGACATTCTCGCTGCGCCTCCGTGAGCCCACATGTCGAGAGGAACAGCTTCATCTGGTCGGTGTGCAGCCGCGCATTGAAGTCGCCACCAAAGATCAGCGGGTGGCTGGGATTGAATGTCCTGGCAAGCTCGGCCGCCTGCACGACGCCCATGCGATTCTCCATGGCGTGATCCGCAGTGTTGTGCGGCGCGAAGCGCGTCGAGAGGATCTCGTGGCGGACTCCATTGATCATGACGGAGGTCGCCAAGGTCGCGAAGGCGGTCTTTCTCTGCCCTCGTACGACTGCGTGCATACGACTCGGCCCCAGATGATACTTCGACAGGACGGCTACGCCTTTGTAACCCGAGAGCCCGGTCGCAACCGTCCTGCCGAACGAGTAGTACGGGAGGCCAGTCTTCACCGAGAGCTCGTGGGTCTGGTCCTTACCGAAGGGCCATCGCCTCCATCTCACTTCGTTGAGCAGGACGATGTCCGGGGCCTTCTGGCGGATGTGCTCCGCGACGGGATCCAATCCGAACATGCCCTCGGCAATATTCCAGCACAAGATTCGCAATAAGACTGTCAAGCAATCCCCCCCCAGGTAACTGACTGGTCGGATCCATTATACAGCACGCCGTTGTTGCTCGGCTCAGCCACTCCAGCATCATGGCCCAGGCATCTATCAGGGGTCTTAGCCTCGCGGCAGCACACGGACCGGGCTTGGGACGATCCAGGGCCTCCATTCCGAGCCAAAGAACCGCCCTGGCGCCAGGACCCACGCCTCGATCTGCAGCGCGCCCTCCTCCACCAGATCGATGGAGGTGCCATCTGACCGAAGCCGGCCCGCCCCCCAGACTTCCACTCGAACGGTCCCAGGCGGATGCGGGGGCAGGCGGACCGTCAGCACGTCCCCCTCCCGGGCCTCACGCTGCTCCGAGAGCGGCCCCTCGAGCGCGAAGCCCGTGGGCTCCCCGAGCCCCCGGAAGGCACACACCGCCTGCCCGCTCGACAGCGCTCGCACCACCTGGGACGCCGCGGTCCGGGGCTCCGTCGACAGGGGCTCTGGCAGCGCCCCCGGCGGTAGGTAGAGCGCCAGCGCCCGGAAGACATCCCCGTAGCGGGGCCACCCGTGCGCGTCATGTGAGCACAACGCCAGCCGGGGACGCTCTCGGGCAAGCTCGAGCAACCGCTCCGTGCTCGCGGGCTGCGGCGTCACCAGCAACATCACCCCGTGCAGGGAGTTGCTGAAGGAGGCCCCCACCGCCGGTATCAGCCGCGAGAACGGGCTGCGGAGCGCGTCCCGGAAGAACGTGTCCGCCGAGTACAGCTCGAAGCCTCGAGCACGGCGCGCTCCTTCAGGATCCCGCCAGGGGTTCTTCTCCTGGACGGGGTGGGCCAGCACGCTGACGCCGCCCGCGGCCTCCACCGCGCTCACGCCCTCCTGCCGCGCCCGAGGCCCCTCCAGCGGAGTCTGCATCCCGAACGCCACCAGGTGCCCGGTGGAGGTGGAGATCTCCACCGCCGGGATCATCAGCACGCCATCCTGGAAGACCGGCTCGCGCGGGGTGAAGTCGTTGTGGTCCGTGAGCAGCACGAACTGGAGCCCCGCCTTCCGAGCCGCCGCCGCGACCTCCTCCACCGTCCCCCGCCCGTCCGAGCGCGTCGTGTGCACGTGGAAGGCGCCGCGAGGCCACTCCTGCACGCCCGGCTGGGACGCCACCACCGGGTAGTCCACCGACGCGGCCGCACAGGTGAAGAAGCCCGCAAACCCGAAGAGCAGCAGCACCAACCCCAGGGCCGCCCGGAGCAGCTTGCCCACCACGGCGGCCGGCTTCATGCCGCTCCTCGCTCACTTCCCGCAGTCTGCAGAGACCACAGCGCCGCATAGCGGCCGCCCATCTGAAGCAGCTCCGCATGGGTCCCGCTCTCGACGATGCGGCCCGCCTCCATCACATGGATGACGTCCGCACCCGTCACCGTGGAGAGTCGGTGGGCGATGACCAGCGCGGTCCGCCCTGGCAGGACTGCCGCCAGCGCCGCCTGCACCTCGCGCTCGCTCTCCGGATCGAGGCTGCTCGTGGCCTCGTCCAGCACCAGCACCGGCGCGCGCGAGAGCACCGCCCGAGCAATGCAGAGCCGCTGGCGCTGACCGCCGCTCAGGGTCACGCCTCGCTCCCCGATGCGCGTCTCATACCCCTGCGGCAGACTCTGGATGAACCCGTCCGCATGGGCTACCCGTGCCGCCGCCTCCACCTCCTCGAGCGTCGCGTCCGGTCGGGCGAAGCGGAGGTTGTCGAGCACGGAGCCCGAGAAGAGCAGCGGCTCTTGTGTCACCAGCGCGAACTGTGCCCGGACGCTCGCCGCCTGGTAGCGATCCGCATCCACGCCATCGAGGAGCAGCTGCCCCGCCTGAGGCTTCTCGAAGCGCAGCAGCAGGGACGTCACCGTGCTCTTGCCGCCACCGCTCGGGCCCACCAGCGCCGTCACCTTGCCCACCGGCAGCTCCAGCGTCAGCCCCTCCAGCGCCCGGCGGGGGCCATAGGAGTAGTGCACCTCCGCCAACTGGATGCCCTGCCGAAGCGGCGCCGCGGGGACGACTCCCGGCGCATCCTCCACCGGGTGGCGCTGGTCCAGCAGCGCGAAGAGCCGCTCGCCCGAGACGCCCGCCTGCATCGCGAACTGGGTCACTCGGCCCAGATCCTTCACTGGCTGGTAGACGAGGATGACCGCGGTGATCAGCGACAGCAGCGCCGCCGGCTCCATCACCTGGGTCGCCGCCGCATAGGCCAGCATCCCCGCGAGCGCGGCCGCCGCGAACACCTCCATCAACCCCGGCACCGCCCCTCGCGCCCAGGCCGCGCTGACGACGGCCTTCTCATGGGCCTTCGTGTGCGCCGCGAACCGCTCCAGCTCCGCCGCCTGACCGTTGAAGGCCTGGATGGTCCGCAGGCCGCCCAGTCCCTCGTGGAGCTGCCCCGCCAGGTGTCCCAGCTGAGACTGCCCCTCCCGGGTCCTCCGCAGCGCCTTGCGGGTGAGCCGCGAGGCAGGCAGCGCCGCCAGCGGGATGACCGCCAGCATCAGCCCTCCCAGCAGCGGGCTCATCGACAGCGCCACACCCGCGAGCACCAGCACCTGGAGCGTGTCGCGCAGGTACGAGCCCACCGTGTACATCGCCGCCCACTCCACCGCCGTCATGTCCGTGGAGAACCGGCTGAGCAGATCCCCCACCCGCTCCTTCGAGAGCTGCGCGGGCGACAGCGCGGTGAGTCGCAGAAACACTTCGCGCCGCAGATCCTTCACCACCCGCTGCGCGAACAGGCCCATGAAGTAGAACTGCCCCAGGTAGCCCACGCCCTTGATCAGCCCAATGAGCACCACCACCAGCGGGAAGCCCCACAGCGCGGCCTCGCGCGGCAGCTCCGACAGCCAGGGCACGGCGTGCGTGCCCCCAAAGCCCTCGGTGCCTCCCGAGAGCAGGAACCCCAGCGCAGGCCCCATGAGGTACGCGTAGGCGCCCGTTCCCAGCCCCAGCACCGCCATGCAGCCGAACGCCGCCACCAGCACGCTCACGTGAGGCCGCCCGTACCGCAGCAGGCGGAGCAGCACCGCCGACATGCTCATCAGCGGCCCACCTTGCGCAGCGCGGCCTTGGCAAGCTTTGAGTTCGGGTTCAGCTCAAGCACCTTCAGCAGCTTCTTGCGCGCCGAAGTCGCATCCTCCAGCTCATTGTCGATGATGGCCGAGATGATGTGCGCCCGCTCCAGGGACGCGTTGAGCGAGAACGCTCGCTTGAGCACCTTCTGGGCCTCCTTGGCCCGATCCTTCACCGTCCCCAGCGCCGAGTGGTACGTCGCCCAGGCCAGATAGGAGTAGTACTCGGGCTCGCGCGGATTGAGCGCCACCGCCTCCTCGAAGAGCTGGAGCGCCATCCGATAGTCCTTGCGCCGCAGGTACGACTCGCCGCGGCGGATGAGGATCTCCGCCTCCACGTTGATGGCGTTGATCCGCCCCGCCACTTCTCGCTTCCCCACCAGGAACTGGAGATACGCCTTGCGCTTCTCATCCACCGAGAGCACCCGGTAGGACGCCGACAGCTTCTCCTGCACCGAGTCGAGCAGATCCCTCACCTCGGAGAGGTCGTACTCTGCGAAGTTGTCCGGGTGATACCTCATCGCTGTCTCGTGGTAGGCGCGCTCCACCGCCTCCACGTCCGCGGCGATGTCCAGCCCCAGGCTGTGGAAGTAGCTGCTGGTGATGATCTTCACCGCCCCCTCACGCAGCGCGGCCGCTACCTCCGACGGGAGCGCCTTGCGCTTGCGCCGAGCGATGACGTCCGGAACCGTCGCGACGGCCTCTCCCTCCGCCGCCACCGGCGAGGGCGAGAAAGTCACCCCGCCCGTGAGCCGCAGGAACCACAGCAGCGAGTACCCCCGCCGCAGATCTCCTCGCCCGTGCGCCAGCAGATCCCTCAGCAGCAGCCGCCCGTTGATCTGCATGGCGAGCTTCAGATCGTCCGTGTCGAGCCCTAGCGCCGGAAGATCCTTGCCGAACTCGGGAGAGCGCACCGGGTACTCACCCATGTGCCGGCGCAGCGGCGCCGCCAGCACCTTGAGCGGAATGGCCCGCCGCGCTCCTTCCAGCACCGGCGCCAGGGCCGGAATCTCCGCCGTGGCCACTTCCTGCTGGTACTCGTCCCCCGCGTAGAAGGCGAAGCGCCCCTCGCGCATGCCCACCACCTGCGCCAGCCGCTCCCGCGTGTAGTCGCGCAGGATCTCGAGCAGCTCCTGGCCCGCCGCCTCCACCCCCGCATCCGCCAACGCCGCGCCGATGCGCAGCCCTGAGCTCAGCGCCTGCACCACGATCTCCGCCTGAGCCTCGCTGACGATCGCTCGCTCCAGCAGGAAGCTGGGCAATGCATCCTGGCGCGCGGACGAGTCGTAGTTCACCGCCCCGCCCCGTGCGAAGAAGACCCGCCGAGCAAGGTCCCGGTACGCCACCACCAGCACCCCTTGCCGGCGCTGCCGGTAGAGCACATGCACCAGCTCCGGCAGTGGGTAGCCCTTGAGGTCCCCCGCCGTCACTGCCTGGCGATCGAGCATCGCGTCGATGCCCTGGGTGGGCGCCACCGCCGCCGCCGCCCGCACGAGCTCGTCCACCTTGGACGCCAGCTCGTTCGGCTTGAGCGGATCCTGGATGTAGGCGTTGACTTTCAAGCCCAGCACTGACTGGACACCCTTCGCCTTCCCCAGGTGCCCCTTGTCGATGGCGACGATGGGGACGCGGCCTCCCTGGCTGTGGCTGCGGATGAGCTGCCCGACATGGGAACCCTCGGCACCCTCGGCACCCTCCATCCGTGCCAGGTCCACCGCCAGCACCACCACGTCCGGGTTGTCCGCCACGAAGTGCTCCATGGCAGACACGGGGTCGGACACCGCAATCACGGTGTAACCGGCCTGCGCGAGCAGCCCGGTGAGGTGCTCGAGCGTTGGAGGGTGGCTCTCAGCGAGCAGAAGCGTCTTCAAGGGCGACGGGAGTGTACACATTTGCCCGCCCGGCTTCAGTTACGATGCGCGCCCCCGATGAACTCCGCCCCCCAGATCCTCGTCGTCACGGGTGAGGCCTCCGGCGACGCCCACGCCTCCGAGCTCGTCGCCGCCCTCCAGGCCCGCCGCCCGGACCTCCGGTTCTTCGGCATGGGAGGCTCCAAGCTGGCCGCGCGCGGCGTGGAGCTCCTCTATGGCGCCCACGAGGTGTCCGTCATGGGCATCACCGAGGTGCTCCCCAAGATCCCTCGCATCCTCCAGGTGCTGCGCGGGATCGCCACCGCCGCCGCCGAGCGCCGCCCCGCCTGCGCCATCCTCGTGGACATCCCCGACTTCAACTTGCGGCTGGCCGCGAAGCTGAAGGCGCTCGGAGTCCCCGTCGCCTACTACGTGTCGCCCATGATCTGGGCCTGGCGCCGCGGCCGGGTGAAGACCATCCGCAAGCTCGTGGACCGGATGCTCTGCATCCTCCCCTTCGAGGAGGCCTTCTACCGGGACTCCGGTGTGGACGCACGCTACGTGGGCAGCCCCGTGGTGGAGCAGGTCCCCTCCCCCGCCAGCGCCGCCGACTTCCGCCAGCGGCTCGGGCTCCCCACGGATGCCCCCACGCTCGCCCTGCTGCCGGGCAGCCGGATGAGCGAGATCCGCCGCCTCCTGCCCACCATGGTGAGCGCCGCGAAGCAGCTCGCAGCGGAGCGCCCGGGACTGCAGATCGTCGTCCCCGTGGCCCCGACGATTCCCCGCGAGGAGATCACCTCCCGCTTCGAGGGCAGTGGCCTCTTCCCCCGGCTCGTGGACGGCCGGGCTCCAGAGGTCGTGGGCGCCAGCGACGCGGCCATCGTCGCCTCCGGGACGGCGGTGCTGGAGGCGGGGCTCATGCAGCGCCCCCTCGTGGTCGTCTACCGCGTGTCCCTCGTCACCTACCTCGTTGGCCGGCTCATGCTGAAGGTGGCCCATGTGGCCTTGGTGAACCTGCTCGCGGGCCGGCGGCTCGTGCCGGAGCTGCTCCAGGGAGACATGACCCCGGAGCGCATTGCCGCGGAGATCCGCCGCGTGTGGGGACCGGGCCCACCTCGCGAGGAGATGCTCCGAGGACTGGAGGAAGTTCGCGGCCGGCTGGGAGGTCCCGGCGCCGCCGAGCGAGCCGCAGAGGTGGTGCTCGAGCTGCTCCCCTCTCCCGCCAAAGTTTGAATGGCCGGGGGCCCTGGCTCTGCTATGTCCCGCCGCGA
>NZ_DASPHO010000252.1:0-19013 GCF_035629615.1 Hyalangium sp. | reverse complement strand
GCTCGCCGCTCTGGGCCTGGACGTGCGCGAGGGCCGCCTCGTCCGTCCCCGTCCCTCACCCGGCTCGTGGGTGCTGGTGGGACTGCTGGTAGGCACCGTGGTCCTGCTGGAAGCCAGAGGGCCGGCGCTCGGGCTGCGGATGACGCATGAGTACCTGGCCGAGCAGCTCGGAGGCGTGCGGGACACGGAGCACTTCCGCCTGCACTACCCGCGCGGGATGGATCGCGAGGCCGTGGAGCGGCTGGTGAGGGATCTCGAGTTCCGCCACCGCCAGCTCTCCCAGTTCCTGGGAGGTGCCCCCCCGGAGCGGATCCGCGTCTACCTGTACGGGAAGGACGAGGACAAGCAGGCGCTGGTGGGCGCTGGGAGGACGCAGTTCGCCAAGCCGTGGCTCTATGAGCTGCACATCAACGATCGGCCCTTCCCTCACACCAGCCTGCACCACGAGCTGGCGCATGTGATGGCGGCGCCCGCGGGCAGCGGTCCGTTCCGCGTCACCACGCGCTTCGGGCTCTGGCCGTTGATGGGGGTGATCGAGGGCTTCGCGGTGGCGGCGGACGATCCCGTCCAGGGCGAGCTCACGCTGCACCAGTGGGCCGCTGGCATGCGCCGCCAGAAGCTGGCCCCGGACATGCGCAAGCTGATGGGCACCGAGGGCTTCTACCAGGCGGCGCCCACGCGGGCGTACACGGTGGCGGGCTCCTTCCTGCGCTACCTGGCGGACACCTACGGCGCGGAGAAGGTGCGCACGCTCTACGCCCACGCGGACTTCCAGCAGGCCTATGGACGCTCGCTGGACGATCTCGTCACCGAGTGGGAGCGCTCCCTGGACGCGCTGCCGCTGGACGAGGCGGCCATCAGCCGCGCCTTCCTGCGCTTTCGCACCGGCGCCCTCTTCACCCGCGCCTGCGCCCGCGAGGTGGCAAGGCTCCAGAAGGTCGCCCAGGACGCGCTCTCCAGCGATCCGCAGGAGGCGCTCGAGCTCTACCGGCGCTCCGCGGACCTTCAGCCCGAGGAGCCCACCTATGTCATGGGCCAGGCCCTGGCCCTGGATCAGCTCGACCGCACCACCGAGGCCGCCCAGTTGCTGGCCACCCTCGCTCAGCAGCCCAAGGTGAAGGAGCAGCCGGCCCTGGAGGCCGAGGTGGTGATGGACCAGGCGGACATGGCCCTGCGCCTGGAGAAGCTGGACGAGGCGAAGCAGTACCTGGAGCGGGTGCTCGCGCTGGCCCCCAGCCCCGAGCTGACCCGCTCGGCCCAGATCAAGCTCGCCTCGCTGGACTCCCCCTCGCGCCTGAGCACCGTGGAGCGCTTCTTCCGCTCGCGCAAGGAGGAGCTGCGCCTGCTGTACCTGTCCCGCTCCCTGGAGACATCCCAGCGAGATCCCTACCTCCACTACCTGATGGGCCGACGGCTGCAGCAGGTGGGAGATCCCACCCTGGGGCGGGAGCACCTCTCCCTGGCCCTGGCGTCCGGCGGAGAAGCACTGCCCGAGGCCATCCGCCGGGAGGCGCTCAAGATGCTGGTGGAGTCCTCCTACCTGGCCGGGGACTGCGGCGCGGTGCGGCATGAGGTGGGCGCTCTGCCGGATTTTGGACCCGCCTTCCGGAAGGCGGCCTCCGAGTGGGGCGCCCGATGTGACTTCGAGGATGCAGCCTTCCACGGACCTCTGGTACCCCGGCAGGCTTTCCGCTAGACGCAGGCGCCATACCCACAGGAGGGCGTATGCGGTTCGAATCGCGGCAACGGATCACGGGGACGGTGGACGAGGTAGAGCGCGCGATGCTCGACCCGCGGTACTTCGACTTCCTCCTCCAGCACCACGGCGTGCTGCTCGAGGTGCAGCCGCTCGAGGTCAAGGACGAGGGTGACAAGGTGCGCCGCAAGGTGCGCTACCGCCCCAAGCCCGTCATCGCGACGATCGGCCCCAAGCGCGTGCCTCCCGAGTGGTTCGCCTTCGTCGAGACGTCCACCTACGACAAGAAGCGCAAGGAGCTCACCTTCACCAACGTGCCCACCTCTCACACCATCTCCAAGATGCTGGTGAACACGGGCACGCTCCGGCTGCGCGATGTCGGCGGGGCCACGGAGCGGACGATGGACGGAGAGATCTCCCTCAAGCTGCCGCTGCTGATGAAGCCGCTGGCGATGATCGGTGAGAGGATCATCCAGTCCGAGGGCCTGAAGATCCTGGACGGCGAGGCGCCGGTGCTCAACCGCTTCATCTCCGAGGTGCTGCGCAAGGGCTGAGACGCCCTCCCTCCAGGCTGGGGAATGAGTTGACACCAGCGCGGTTGCACCCCTAGAGGCGACCGCACCATGAACTTCCGAGCCCTTCTCGTCCTTCCCCTGTTGCTGGCCGTTGCCTGCACGCCCCGGCGCATCCCGGGCACCGAGCTGGCGGACACCGACGACACGCGCGCCATCCTCGCCATTATGGAGCGCTACCGCACCGGGCTGGAGGCCCGTGATGCCAAGGCGATCCAGTCGCTCGTCTCCGAGGACTTCAAGGAGGATGGCGGCACCGAGAATCCCGAGGACGATCTCACCTACGCCAACTTGCCCGAGCACCTGTCCAACCTCTTCGAGAAGGTCGACAGGCCGAAGGTGGAGCTGAGCGTGCGCAAGGTGGACATCGAGGAGGACGCGGCCACCGCCATCTACTTCTGGAACGCGAGCTGGCGGATGCCCTCGCTCACCAGCCGGCCCCAGAGCGACTCCGAGCTGGAGCAGATGCACCTGAAGAAGGTGAAGGGCGAGTGGAAGATCGTCTCCGGCATCTGACGCGAGCAACGGCTCGCGCTCACAGCCCCAGGAGCGCGAGGAAGCCCGCGGGCCCCAGGGCGTCCAGCGCCCGCGCCCGCGCCAGGTAGGTCCGGAAGTCCTTGCGCGTGAGCTGCTCGGGGGGAAGCGGCGACAGGTGGAAGTCGCGGATGCGGCTGGCGCTGTAGCGCACGGCCCCGAAGAGCGCGTGGCCGAAGAGGTTCTCGCGCTCCACCGCCGCCAGCGGCCGCGCGTCCTGGTAGCCACGGATGAACGTCCTGCACAGCTCCGGCAGGTACGCGCCGTTGTCGAAGCACCAGGCATTGAGGGTGATGGCCACGTCCAGGCCGTAGCTGTCCTTGCAGGCCATCTCGAAGTCGAAGAAGGCCCCCACCCGATCCGCCAGCCACTTCACATTGTCCATGAAGAGGTCCGCGTGGATGACGCCGCGGGGCTCCAGGCCCTGGCCCCGCTGCCCCTCCGCCCGCTCCAGGTGCTCCTCCAGCTCCTCGGCGACGGTGGCCACCTCGTCGTCCTTGTGGCGCCGCAGCCCGGCCAGCCAGCTGCGCACCTGCCCGGCGCTGTACGGGTTGTCCCGGCTGCCTCCGAAGGACTGGGTGATGCGGTGCATCTTCCCCAGCTCCAGCCCCAGGCGCTCGAGGTGATCCGGGGTGAGCTGGGGGCGCCGCAGCTCCTCGCCGGCCAGCCACTTGAAGAGGCTCACGCGCCCACCCTCCAGCTCCAGGAAGGGCCGCCCCTGCTTCGTCAGCAGCAGCGTGGGAGAGGGAAAGTGGGACTCGGTGAGGTGGGTCAGCAGCGCCGCCTCGAAGCGGAGATCCTCCGCCGAGCGAACCGTGGTGTGCCGGAGGAAGAGGCGGCCCTCGGGCGTGCGGATCCGGTGGTTGGTGTTGATGGAGCCCTCGGGGATGGTCACCACCTCCTGCACCGGCCCCAGCCCATACGCCTCGGACACCCGAGCAAACGCCTCGGGCTTCAGCTCCGTGTACACCGCCATCGCGCTTCCTCCCGGAGAGGACAGCCACTCAACCTTCCGCCGCCCCCCTCCGTTGACACCCAGAGGGGGCGGGCATATCTAGGCGCGGCTCTCTGATCAATATAAACGTCCGAAACCATTCAAACTTTCCTGGCGGGAGGCGGTCACGCATGGGTATGGCAGACGGCGGTAGCGTCGGGCAGCGGGACTGGAAGCGACGGGAGAGCCTGGCCAGCGCGCTGGTGCAGGTGGCGCTGGTGGCGCTGCTGCTGGGAGCCGCGGTGGCCTACGTCGTGCACCGGGGCAAGGTGCGCCAGGAGACGGACACGCGGCTGAAGACGGCCCAGGCGCAGGCCCAGCGCGGCAACCCGGCGGATCTGGAGAAGGCGCTGAAGGAGCTGGAGGCCCTGTTCGCCCTGGACGCGAGCGTGTACGGGGCGCACGCGCTGGCCGCGGATCTGCAGACCGAGCTGTGGCTGGAGCATCACCAGCCGGGCGCGGAGGCGAAGGCGCGCGAGCACCTGGCCCGCGCCGAGGCCCTGGAGTCCAAGGATGTGGAGCGCTACGGCGCCAAGGTGGTGCGCGCCCGGCTGCTGCTGGCCGAGGGCAAGGCGGCCGAGGCGGATCAGGTGTTGACGGCGCTCCGGGACCGCGGAGCCAGCAACCCAAGAATGTGGCTGGCCCAGGCCCGGGCGCTCCAGGCGCTTGGGAGCCTGCAGGCCGCGAGGCAGGCGTTCTCTCGCGCCACGGAGGCCGCCTGGAAGGATCCGCGCTACGCGGCGGCCTACGGGGAGGCGCTGCTCGAGGAGGGGCTGTTCGCCCAGGCCGGCGAGGCGCTGGGACGGGCGCTCTCGGCCAACCCGGAGCACCTCCACGCAAAGCTGACGGCGGCGCTCGCCCTCCTCTATATGCGGGAGAAGCCGGGCGACGCGGAGCGGGCGCTGGAGGAGGTGCAGGCGCGCGAGGCCGAGCTGACTCCGGCGCTGAAGGTGCGCGCGCTGACGGCTCGAGCAGAGCTGGCGCTGGCGCGCGGCAATCCCGAGGAGGCGATGAAGGCCGCGGACGCGGCGCTCGCCCTGCTCCCGGACGAGCCCTCTGCCCTCTTCGGCCGGGCCCGGGTGCTCGCGGCGCAGAAGGATGCAGGCGCTCGAGCCGCCTTCGAGGCGGCGATCTCGAAGCGCCGGACGGCCTCCCTGCTCTACCTGGAGGGCGCCAAGTCGCTCCAGCAGGCGGGGGATGGGGCCGGGGCGCTGGCGCTGCTGGATGCGTATGAGGCCGTCTTCCGGGAGGTGCAGGTGTCCGCGGGCGAGGGCAAGACGGTGAGCGCGCTGGAGCGGGACGATCGCTACTGGCTGGCAAGAGGCGGCCTGCTGGAGACGGCGGGCCGACAGGCCGAGGCGCAGGCGGCGTATGACCGGGCGATCGCCGTGAAGGGCCCCTCGCTGGCGCGCGCGCAGTACGCCAAGGGCTCACTGCTGCTGGCGCGCAAGGACTACGCCGGGGCGCGCGAGGTGCTGGCGGCGGTGACTCCCGAGACGGGCGCGGGCCCCTTGCCGGATGCCTATGCGGCGATGGGCGAGGCCCTCTTCGGCCAGGGTGAGTACGCCACGGGGCTGCAGCACCACTACGTCGCGCTCAGCCGGGAGCGTGCCCGGAAGGTGCCCCTCGAGCAGCTCCAAGCGCGGGCGGACGAGATCGGCAAGCGCCTGACGGCCGCCGGGCAGCCCAACATGGCCAAGGCGTGGAAGACCGAGACGGACTCCCTGCTCAGGTAAGGAAAAAGGGCCCGCGGCTGCCCACGGGCCCTTCCCTGAACCTCACACGAAGCAGCGGCGCTTAGGTGCCAACCCCTTCGCCGCAGATGGTGAAGGTCCTCAGCGGGGCGAGGTGGCCCTCGGCGTTCCCCGTCATCGAGCCGGCGTAGATGCCGCCATCAAAGCTCCCGTTGCTGAAGTGGACGTCAGCGAAGGGAGCCAGCACGGTGCCGAAGAAGCCGTAGTTGTACGCGGTGATGTTCGTGGCGTCCGGGAAGTTGAAGAGGACGCTCCGCGCATCGGCGCCGCTGTAGGCGTTGGCGAAGTTGGCAACGGTCGCCGAGAAGCCCAGGACGTTGATGACGGCGACGGAGTCCGTCGGGATGTTGAGGGAGAAGTACCGGGTGTTGCTCAGCTGGCTGGCCGGCACCCAGAAGACGTTCACCCGCGGATGGCTGCCCTGCAGGAACAGCCCACCCCAGGACTGGAAGTGCGTCGTCCCGGTCCTGTCCAGCGAGGCGAGCTGCATGGACAGCGTCTGCAGCTCGTCCGCGCGCGTCCACCAGTCCAGGGCCTCGGCCTGCGACAGGGAGCCCCGGGCGAACGTCACCGTGCCGTCGGCCGTGGTGCTGCCCACGTAGTGCGCGTTGCCGAACACGCCGCCGTGGCGGATGTTCAGGTTACCGCCGGCCACCAGCGAGTTCTCGGGATCGTCGGCCGGAACCTCCGCGCCCACGGTGAAGTGCTCCATGGTGATGTTGCCGCCAGCCGCCACCTTGCCGCGCACGTCCGTGCCGCCGGTGTAGTCCCCGAGCACCAGGAGGTTGTAGTCGTTGAGCTCGACCTCCCGGCACACCTCCGAGACGGGGGTGATCGAGATGACGACGGTCCGGGCCGCCTCGTAGTTGTTGGCCCGGTCCTTCGCGTAATACGTGAGCGTCGTCGTCCCCATGTTGGTGATGACCGGCACGTAGACGGAGGAACCCGCTCCCGTGCCGCTGCCTGTCTGCGCTCCACTCAGCGACCAGTGGATGCTCTCGACCCCGGCTGCGTCATCCGTCGCCGTGATGAGGATGGAGACGTTGTTGTGGTAGTTGCCGTTCGCATCCGGCGTCTGCTCGATGAAGACGCTGCTCACCGGCGGCGTCGCGTCAGCGCTGCTCAGTGCCTGGGCCATGCCCCCCTTCTCATCCGAGC
This sequence comes from Hyalangium sp., assembly GCF_035629615.1. Lineage (GTDB taxonomy): Bacteria > Myxococcota > Myxococcia > Myxococcales > Myxococcaceae > Hyalangium. The sequence goes on along the minus strand of NZ_DASPHO010000252.1, from coordinate 12,305 downwards.
CGGACGGGTCAGGCGCACCACACGCAGTGAAGGCAAGAAATACAAACCCAAGGATGGACTGTCTCTTCACGGAATTTCTCCTCCCTGACTCGACCACCGCACCGCGGGGCGAGGCATAGGATCAGTTTGCCTTTATCCGATACACCTGTATTCCAGGAATACGGTACGCCCCCTGTATCGCTGCATCTGGCAGCTTAGTGGATTAACGCGACCAACAACCATATGAAGTGTTGTGTGATCTTTCCGCCTACAAAGGCTAACAGGTCGATAAGGAATTCCTGTATTTCTCGTCTCTGATGCTTTTAATGGTTTTAGTCGCACGGGCAGTGCAGCGGCCCAGACCGCAAAACCAAACAAGAACAGGAAAACAGGGATAAGAGATCGCCTGCGCGCGAGGGGCGCCCATCTGTGCGGTGGTCAACAGGAGGGCGGCGAGCGCCCTCGGCCGTCACTCGCCGGTGTGCTGCCGCGCCATCTCCCGGCCGCGCTTCTCGTTCACGAAGAGTGCGATCACGAGGGAGATGAAGAAGAAGAGCACGCACAGCAGGATCGAGCCCCGGAGCCCCAGGTGGATCTGGAGGAAGCCCAGGCTCATCAGGCCGAAGATCGCGGACAGCTTTCCGAACAGGCCCCAGAAGCCGTAGAACTCGCCGGCCTTGGACTCGGGGCTGAACACGCCCACCATGGCGCGCGCCGCGGACTGGGTGGAGCCCAGGCAGAGCCCCGCGAGGGCGCCGATGCTGAGGAAGACGGACTCCGTCTTCCACTGAGTGCCGAGCACCCCGTTGAGCCACTCCGTCAGGCCCGGCGCGCCCCAGAGGAGCACCACGGCCAGCATCCAGATGACCAGCGTGATGCTGTAGGTCCGCTTGTCACCGATGCGGTCCTGGATGAAGCCGAAGAGCCAGGCACCCGCCGCTGCGGAGATGTTGGTGAGCACGAACATGGCCGCCTGGGAGGAGGCGCTCCAGCGGATCACCTGATCGCCGTAGATGAAGGCGAAGCTGATGACGATGGAGAGCCCGGCGTAGGCGAAGAAGAACGAGAAGAGGAAGACGATCAGGTCGCGGAAGTCTCGCAGCTCGCGCAGCGTCCGGCCCAGGCGGCGGAACCCGGCGCCCAGGTAGCTCTCCCCGGGCGGGAGGAGCCTCGCGGTGCCGCGCTCCTTCAAGAGAAGAAAGGTCGGGATGCCGGCCAGCAGGAAGAAGCCACCGGTGAGCGGCCCGATCAGCCGCACGCCATCAAGGTTGCTCGCATCATGGGGGGTGGTGATCAGGAACACGAGAGCGGTGGACAGCAGGCCACCCAGGTAGCCGACGCCCCACGCGATCCCGGAGATCTTCCCCAGATCCTCCGGAGGGCCCAGGTCGGGCAGGAACGACGAGCTGAAGTTCTCTCCCACGGAGAAGCCGTAGTTGGAGAGCACGATGAGGAGGAAGCAGAGCGCCACCGCGCCAGGCGTGACGAAGTACAGCGCGGAGGTGGCCGTCACCGTCAGCAGGTAGCTGGCGAAGAGGAACTTCTTCTTGGCCGCGCTGAAGTCCATGAGGGAGCCCAGCACCGGCCCGCTCAGCGCCACCAGCAAGAGGCTGGTGGAGAGCGCGACGCTCCAGAGGAAGTTCCCCTCGCGCTCGTCCCCGACGATCAGCTTGGGGAAGAGCACGCTGAAGGCCACGGTGATGATGACGGTGGTGTAGGACGAGTTGGCGAAGTCGAACATCGCCCACCCGAAGAGCTCCCGGAAGGGCGCGCGCTTTGTGCTCATCGACGGAAGGCTCCTGTGCTCAGAACAGCTCGGTGGGATCTACGCGGCGATCGCGCGCCTCCACCACCCGCCACTCCCCATCCTGCTCCTTCTCGAAGGAGCCCTCGACGCTCCAGGCGTCGATCACGCTCTCCCGAGCCAGCTGCTCCAGTTCCTGCGCCTCCGAGCGCGCGAAGATGAACCTCACGGCGAAGTCTCCTCGGGTGGGAGACACCTCCGTCACCTCCAGCCCCGTGTGGAAGATGCGGACCCACTGCCCGCGCAGCACCTGGGCCAGCAGCACGCCCTTCACCTGATCCTTGCCCCAGCCCCGGCCGGCCTTGAAGCGCTCGGAGACGCCCTCCATCACCGCGCTCACGTCCTTCTCCTCGGCCGAGCGCGTCATCTCGATGATCTTCCGGGTGATGGCCTCTTCGACGGATGGCTCCTCGTTGGGCCACAGCGCGAGCACCAGGCCACCGGCCAGCAGCGCCAGCGCCAGCCCTATCACCCGCGAGCGCGGGAGCGTCACGGAGGCCCTCGCTGGCTCACGCCGCCCCAGCCGAGTCTGCCTCGATCACCAGCTCGTCCGCGTCGATGATCTCCGCGGGCCGCAGCGCCTCGGCCGTCTGCTTCTGCCGCCGCTCCGAGAGCAGATCCAGGTACGTCTTCACGGAGGGGTACTCCCTCACCAGCTCGCCGAAGGCCGCGCGCTCCATGAAGGCGGTGGCCGTCTTGCGCGTGGCCACCACCGTGGCCGTCGCAGGCGTGCCCGCCAGCAGGGAGATCTCCCCCGCCACCTCGCCCTCGCGCAGCACGCCCAGGCTCACCACGCCGCCGGCCGGATCCTCCTTCTGCACCACCAGCTCGCCGGCCAGCACCAGGAACAGGCCCGGCGCCAGCTCGCCCTCCGTGAGCGCCTTGTCCCGCGGCTGCAGCGCCCGGAACGTGAAGCGCCCCAGCAGCGCGGCCCGCTCGGACTCCGGCAGCTGCTGGAAGAGCGGCGAGGTGGCCATCATGTTGCGCGCCATGCGCTGCTGCGCGAACTCGGCCAGCACCTGCGGCACCGAGGGGAAGGTGCGCGCCACCGCGTTGAGGTGCTCGCGGCGGATCTCGAACACCTCCGTGTCCACCGTCGTGCTCACCGAGGCCGTGGGCGGCGTGCCGGTGATGAGCGACAGCTCTCCGAAGATGGAGCCACCGCCCAGCCGTCCCAGCGTCTTGCGCTGCCCGTCCACCAGCCGCGTCACCTCCGCCTTGCCCGCGACGATGACGTGCAGGCTGTCTCCCACATCCCCCTCCTGGCTGATGACGGTGTCCGGCGGCAGGCTCTTCCACGTCATCCGCTGCACCAGATCCAGGAACACCTCCCGATCCAGATCCGCGAAGAGCGGCAGGGGGGGCCGGCTGCTCGGATCCGCCACGCCGCCCGTGTCCGGCGCGGCCAGCACCTCGAGGGCGCGGGCGATGAGCTCCTCGCCCATCAGCTCCAGCAGATCCGCCTCCACCTTGCCCTCGAACATCGTGTCCGGAGGCAGCGGCGGAGGCACGGAGGCACGGCCGGGGGCGTTGCGAGCCGCGCGTGCGTGGAGGCGCGCCAGCGTGTCCTTCAGCCGGCGCTCCTGGGGCGCCATCTCCAGCGCCAGCTTGCAGGCGGCCATGGAGGACAGCAGGTAGTCGCGCTTGAGGAGCCCCTCCGCGCAGGCGTGGTACGCCGTCACCGCGCGCTCCCGCTCTCCCAGCTCGGCCAGGCAGCGCGCCGCCAGCATGCGAGAGCGGTGGTCCGCGGGCCGACGACGGACAGACTCGGCGAACACGGCGAGGGCGCGCTCGAACTGGCGCTCCTCGATCAGGTCCATCCCGAGCTCCCGCAGCGACGATTCACTCATGCTGGCTCTCCCCGAAGCAGATCCATGAAGGCTGCTGATGGGGCGGCACCTTAGCGCACCCTCAGGCCCTCAAGGACTCAGTTCATTCAGCTGAGCCTGCGCCTTCTCCCGGAGCTCGGAGCCTTCTTCGGCCGTGTCGATGACAATCCTGAATTTTTCCGCTGCGGAGCGAGGATCCCGGTCCTTCTCGATGTAGGCGCGCTCGTAGAGCTCGTTCACCTTGCCCTGCATGTTGGTGAGCGCCTCGCTGGCGCGCGAGTCCCCGGGGTTGAGGCGCAGCGCCTCGCGGAAGTGGCCGCCCGCGCTGGCAATGTCGTTGCGTGCCAGGGCGGACTTGCCCGCGCGCACGGAGGCCTCGGCGAGCTGCTCGCGGATGGCGTCCAGCATCGCGCCCTTGAAGCCGATCTGGCGGTAGAGCTCCTCGGACTTCTTCAAGGGCCGGACGGCCGTTTCCATCGAGTTGGCCTGGACCTTGCGCTGCGCATCCGTAAAGGAGCGGGCGAACTGGGGGATGAGCCGCTTGAGGCTCTTGGCACGCTCGCGGATCTCATCATCGCCCTTGTGGGCCTCGATGACGCGATCGCACTCGAGCACCGCGCGCTCGTAGTCGCCGTTCTCGAACTTGCGCTCCACCGCGTCGAAGGCCTCGGCGATGAACTGCGCACGCCGCTCCGCCGCCCGCTTGGCCGCCAGCACCTTGTTGGTGCGCTCCAGCTTCTCCTGCTCCGCGGCCTCCTTGGCCCGCGCCTCCTGCAGCTCCGCCAGCTTGTCGCGGTAGAGCGGCTGGGCCTCGGAGGGCAGCTTCGGGATGAGGGCACGCAACCCCTCCAGGTCATTGGCCGCGAGCAGCTCCTCCGCCCGCTTCTTGTAGAAGGTGGCCTCGGCCTCCGTCAGCTCCTTCTCGAGCAGCGCGCGCTCCTCGTCGCTCTTGGCGGTGGTGCCTGGGGGCGCCTCCTCCAGCTTCTGGCGCGCCCCCTGGTAGTTGCCCTCGGTCATCAGCGCGCGCACCGCCTGGAAGGCCTCCATGACGGCCGCCTCGGCCTGGGCCGCCTTGGCCAGCCCCTCCTCGTCAATGCCCGGCTTGAGCCGCTCCGCATCCTCGATGAGCTTGACGGCCTCGGCGTACTCGCCGTCCCGGATCGCGTTGCGCGCCGCCTGCAGCTTCACGATGGCCAGCTGCTCCTTGGGATCGATCGGGGGCGGAGCGGGCGGATCCTTCTTGACGATGAAGATGATCATCACCACCAGCATGACCACCGCGAAGACACCTGCGCCGCCGATGTAGAGGACCTTCTTGTCGCCGAGCTTGCCCTGCCCCCGGCGGGTAGGCACCGCGGCCATGCCGTCGGGCACGGAGCGGATCTGGGTGCCCTCCTTGAGGCGGGGATCGTTCGGATCCACGTCCGCCTTGCCCGCCGCGGAGGCGTTGGCAGCCTCCTCCTTCTTCTTGGCGGCCTCCTCCTCCTTCTTCTTGGCGGCCTCCTCGGCCTTCTTCTTGGCCTCGGCCTCCTTGGCATCCTGCTCCGCCTGGAACTGCTTGACGGCCTCCAGCTCATCCACGAAGCGCAGCAGCGTGCGGCCGATGGCGATCTCGTCGCCGTGCTTGAGCAGCTTCTCTTCGACGCGCTCGTCGTTGACCTTGGTGCCGCTGGCGCCGCCCAGATCCCGCATCATCGTGCCGGTGTCGCCGTGGATCAGCTCCAGGTGGCGGCGGGACACGGCCTGATCGCTCAGCTTCAGGTCCACATCCTTGCCGCGCCCCACCACCATGCGCACGCTCTTGAAGCGCTTCTTCTTGCCGGCGTCCGGGCCCTCGAGCACCAGGAGCGAGATGGGCGGCCCCGCGCGCGTGGAGTCCGGGTTGTCGTCGTCCTCCTCTTCGATGGGCTCCTCCCCTCCCTCGTCCATCTCGCGGAACTCCTTGGAGACGACGCGGGGATCGTCCGCGACGGGCGTGCCCTCGGGGGGATCCCCCTCCTCACCCTCGGACGGGTAGTGGTTGGAGGTGTAGTACTCCTGCTCCGCAGCGGGATCCTCGGGGACTTCGTCCGGCACCGGCGGCGCAGGCCGGCTCTTCCTCGCGCGGCTCGTGTAGTAGGGCGAGGGCTTGAGCTCGGTGTGATCGTTCTTCGACGCGCCACCTGAGGGCTTCGAGGAATCCGCGCGGGAAGAGGTCGGTCGGCGAGGGGGCATGGGTGTAGGCCAGTCTGCGAGGCCGGAGCATCTTAGAGCGCCCGCCCGGCCAGGGGAATGCGAACGGGGCCTTCTTGGAACACTCGGAGTGCGTTGGCCGTTGCCGGTGGGATACGGCCCCGTTAGGGTCCACCCCCACTTTTCTAGTGTCTTTGGAGAATACGAATGCCCCCTGCGACAGCGAGGACGAAGCGCCCCACCCCGGCTCAGCTGGCCCCTCTGGCCACCCGGCAGGTGGTGGCAGCCCCCCTGCTGCCCCAGCCGCTGATCGAGCGCCTGCTGGCGGTAGCCATGGAGCGAGGGGGCGAGCTTGCGGAGGTGTACATCGAGCGGGCCCTGCTCACGGCGGTCATCCTGGAGGAGTCGCGCATCAAGAGCGCCCAGACCGGGCTGATCCAGGGTGTGGGCATCCGCGTCATCTCCGGCGCCAAAGTGGGCTACGCGTACTCGGATGACCTGGATGAGGCGGCGCTGCTGCGAGCGGCGCGCACGGCGGCGATGATCGCACAGGGGGGCGGCTCGGAGCAGAGCTTCAAGGTGAGCCGGACGCCATCGCCCAGCTACTACAAAGTCTCCCTGCCGCTGGCGGACGTGGACGTGGCGCTCAAGGCGGAGCTGGTGCTGCGGGCGGACAAGGCGGCGCGGCGGTTTGATTCGCGGGTGAAGCAGGTGAACGGCAGCTACGTGGACAACACCAAGCGGATCGCGGTGGCCAACACGCTGGGCCACTACACCGAGGACACGCAGGACCTGTGCCGCATCGGCATCCAGGTGGTGGCCGAGGGGAAGAACAAGGAGCGGCGCACGGGCTTCTATGGTGGCGGTGGCCGGGTGTCCTTCAGCCACTTTGACGCCTTCACGCCGGAGCAGGTGGGGCGCGAGGCGGCGCGGCAGGCGGTGGCCACGCTGGGGGCCGCGGAGTGCCAGGCGGGCCCGCAGACGGTGGTGCTGGCGCCGGGCTGGAGCGGCATCCTGCTGCACGAGGCGGTGGGCCACGGCCTGGAGGCGGACTTCATCCGCAAAGGCACGTCGCTGTTCGCGGGGAAGGTGGGCGAGAAAGTCGCCTCGGACCTGGTCACCGTGATTGACGATGGGACGGTGGCCAACAGCCGTGGCTCCATCAACGTGGACGACGAGGGCGTGCCGGGCGAGCGCAAGGTGCTGATCGAGAAGGGCGTGCTCAAGGGCTACATGTACGACAGCCTGAACGCGAAGCTGATGGGGCAGCGCTCCACGGGCAGCGGGCGGCGCGAGTCCTTCAAGAGCATGCCGCTGCCGCGGATGACGAACACGTACCTGGCGCCGGGCGATCACTCGCCGGAGGACATCCTCAAGGAAGTGAAGCGCGGGCTGTACTGCGCGCACTTCGGCGGCGGGCAGGTGGACATCACCAATGGCAACTTCGTCTTCGAGGTGAGCGAGGCGTACCAGATCGAGGACGGGAAGATCGGCCGGCCGGTGAAAAACGCGATCTTGATTGGAGTGGGCCCGGAGGCGCTGAAGAACGTCTCGCGCGTGGGGTGCGATCCGATGCCGGACCCCGGCATGGGCACGTGCGGCAAGGACGGCCAGAGCGTCCCGGTGGGTGTGGGGCTGCCCACGCTGCGGATCGACAACATGACGGTGGGCGGGACGAAGGTCTCGTGAGGGGACAGACCGTGAACAACTACGAGCAGCTCGCGAAGAGGATCGTCCAGCGCGCGAAGAAGAAGGGCGCGAAGCAGGCGGAGGCGTTTCTGGAGGTGGGGCGGCAGAGCAGCTGCCGCGTGCGGGACGGGGAGATCGAGGATCTGACGGAGGCGGCCAGCAAGGGCGTGGGCCTGCGGGTCATCACGAAGGACAACCGGCTGGGCTTTGCGTACACGTCGGACTTCGAGCCTGCGTCGGTGGACAGCTTCGTGGATCGAGCGCTGCGTCTGGCGCAGACGGCGGCGCCCAACAAGCTCAACGGGCTGCCCTCGGCGAAGGAGCTGGGCAAGCTTGGGGAGACGGGCGAGCTGTACGATCAGGCGGTGGCGGGGCTGGCAGGGGACTGGAAGATCAAGGCCGCACTGGAGATGGAGAAGGCGGGCAAGGCGGTGGACGCGCGCATCACCACCTTCGCCAGCGTGGGCGCGGGGGACTACGTCTCGGAGGTGTATGTCGCCTCCAGCGAGGGCGTGTCCGCGGGCTACTCGGGCACGTACGTGTACCTCTTCGCCTCGCCGGTGGCCTCCGAGAACGGGCAGCTCCAGACGAGCTCCTGGCTGGACTACAAGCGCTTCCTGGGAGACCTGGACACGCCGGAGTCGGTGGGCCAGGAGGCAGCGCGGCGAGCGGTGCGGATGCTGGGGGCGCGGCGGGTGAAGAGCCAGCAGGTGCCGGTGATCTTCGATCCGCTCATGACGGCGTCGTTCGTGGGGAACCTGGCGGACGCGGCGGACGGGAACTCCATCTACAAGAACTCGAGCATCTTCGTCGGCAAGCTGGGCAAGCGGCTGGCGCCAGAGTCGGTGACGGTGGTGGATGACGGGCTGCTGAAGCGGGGCCTGGGCACGGCGCCCTTCGACGGAGAGGGAGTGGCCACCCGGCGCACGCCCCTGCTCGAGAAGGGGGTGCTGCGCAGCTACCTGTATGACTCGTTCACCGCGCGCAAGGCGAAGGCGAAGACGACGGGCAACGCGTCGCGGGGGTACAGCTCGCTGCCGCACATCGGGACGAACAACCTGTACCTGGAGCCTGGCACGCGGCCTCCGGAGGAGCTGATCCGCGAGGTGAAGAGCGGCTTCTACGTCACGGCGATGCTGGGGCGTGGGGCGGACGCGGTGACGGGCGAGTACTCGCGGGGCGCCAACGGGCTGTGGATCGAGAACGGCGAGCTGGCGTACCCGGTGCAGGAGGTGACGGTGGCGGGCAACCTGCTGCAGATGATGCAGGACGTGGATGCCATCGGCAGCGATCTCCAGTTCCGCGGCTCCGTGGGAGCGCCGTCGGTCCGCTTCAAGCAGCTCACGGTCTCCGGCGACTGACGGGCCAGTTCCAACCCGCCAGGTAGAGGTGGCTCGGGGCGGAGGCCTGGGCCCCCTCGCCACTGCTCAGCCAGTACCGGCGAGCGGCCACTCCTGACTGAGTCAGTACCGGCGAGCAGCCACTCCTGACTGAGTCAGTACCGGCGAGCGGCCACTTCTGACTGAGTCAGTACCGGCGAGCGACCACTGCTGACCCAGTTAGCACTGGACGCATCGCCCCTCGCGACGTCGACCCGTGTGAAGACGGGCACTTGGACACATGTCCCAAGGCGGGCCAGCCCTGGGTGCTGGGGACACAGCTCCGCCTACTGGTTCCGTCTCTGGGTGAAGGTCCGCATGTTCCGGACATGGGGCTCCACCGTAGGGACATGCAAGAGCCTGGAACTGTCATCCCCACGCGCACCCGTGCCGCACCGCTGTGGTAGCTTGCCCGACAAACCCAGGAGGTAGGCCCCATGAGCCAGGGCGTAGCGCTGTCGGCGGCACCGAAAAGGCGGGGGCGGCGGCGCCCCAAGGTGGCGGAAGTCGGGCCTGGCACCGACGTGGGCTCCTATATGGTGGAGGCTCCTCTGGGCTCTGGCGGCTTCGGCACCGTGTTCCGAGCACGGCGGGGTGGCCAGCTCTACGCGCTGAAGGTGTTGTCCCTGGCGGAGGTGGGGCCCTCGGCCATCCGCGAGGTGCTGGCGCTCTCGCGTGTGCACCACCGCCACGTGGTGGGCCTGCACGGCTTCTGGCAGTGGCCGGACCAGCAGCCTCAGTGCCTGGTGGTGGTGATGGAGTACGTGCAAGGGCGGCAGTTGGACGTGTGGGCGGGCACGGAGAACCCCTCGGCGCTGGGGGTGCTGCGCCTGGTGCTGGGAGTGGCGCGCGCGTTGGAGGCCGTGCACTCGGCCAGGCTGGTGCACTGTGACGTGAAGGAAGCCAACATTGTCGTGCGCGAGGAGGACGGGGAGCCCGTGCTGGTGGACTTTGGGGTGAGCGCTGGACAGCAGTCCTCACCGGGAGAGGGCGGCGGGCTGCCACCGGGCACGCCGGACTACCGCAGCCCCGAGGCGTGGCGGTTCTGGCGGGCGAAGAGTTGGGCCCAGGGCGAGCGTTACCAGCCTACGCCCGCGGACGACCTGTACGCGCTCGGGGTGGTGCTTTACTGGCTGTTGACGGAGGTGTGGCCCTTCGACACGAGTGACGCCGAGGGCATTGAGGAAGTGCTCAGGCGCGCGCCCAAGCCGCCGCACGAGCGCAACCCCCGAGTGCGGTTGAACTGCAGCTCGAACTCCTCGTGGGAGAAGGCTGGGTAGCGGAGGGCGCAACGTTGGTGGATGCGCGGGGGAGCGAACTGCGCGTGCTGCCCGTCTGGCAGGAGGCCCGCTCCTCGGCGTGGTGGCCGCACGTCATTGTAGAGGCCGAGGCGGAGAGCCACGAGGCCCAGGGTCCCTACACCCTCAAGCTGTGGGAGGCGGGGGGGAAGCGCAGCCTCACGATGGACGGCGTGATCTTCCCACCCCTTTCTGATGCTCCTGCACGCTAAGCCCGCCACTGCTCAACGAGCGGGGTTGGACCGCGGTATGCGCTGCGCCCGGATTCAACTCCAAGGCACGCGCATGCCGGTGCTCTCCTCAACGGTGTGAGGGTCTGATAGCACGCACGACATGAAGCCCGGACAGTCTTCCTCTCTCCTGATGCCTTCTTTCCTTCACGGTTCCTTCATGACCGTGGCCCGCCGGACCAGCAAGGAGGGCCACCGGTGCGGTGAACAGTACCTCAAGGACGGCTCCTTCTCCGCTCCTCGCGAGCTGCTGGAGGTGCCTCCCGGCGAGGTGGTCATCGCCCATGAGGTAGTCGATTTTCAGCGCGAGCGGCCCGCGTGGCGCCTGTACATGATTGCACGGGTGATGGGTGCCATGGCCGACGCATTGAATTGGCAGGACATAGCCCAGGTGAGATCCAAATACGAAGCAGCCAGCCTTGAGACAGCCTGGGGTGCTCTTTACTTCGCGGTTGAGCAACCAGGGGTATTACGCCCTGAGCGCGTTGCACGCCGACTTCAAGCGATGCTGCGCTTCTGGGAACCACTTCAATCCACAGGATACCTCTTTAAAGCCCACCCTGATGTACTGACGCTCGACGAGTTGATGACTGCCGCCTGCGAATGGGCCATGAACGCATGGTGCCCCGTGGACGACCGCCCTGTCCGGACCCGCTTGGAGCTCGCCGCTGAGCGAATGGCGCGGGCGACAAAGGAGGACTGCATGCAGGCCATTCTCCGCGAAATGCCGCGGGCCCTTGGATATGCCCGCGGCCTGAAACATGGGAATTTACTGGCCAATCCGTCTTTCCTGCGCGAGCGCCTTGAAATGCTTTCGCCAGAGGCATTCGAGCGTGTGTCCGGTGCATGCACTTCGGATCTTCTTGGGCTGCTGTATGCGTGGGACCGCGACTTGGGGAAGCAATAGCAAGGGCTTGAAACCAGGAGAGAGCGCGAAGCGCAAGGCCATCTTGCAGGCGAACTCCGAGGGGAGAACTGCGCGATGTAACCCCGCAGGGCGTGGTCTTCCCTCGGCCTCCGCATTCTACTGCACCCTGACTCCGCGCGTGCAAAGTGAGCGGAGGGGAGGCGCGCATGCATGCTGGCAACTGGCGGGCTACGTCCCAATGTTGGGTGGGCCTGCTCTCGCTGTGGTTGCTCACCGGATGTGCCACGTCCCCCGGCAAGCCACAGCCTGGCAAGCCATGGGCCCCGCACTGGGTTCCCTGGACGGTGAGGTACCGTCCTGCCACCCCGGAGGATGCGCCCGACACCGCTGCCGCCAGGAAACGCGCGCAGCACATCTCCAGCCCGTCACCTCGAATCCTCCTGGCGGCGAGCGACGGCCCCACATCCAGCCGCGAGTCCACTGGGCAGACCGTGCAGGGCTACAACGTTCCTGGCCGGAACCCGAGCTCGCAGGCGCCTTGGGAGTTCTTCCTTGGCAATGCCGCGCACCGATTGATTGCCTATATGTATGGCGTGAACCACCCAGGCAATCGTGTTTTCTATAATACAAAGAGAATCATTGATATCCTCGCCGAGACCGAAATCGGGGACACATCCCGCTTGCTTGCGGGGGAGCGCAACCTTCGACCAGACATCACCGATGTCACCGACATGACTGCGAAGGACGTCTTCGAAATCAAGCCCTGGAATGCTCAAGGACTTCAGGAGGGACGGCAGGAATTGCGGGTGTACCTGGCTGCGCTGAACCGGGCTGTGGCCCCGGGTCTGCTCTTCACTGGAGGCACGAACTTCCATGGCCAGATCCTGATCCGGTTCGCACAGGGGCAATACATCTGGCGCCTCGAGTGGCAGACCACCGAGCCAGGTGTCACCCAGTACCGGTGGACCCGCAGCCAGCAGCGTTTCGCGTCAGAGAGAGCGGCGTATGAGGCCGGGCAGTGGGTAGATCTCACCGTGGAGGAGATGCGCCAGTACGG
>NZ_DASPHO010000251.1:0-11679 GCF_035629615.1 Hyalangium sp. | reverse complement strand
CTTCGGAGAAGAGCCACCGGACATCCGGTCCATGATGACCTTCTCCTCATCACGGGTCGGGTAGCCCACCTTCACCTTGAGCATGAAGCGGTCCACCTGGGCCTCGGGCAGGGGGTAGGTGCCCTCCTGCTCGATGGGGTTCTGGGTGGCCAGCACGAGGAAGGGCGAGGGCAGCCCGAAGGTCTGGTCGCCGATGGTGACCTGGCGCTCGGCCATGGCCTCCAGGAGGGCGGACTGGACCTTGGCGGGGGCGCGGTTGATCTCGTCGGCCAAGACGATGTTGGCGAAGATGGGGCCCTTGCGGACGGTGAAGGCGGCCGTCTGCTGGTTGTAGATCATGGTGCCGACCAGGTCCGCCGGGAGCAGATCCGGGGTGAACTGGATGCGCATGAACGTCGCGCTGAGGGCATCCGAGACGGTGCGGACGGTGAGCGTCTTGGCCAGCCCGGGCACACCCTCCAGGAGGACGTGGCCATTGCAGAGCAGGCCAATGAGGATGCGCTCGAGCATGTAGCGCTGGCCGACGATGACCTTGCCGGTCTCCTGGTTGAGGACCTCGACGAAGCTGCTTTCCTTCTGCACCCTCTCGGTGAGAGCGCGGATGTCCGTGTTCATGTCCCCTCGATGGGCGGAAACGGGCGGCAACAGGCGGAAACGGCCGGGCAGACTAAGGTTTCAGGCCGAACGGCTCAACACCGCAGAATGACGGACATTCCGGTAAGGTGCGCACACCTCCCCCGGAGTCCCCATGTCCGAGAGCTCCCGTCCGCCCCCAGCGACGTATCCCACACCCCCGAGGGGCGCTAGGAGGGGGGTTCGGACGTGACTCAGCACGCGCCTGGGCCGGTCGAGGCCCACATCCTGGGGCAGCTTGCGCCCCTTATAAGGGTGCGCTCCCACTGGCTTCCGAGCGGAGGGGCGCTCCGGGTGCTGGAGGGGGGGGAGGGCCCGCCGGTGGTGCTCCTGCACGGGCGTGGCCACGCGGCACCGATGTGGTTCTCCTACCTCACGGTGCTGGCCCGGGGACGGCGGGTGCTGGCGCTGGATCTGCCGGGGTTCGGCCTGTCCTCCCCACCCGAGGGTGCGCTGCGCACGGCGGAGGAGGCGGTGCGGTTCTTCACCGAGCCGGTAGAGGAGCTGCTCCAGGCGCTGGCGCCGGGGCCGGTGGCCGTGGTGGGCCACTCGCTGGGGGGGCTGGTGGCGGTAGAGCTGGCGCGACGGGGGAAGGTGCCAGTGGAGCGGCTAGTGCTGATCGATTCGATGGGGCTGGGGCCGGAGATGACGCCCCTGGCCCGTGGCTTCTTCCGGGCGGGACCGGAGCGGGTGGCGCGAACGCTGGGGCCGCGGCTCTTCGACCGGCTGCTGCCGCCGCCAGAGACACCGCTGGGCCGGAGGCTGGGGGCGCTCGGGTACGAGCTGCTGGCCGTGCCCGGAGGCCGTCCCCGTGCGGCGCAGGCCTTCAACACGCTGGTGCCGCTGGTGGGAGGGGTGTTTCACCGGCGCGAGCAGCTTGCTTCGGTGCGCCAGCCGGTACTCCTCGTGTGGGGCGAGAACGAGGACACCCTGCCCGTGTCCCTGGCGGTGGAGGCAGCGAAGCGGCTGCCCGAGGCCCGGCTGCTGCGCGTGGTGGCAGGGCACAGTCCTCACCTGGAGCGGCCAGAGGTGGTGCTCCCTGCGCTGAAGGCGTTCCTGGATGACTCACCAGAACGAACATCGGGCGCGTGAGCACATTGATCGCCACTCACCGGGCAGACGCATCCACGCGCCGTAATACCCGACCTGGCTTCTGTGTATGCGCCCTCCTGTCGTGCCAATGAGCCACAGCGAAGGGATTCGCATACTCCGCGAGTGGTATGTCCGCGACAGTTCGCGCCGGGTAGGGTCTCCGCGCCTGATGGACTGAGCACCCGCTAAAAAATGGATCAACGAACGATTCCTTACGGTTAGAGCCCTATCCCTCTCCCGGACGTAGGGTTGGGTTATCTGGGAAAGCAAGCGAATAGGCGCGACCATGCAACGAGCATCAAGGACAACAACTCTCATCGTCTTGTGGTGTGCGGCGTGCGCAACCGTGGAGGAAGTTCCCACAGACCCACGACTGGAGGAGGCGCAGAAGGCTTTTGACGAGGGACAGAGGTTGAAGGAAGCGGGGCAATACTCCGAAGCAACACCTCGCATCGAGCACGCTCTGGGCCTATGGGAGACTGTGCTCGCGGAGACGAATCGGAAGGTGGCCGATTGCCTCGACCTGCTTGGAGAGGTTTATTTGCTGCGGGCAGATTATGCTCGCGCAGAGCCTTCGTTGGTCCGCGCGCTCAAGACACGAGAAGCAACTCTCGGCGAGAACCACCCCGACGTCGCTCAATCGCTCAACAACCTCGCCCGCCTCTACAAGGCTCAGGGGCTCTACGCACGCGCTGAGTCCTTGGATGAACGTGCTCTCCAGATTCGGGAGGTAGCCCTTAGCGCAAGCCATCCTGACGTCGCCCAATCGCTTAACAACCTCGCTAATACCTACTACGCCCAAGGACTCTACGCGCGCGCGGAGCCCTTGTATGACCGCGCACTCAAGATTCAAGAGGCAACCCTCGGCACGAACCACCCCAGTGTCGCAACCACACTCAACAACCTTGCCTTCCTCTATCATACGCAGGGGTTCTACGCGCGCGCCGAGCCCTTGTATGAACAAGCTCTCAGAATCAGTGAGGCAGTCCTCGGCGAGAACCACCCCGAGGTCGCCACCTCGCTCAGCAACCTTGCCGGTTTCTACTATGCTCAGGGACACTACACGCGCGCCAAGCCCTTGTATGAACGTGCTCTCCAGATTCGGGAAGCCACCTTCGGTGCGAACCACCCCGACATCGCCCAATCGCTCCACAACCTCGCCCTCCTCTACAAGGTGCAGGGGTTCTACGCACGCGCCGAGATCTTGTATGAACGAGCACTCAAGATACGGGAGATAGCCTTCGGCACGAACCATTCCTCCGTTGTTAACTCTCTCAACAATCTCGCCGCCCTCTATCATGATCAGGGGTTCTACGCACGCGCTGAGCCTCTTTTCGAACGCGCGCTCAAGCTTCAGGAGGCGGCTCTCGGAGCAAATCATCCCAGCGTCGCCGGCGTGGTCCACAACCTCGCCTTCCTCTACTATTCTCAGGGGCTCTATGCTCGCGCCGAGCCTTTGTTTGAACGTGCGCTAGAGATTTGGGAGACAACTCTCGGAGAGAACCACCCGAACGTCGCCAGTTCGCTCCACAACCTCGCCGGGCTCTACAAGGCGCAGGGGCTCCATACGCGCGCCGAGCCTTTGAATGAACGTGCTCTCAAGATTCGGGAAGCAGCCCTTGGTGGGAACCACCCCAGCGTCGCCAACTCGCTCCACACCCTCGCCGACCTCTACAAGGCTCAGGGGCTCTACGCACGGGCCGAACCATTGTATGAACGCGCACTCAAGATACGGGAGGCGACCCTCAGCGAGAACCACCCAGACGTCACCAACTCGCTCAACATTCTCGCACTACATCGTCTCGCTCAGCAGGACCTCGACAAGGCCCTGCCACTCTTCCAGCGGGCCTTTTCCTCCTCCGAGCAGCACCTTCGCCAAGAAATCTTCGGGTTCTCAGAGAAACGCCTTGTCACCGTCCTCAACCTGCTCCGCACTAAAGAGGAGCGTCTCTACGCGCTCGCCCGTGCTCACTCCGACGATGCCCGCGTTCTCCATCTTGCCCTCTCCACTGCTCTCCTTCGCAAGGGCCGCTCCGTCCAGGAAATCGCTAACACCTCTCACATCATCTACCGCAACCTGGATCACGCTGATCGCGAAAACTTCGAGCGTCTGCGCGCCTTGCGCACCCAACTCGCCACACTCTCACTGGCTGGTCCAGGCAAACTCTCTCCTACCGACTACCAGCAACGCCTCAAGGACCTCGCAGACGAGGGTGACCGCCTCGAAGCGGCCTTGGCCAGGCGCTCGGAACCACTTCGTAGACTCCACCTCTCACCACCTCCCGCTCAGCTCATCCCCCATGTGACGGCCGCCTTGCCCAGCGACGGTGCTCTGGTCGAGTTCATTGCCTACCAGGATCACTCCCTCGTCCCCGATCATAGCCTTCCGCCTGACCAGCGTAACAGCCACCTGCGCTATCTCGCGCTCATGCTCTTCGCCGACGGGCACATTCGTGCCGTGGACCTTGGGCGCGCGGAGCCCATCGATCTCGCCGCGCTACGCCTGCATCATTCGCTCGCGGGAAATGCCGCCTCCTATCTACCCACCGCGCAAGCCCTCTACAGACTGGCTTTCCGTCCCCTGGTTCAATACCTTGGCAAGCGCCACCGTCTCTTCCTCGTCCCTGACGGCCAGCTCAACCTCGTTCCCTTCGCCGCTCTCCACGATGGCCGCCAATTCCTCGTGGAAACCTTCGACATCACCTATCTCACCTCGGGAAAGGATCTGCTGCCTCGTCCCCAAGCTCCCCCCTCCTCTCGCTCCATGATGGTCCTGGCCGACCCTGATTTCGGCTCGTCTCCTGCTGTCCCCCCCCCGGAGCCGCAGGCCAGTCCAGCACTCACTGAACGCTCAGCCTCCCTCGCGGGCTTCTTCTCGGCACTGCGCTCGGACGGTCCGGACATTCCCTGGGCTCCGCTGCCTGGCACACGCCAGGAAGCCAAGGTCATCCACCAGCTGTTTCCTCAAGCCCAGCTCCTCCTGGGTGCTGATGCCACCAAGCAGGCACTGCTGAAGCTATCCACGCCCGGTCTGCTGCACATCGCCACCCACGGCTTCTTCCTTGAAGAGACTCCTCGCCTCTCGGACGGACGCGCGGTGGGCTATATCGGTGCCGTGGCTGCCGACCCTGTGACACGGCCTGCTGACCCGCTGCTGCGCTCGGGACTGGTACTGGCGGGCGCTCATCCCCTAGCCGCCTCACCCGGCTCGCCTCTCTCCGAGGACTCCTTGGTCACGGCGCTAGAGTTGGCCGGGCTGAATCTCTGGGGCACTCAGTTGGTGGTCCTGTCGGCCTGTGACACAGGCCGCGGCGACGTCAAGCTGGGCGACGGCGTGTACGGCCTGCGACGGGCCTTCCTGGTCGCCGGGGCGGAGACCGTGGTCACCAGTCTGTGGAAGGTCAATGACGAGACGACCTACCAGCTCATGGAGCGCTACTACCGCTACTTGTTGGCGGGCCTCGGTCGCACCAGCGCGCTCCGTGAGGCGATGAGGGAAATGCGCCGCAAGCAACTTCATCCGCACTTCTGGGCAGCGTTCACAGCCCTGGGGCTGGATGCGCCCCTTCAGGGGATGGCGCCGCCTCCCCAGCCGTCCAAATAACCTCCCGGAAGAAATTCTCTGCATAGGTCGCCTGCCTTCCGCCTCCCTACTGATGAAAAGGAGGCATCATGAAGGCGGTCCTCATCACGGCTGCGGCGCTCACGCTGTCGGCCTGCATCGCTACGGGCAAGAAGGTCACCCAGGAGCAGGTCTCTCAGTTCCAGAAGGGCAAGACGACCTATCAGGAGGTCATCACCGGCCTGGGCAAGCCCACCGGCTCCACGCTGCATTCAGACGGCAGCCGTTCTATCAACTACTCCTACGCACAGTCTCAGGCGAGTGCGGCGAGCTTCATCCCGTATGTCGGAAGGCTCGTCGGCGGTAGCGAGAGTGAGCACACCTCCGTCTATCTGACCTTCGACAAGAACGGCATCTTGACCGACTTCTCCGCCACGTCCGGACAGACATCGACGGGCACCGGTCTGCTCAGCGGCCAGCGCCAATGAGCCTGCCGCGGAGTTCATTCCCCTGAGTCGAACGGAGCCTCATCTGGCTCTTGCTGTGAACAGGAGGCTCCATGAAAGCAGTCCTCGTCATCGCCACAGCACTCACGCTGTCGGCCTGTGCTTCTTCGAAGAATACGGTCCCCCAGCAACCACCAGCAGACACCTACTTCGAGGTCGGCCAGACAACCTATTCCGAGGTCATCAAGCTGCTGGGTGAGCCCAACGATTCCACGCGCCACGCCGACGGCAGCCGCTCCGTCCATTACTTCCGTTCCCAGTCCCTGCTGAAAACGGAGTGCGTCACCCCGTACGGAACGTTTCGCGGCGGAAGCGAGGTCAAGAGCGACTTGCTGTCCATGACCTTCGACAAAGGAGGCCTCCTGGCCAACTACTCCGCCATCTCTGGGAAGACCTTGACAGGGGCCAGCCCGCCTGGCGCCCAGCGGCAAGCCTCCAGGTGACAGCCCCTCCCTTCCTTTCGATGAACGAGCCAGCCATGCAGTCTCCCGTCCAGAGTCTTGTCCTGCCCCTCCTGCTGACAACGCTGGCGATCCTCGCCGCGTGTGGTGGAGGGAGCGAAGGCCCTCCTCCCCTGCCAAAGCCTGCTGTGGGCTCTGTCTCCGGAACAGTCTCGGATCCGCAAGGCAGACCGCTGGGCCGCGTCTCCGTCATGGCTTCCGGGACACGCTCCGAGCTCACCTCCACGGATGACGCGGGAAAGTTCCAGCTCACAACGCTCCCAGCAGGCCCCTACTCCTTGAGCTTCTCGCTCGAGGGCTACGAAGACTCCACTCTGGCCGTGCAGGTGCCGGCGGACTGGGACATCCACATCCTGGTGAAGATGATCCCTGTGGCCCCACCGATCGGGGCCATCTCCGGGCAGGTGTCGGATTCGTTCGGAACGCTCCTGACTGGCGTCACGGTGGTGGCCTCCGGAGCTGGACAAGGCTTCACGTCCACGAATGCCGCAGGGCAGTTCCAGTTCCTCGGCCTCCCTGCAGGGAGCTACTCCCTGAACTTCAGCCTGGATGGGTTCGAGAGCCGTTCCGAAGCCACCCAGGTGAACGGGGGGCAGACCACCCGGCTTCAGGTGCAGTTGGCGCCTCAGTCCCTCCCCTCTGCCGGAACCCGGGGCGTGCGCATCACCTCCCATGGGAGCACCCGGCTGGAGTTCGAGGTGGACGTGCTGGTCCTCCATGCGAACGGCACTCCGCTGGGAGGTCTGGGGAGTGGCGCCTTCACGCTCCGGGACTTCGCCGACCTACACTTCGAGCGGTTGGGCCTCTCCGCTCAACCCGGCACGGACGTGGGTCCCTACTCCGCGGTCCTGCTCATGGACCAGAGCGCAAGCATCTTGTCCACGGATCCCACTGACTCTCGGATCCAAGCGGGCAAGATCTTCTTCCAGGCCCTGTCGGCGCCGGACACCGCCCAGCTATCAGCCTTCGCCTCCGGCGGGCTCCTGCCTTACGCCCCCATCACCCTCTGGGGCAGCTTCACCTCAGCGGGTTCGAGTTTCTACGGCTCGCTGGACACTCTGGCCCACCTGGAGGGTGGCGGAACCCCGCTCTATGCCTCCACGGCGGCACTGGTCGAGCACGTCACGTCGCAGGGCCACAACCCGAATCGCGCCGTGGTGGTGTTCACGGATGGAGAGGACACGGACGGCTCCTGGAGCCTGCAGAACGTCATCTCCCTTGCCCGCAGCCGGAACGTGAAGCTCTTCACCGTAGGCCTCAGCAATGGCATCAACTTCCAGGTATTGAGCCAGATGGCGGCCCAGACCCAGGGGGCCATGTTGTGGGCGTCGGATGCCCGGCAGCTGATCTCGATCTACGGTTCCCTGGGGAACTTGCTTCGCGGCGCGGCTCAGTTCTACCGGACTCGATGGAGCGCCACCCGGAGCTCCGGCACCTGGACGGCAGGCACCTGGTTCTCGATGTCTGTGGAAGTCCAAACTCCCTCGGGCCTGCTGTCAGCTCCCTTCTATGTCGAGATCCCGTCCTCGGGTCTGCTGCCGCAGGTAACCCCGAACCCGCTTGACGGAGCGTCTTGCAGAACAGGTCCCGCGACAGGCAATCGTCCCGTCCTCTGTCTGGCGCAGTGACGGGACAAAGCAGACTCCTTGGGAAGGAAAACACACATGCATCCAGCACGTCTCCTCATGGCCGCAGTCGCTGCTCTGCTCCTCGCATTCCCTGCCGCAGCTCAGAGTCCAGCTTCTGAGTCCAGCGAAGCCTCACAGTCAGGCCCCAGCTCAGCAGGTCTCTCGGCCTGGGGAATCGTCGGCTACGGAAACGGTCTCGGCATCGGTGGCCGCTTCATGATTCCAGTGGGCCCGGAGGGATTCCTCCGCAACGAACGTATCAAAGACCAGCTGGCAGCCGAGTTCGGCGTCGACCTGCTGCGTTTCTCCTATAGCTCCCTGAGCGACGACTACGGCTTCGTGGAGCTGCTGCCCGTCGCGGGCCTGCTGTGGAACGTATGGGTGAGCGACAACCTCGCGCTCTACCCCAAGGTGGATCTCGGCTACGCAGCGGGCTTCCTCACCGGTTGGAACGATGCCTGGGGATCCCGGCCCACCTACGGAGGCTTCTTCTGGCAGGCCTCGGTCGGCGCTCTCTTCAAGACTCGCTCTGTGGCACTGCGGTTCGAGCTTGGCCATGGTCTGCTCAAGGCTGGCGTCGGCATCGGCTTCTGAGCCTACAAGCCTCGGTGAGCCCCGGTACCTCGTTTCGCTGTCGGCTGAGGCAACTCTGCGCTTGAGGTTGTACCCGACGGAGCCCGCGTACTCCCAAAGTGGTATGTCCGCGACACCTCAGTAGCGGGTAGGTGAGCGTGGGGGAAGAACAACGCAGGCTGGGAGTGACCATGCAGCGAGCTTTAATGGTAACAGTGCTCATCTGCCTGTGGTGTACAGCGTGTGCCACAGTGGAGAAGACTCTCGCGGACTCACGATTGGCGGAGGCGCAGAAGTCCTTTGACGAAGGCCAGAAGTTGATAAACGCGGGAAAATACGCAGAGGCAGCCCCCCTTGTTGAGCACGCCTTGGAGACTCGAGAGGCTGTGCTCGCAGGGATGCATCCGAAGATCGCCGACTGCCTCAGCCTTCTCGGCGAGGTCCATGTAAAACTAGCAGATTTTGCTCGCGCTGAACCCTTGCTGGTACGTGCTCTTAAGATTCGCAAGGGAGCCCTCGGCGAAAATCACCCCAGTGTCGCCGAAGCGCTCACTAACCTCGCAGTCCTATACTCTTCTCAGGGGTTCTACGCGCGCGCCGAGCCCTTGTTCGCACACGCGCTCAAGATTCGGAAGGCAGCTTTCGGCGAGAAACACCCTGACGTCGCTGAAGCGCTCAATGAGCTTGCCAGCATCTACTACCTTCAGGGACTGTACGCGCGTGCCGAGCCTCTGGCGGCGCGCGCGCTTGAGATTCGTGAAGCAGTCCTTGGCGACGCTCACCCCGACTTCGCTGAATCACTCAACAACCTCGCCGCGATCTACTCTTCTGAGGGGCTCTACGCGCGCGCCGAGCCCTTGTTTGCACGCGCCCTCAAGATTCGGCAGGCAGCCCGCGGCCCGAACCACCCTGACGTTGCTGAATCGCTCAACAATCTCGCTGGCATCTACCAAGCTCAAGGACTCTACGAGCGCGCCGAGCCCTTATTGGTACGCGCGCTCGAGATCCTGGAGGCGGCCCTCGGCGATCGCCACCCAGACGTCGCCTACTCGCTCTACTGCCTCGCCCTCCTTTATTCCTTTCAGGAACTCCATGCGCGTGCCGAAC
This sequence comes from Hyalangium sp., assembly GCF_035629615.1. Lineage (GTDB taxonomy): Bacteria > Myxococcota > Myxococcia > Myxococcales > Myxococcaceae > Hyalangium. Next base: position 2,117 of record NZ_DASPHO010000251.1, on the reverse strand, counting down.
CTCTATATGTAAGAGCCCTAGAGATTTGGGAGGAGACTCTTGGCGAGAACCACCCAACCGTCGCTGAAGTGCTCAGCAGCCTTGCCGTGCTTTACCATCATCAGGGATTCTACGAGCGCGCCGAGCCTCTGATGACACGCGCGCTTGGACTTCAGGAGGCAGCTCTCGGCCCCGAGCACCCAGACGTAGCAGGCTCGCTCAACAACCTTGCCAGCCTCTATCAGGCTCAGGGATTCTATACGCGCGCCGAGCTGTTGTTTGCGCGCGCCATCAAGATTTGGGAGGCAGCCCTCGGCGAGAATCATCCCAACGTCACGAACTCGATTCACAACCTCGCCCGATTCCACCTCATCCAGGGCCAGGTCGACACCGCCCTGCCACTCTTGCAACGCGCTTTGACCTCCTCCGAGCAACACCTTCGTCAAGAGGTCTTCGGCTTCTCCGAGCAGAGCCTTGCCACCTTCCTTCACCTCCTCCGAGCACAGGAAGAGCGCCTCTACGCACTCGTCCGATCTCACCCTGACGACCCGCGCCTTGTCCACCTCGCTCTCTCTGCCGCTCTCCTCCGTAAGGGCCGCTCCGTCCAGGAAAGCTCCAACACCTCCTCCATTATCTACCGCAGCATGGATTCCGCCGATCGCGTGGCCTTCGATCGCCTGCGTTCTCTGCGCACCCAGCTCGCCACGCTCTCGCTTGCTGGTCCCGGCATGCTCTCTCCCGCCGACTACCGGCAACGCCTTAAGGATCTCGCAGCCGAGGGTGATTTTCTTGAAGAAGATCTCGTCAGGCGCTCGGGGCCACTGCGCAGACTCCATGACCTGCCCCCCCCCGGCCAACTCATCTCTCAGGTGACGGCAGCCCTGCCCCCCGATAGCGCGATCGTCGAGTTCGTCGCGTATCAAGACCGTGCCCTCCTCGCCAAGCCTGGCCTTCTGCCCTCTCAGGTTGACAACCACCTGCGCTATCTGGCGCTCTTGCTCTTTGCTGACGGACGGAGTCGTGCTGTGGACCTCGGTCCAGCGGAGCCCATCGACCGCGCCGCGCTGCGCCTGCATGACACGCTCGCTCGCAAATCCGCCTCCTATCTGTCCGCTGCCCAAGCCCTCCACACACTCGCCTTCCTTCCCCTGGTTCCGCACCTTGGCCAGAAGCGGCGTCTGTTCCTCGCACCCGACGGCCAGCTCAACCTCGTCCCCTTCGCCGCTCTCCATGATGGCCGCCGCTTCCTGGTGGATGCCTTCCACATCACATATCTCACCTCAGGCAAGGACCTGCTGCCTCGCTCCGAGGATCTTCCCCCATCAAACTCCGTGGTAGTCCTGGCCAGTCCAGACTTCGGCTCGCCTCTGGCTGCTGCCACGCCCGAGGAGCAGACCGCTCCAGCACTGGCCCAGCGCGCAGCCTTGCTTGAGGACTTCTTCACTACGCTGCGCTCGAACGGACCTGACATTCCTTGGGCGCCGCTGCCTGGGACACGCGCGGAGGCCGAGAGCATCCTCCGCTTGTTTCCACAGGCTCAGCTGCTCCTGGGACCCGACGCCACCAAGCAGGCTCTGCTCAGGCTGCCCACTCCGGGCTTGCTTCACATTGCCACCCACGGCTTTTTCCTCGAGGATTCCTCCCCAGTGTCCGCCGCGCGCGGCGTTGGCAACTTCGGTGCCGTGGGCTCAAGCCCTGCTCAACGCCCCTCGGACCCGCTGCTGCGCTCGGGCTTGGTGCTTGCTGGCATTCAGCATCCAACAGCACCGGCAGGAACTCGTCGCATTGAGGAGTCTCTTGTGACGGCGCTAGAGTTGGCCGGGCTGAATCTGTGGGGCACTCAGTTGGTGGTTCTGTCGGCCTGCGACACGGGTCGTGGCGACGTCAGGCTGGGCGACGGCGTGTACGGTCTGCGCCGGGCCTTCCTCGTTGCCGGGGCGGAGACCGTGGTCACCAGCCTATGGAAGGTCAATGATGAGGTGACACGCCAGCTTATGGAGCGCTACTACCGCCACTTGTTGGCGGGACTCGGCCGCACCCATGCGCTCCGCGAGGCCATGAAGGAACTGCGTCGCATGCACCCTCATCCTCACTTCTGGGCAGCGTTCACCGCACTGGGACTGGATGCACCCCTCCAG
>NZ_DASPHO010000250.1:0-9120 GCF_035629615.1 Hyalangium sp. | reverse complement strand
GGGGAAGGTAGGGCGGGTCGGTCGCGGGTGAGGGCGTGGGGGCCATGCCAAGGTCGCGGGCGCTGGTGCTGGGGGACAGCCAGGCGTTTTTGCGTTCGGCAGCGGTTCCCAACGGGGACGTCCTCCTCGTGGCGGCCTATGGGAGACCGGTAGACCTCGGGGGAGGGCCCCTGCCCTTCGACCGTGTCGTACAGTAGAAGTCGACTTCCACACCCGGGCCGTGCTAAGCGGCCGCCGCCTTCTGGGCGCTTCGTGGCCCTGAAGGGCGAGGCTGTGCTGAAGCGTCGGCGTGCGGTGTCCCCGCCCGCAGGCGGCCAACCCCTCGAATTTTCTCTCTTGAGGAGTTGCACCCCCATGACACCCACCGTTTCACCGATGAACGCCCTCTGGAAGGGCGTCACCGGCACGGCCGCCCGGGTCTTCGGACTCCTGGCCGTCCTTGCCGGTAGCACCGCCCGCGCCAGCGAGGCGGACCTCGTCCTCCCGGACTTCACCTCCCAGACGTTCATGAATGGCGCGCTCAACGGCTACCAGCTGCTGCTGGCTGGCATCGCCGTGTGCGTGCTCGGCCTCGGCTTCGGGTTCCTCCAGTACGGCCAGCTCAAGAAGCTGCCCGTGCACCGGGCGATGCTGGAGATCTCCGAGCTCATCTACGAGACGTGCAAGACGTACCTCATCACCCAGGGCAAGTTCATCCTCGGCCTGTGGGCGCTGCTGCTGGTGGTGATGGTCGGCTACTTCGGCTTCCTCCAGCACATGCTGAGCGAGGCCCCGGCCAAGCTCTTCGCCATCCTCCTGTTCAGCCTCGTCGGCATCGCGGGCAGCTACGGCGTGGCGTGGTTTGGCATCCGGGTGAACACCTTCGCCAACAGCCGCACCGCGTTCGCCTCCCTGCGCGGCAAGCCCTACCCCACCTACGCCATCCCCCTGCAGGCGGGTATGTCCATCGGCATGGTGCTCATCAGCACCGAGCTGCTGCTGATGCTCATCATCCTGCTCTTCGTCCCGCGCGACTTCGCGGGCCCGTGCTTCATCGGCTTCGCCATCGGAGAGTCGCTGGGCGCCAGCGTGCTGCGCATCGCGGGTGGCATCTTCACGAAGATCGCCGACATCGGCTCGGACCTGATGAAGATCGTCTTTAAGATCAAGGAAGACGACGCGCGCAACCCGGGCGTGATCGCCGACTGCACGGGCGACAACGCGGGCGACAGCGTGGGCCCCTCGGCGGACGGCTTCGAGACCTACGGCGTGACGGGCGTGGCGCTCATCACCTTCATCCTGCTGGCGGTGCCCCCGGCCTTCCAGGTGCAGCTGCTGGTGTGGATCTTCGTGATGCGCATCGTGATGGTGCTGGCCAGTCTGCTGTCCTACGGCATCAACGAGCTGATCCAGAGCAACAAGTACAAGAACGTGGACAAGATGAACTTCGAGCACCCCCTGACGTTCCTGGTGTGGCTCACCTCCATCGTGTCCGTGGGCCTCACCTTCGTGGTCAGCTACCTGCTCATCCCCGACCTGGCCGGTGACGGCTCGCTGTGGTGGAAGATGTCGCTGATCATCACCTGCGGCACGCTGGCAGGCGCCATCATCCCGGAGGCGATCAAGGTCTTCACCTCCACCGACAGCCGCCACGTGCGCGAGGTGGTGACGGCCAGCCGCGAGGGTGGCCCCAGCCTCAACGTCATCTCCGGCCTGGTGGCCGGCAACTTCTCCGCCTACTGGATGGGCATCATCATCGCGGGGCTGATGGGCCTGGCCTTCTGGGTGAGCACGTATGTGCCATTGACGCTGATGCTGGCCCCGGCGGTGTTCGCGTTTGGCCTGGTGGCATTCGGCTTCCTGGGCATGGGCCCGGTCACCATCGCGGTGGACAGCTATGGCCCGGTGACGGACAACGCACAGAGCGTGTACGAGCTGTCGCTGATCGAGAACGTCCCCAACGTGAAGGAGGAAGTGAACAAGGACTTCGGCTTCACTCCGGACTTCGAGAAGGGCAAGCAGTACCTGGAGGAGAACGACGGCGCGGGCAACACGTTCAAGGCCACGGCCAAGCCGGTGCTCATCGGCACCGCGGTGGTAGGCGCCACGACGATGATCTTCTCCATCATCGTGCTGCTGGTGGGCACGGAGACGGTGAACGGCATCCTGTCGCTCAAGACCGAGGGCCTGGGCAAGCTGTCGCTGCTGCACGCTCCCTTCCTGCTAGGCCTGGTGACGGGCGGCTCGGTCATCTACTGGTTCTGCGGCGCCTCCATGCAGGCGGTGTCCACGGGCGCCTACCGCGCGGTGGAGTTCATCAAGAAGAACATCAAGCTGGAGGGAGTGGAGAAGGCGAGCGTGGAGGACTCGAAGCGCGTGGTGGAGATCTGCACCCAGTACGCGCAGAAGGGCATGCTCAACATCTTCCTGGGCGTCTTCTTCAGCACCCTGGCGTTCGCCTGCGCCGAGCCGTACTTCTTCATCGGCTACCTGATCTCGATCGCCATCTTCGGCCTGTACCAGGCCGTGTTCATGGCGAACGCGGGCGGCGCATGGGACAACGCGAAGAAGCTGGTGGAGACGGAGCTGCACGCCAAGGGTACGGACCTGCACGCAGCCACGGTGGTGGGCGACACGGTGGGCGACCCGTTCAAGGACACCTCGTCCGTGGCGCTCAACCCGGTCATCAAGTTCACCACCCTGTTCGGCCTGCTCGCGGTGGAGATGGCGGTGGAGCTGAACAAGTCCGGCAACACCACGCTCACCCACGTGCTGTCCGGAGTGTTCTTCCTCCTCTCGGTCATCTTCGTGTACCGGTCGTTCTACAGCATGCGCATCGAAACGCCGATGCGGAGCGCGGCCGAAGGTAAGTAGCCCGTGAAGGGGGCGTAGGCCCCTGCCTCACGGAAGCCTCACGAGCGGCAGGGTGCCCCGGGTGCCCTGCCGCTCTGCTTTTCAGGGCCCCTCAGGGCCCGAGGCGGAAGGCGGGCGGGTCGATGCGGGTGGCCCGGCACTCAGGACAGGCGCCCGGGCGGGTGAAGCGCTTGCGGTCTCGGAAGACGAAGCCGCAGGCCAGGCACTCGGCGGGCAGCACCTCGAGCTTTCCTCCCAGCGCCTTGAGGGACTTCTCCAGGTGGACGAGGTGCTCGGCCACGTCCTTCTCCGGGATGCCCACCGCGGCCGAGAGCTCGCGCGCGGTGAGGCCCGGCTCCGGCGCGGCGGCGAGCGCTGCCTCGAGTGCGCCGCGCACGGTGGTGCCACGGGCCGGAGGGCCTCGATCGTTCATGCGCCCACGGGCCCCGGGTCCGTCATCCGCTCGTGGCCCAGGTGCATGCCGCTGCGGCAGCGGTAGTCCGTGACGAGCGCGCCCAGGAGGACGGCTGCCCCCGCCAGCACGTGCACCGCGGCGGCTCCGGGGGACCGGCGCGTGTAGCTGCCCACGAAGGGCGCGGCGATGACAGCCAGCCCCCAGCCATGATCCGCCAGCTCGTGCAGCTCAATGGGAAGGAGGCGGGAGAGACTGAGCCGGCTGTCCGTCAGCAGGGTGACGCCCACGAGCCCCAGGCCCAGCCCCAGGCCCACCCGCCGCGCCACGCCGCCCCTGGAGAACCGCCCCGCGACCGCGACCGCCAGACCTGCTGCGAGATCCAACAGCGAGTGGGCATCCTGAGGCAGCCAGCGGCGCAGCGGCAGTCCTCCCGCAAGAGGCCGGGAGAGGATGCCTGCCGCGGCGCTTCGATCCCAGATATGGCGCAGTGCGTAACCCCTCTCACATAAGAGGGGGACCCGCGGAGAATGCGTGTCTTGGAGAGGGTTTAGCTCCGCCATCCGAGCCTCCTGGAAGTTTTACTCTCAAAGCTATTCATGGCGCGCCCGGGCGAGGAGCCTTGTCCCCCCGCTTGTCTCGCTGGAATGCTCTCGCAAGGGTGTTCCTGTTTCGCATCTCTTACAGCCTATGCTGGTAGCCTCTCGACTTTCTGGAGAAGACGGGCTACGTCGCGCTCGCTCGGCTCGGGCTTCACCCGGTTCGGGCTTCAGAAGGGCGGCGGAAGCCGCCTCGCAACGAAAGAAGAAGGCTCATGGCAACAGGTACTGTGAAGTGGTTCAACGACGCGAAGGGCTTCGGTTTCATCACCCAGGATGGCGGCGGTGAGGACGTGTTCGTCCATCACTCCGCGATCAATATGGATGGCTTCCGCACGCTGGCCGAGGGCCAGAAGGTGCAGTTCGAGGTGACGAAGGGCCCCAAGGGCCTGCAGGCGCAGGACGTCCGCGCTGCCTGAGACACAAGCCCAGGTGATGTTCTGAAGCCCGGCCTCCTCGAAGGAGGTCGGGCTTTCGTTTTTCCGCAGTCAGGCCCTGCGTCGTACGCGCGTCGCTGCGCATGGAGACTATCGCCGTCAGCCCGTGAAGACATCGTCGGATCGGGTCCTGCGTCGCGCGTCTCTGCTCCTGGCATACCCAGACATGGGCGGGGTTCAACTCCCCACGGGGGCCTCGGGGACCAGCGCTCTCGGGCGCACCGAGCGGCGGGCCATGCGGGCGAAGAGTCCCCGCCCGCTCACCGGGCTCCTCCGAGGTCTCCGCTTTCTTCCTGAAAGGATGCGCGCATGACCCACGTCCTCCTCGCAGTGGTGCTGCTGCTCGCGGTGCTGTTGACCGCCCGGTTCGTGGTGCGCAAGACCGTGGTCCCCGAGGGCCATGCCGGGCTCCTCTACACTCAGGGGCGCTACGAGCGGACGCTCAGCGCCGGGTTGTACTGGCTGTGGCGAGCCACCCAGCATGTGGAGCTCGTCGACCTGCGCCTTCGCAGCCTCACCGTGCCCGGCCAGGAGGTGCTCTGCCGAGACCAGGTGACGCTCAAGGTGAGCGTCGCGGTGCGCTATGCGGTGGTGGCGCCGGATGTGGCTCATCACCGGGTGCAGAGCTACACGGACCACCTCTACCTCGCAGTGCAGCTCGCCCTGCGGACGGAGGCGGGGCAGCACCCGCTGGAGGAGCTCATCTCGGGGCGGGTGGCGCTGAGCGAGGGGCTGCTCGCGCGGGTGGCCGAGCAGGCGCGGGGGATCGGGCTCGCGGTGGAGGCGGTGGAGCTCAAGGATGTGATGCTGCCGGCGGAGCTGCGGCGCGCCTTCGCCGAGGCGCTCAAGGCCCGGAAGGAGGGCCTGGCGACGCTGGAGAAGGCGCGCGGAGAGACGGCGGCGCTGCGAAGCCTGGCCAACGCGGCACGTATGGTGGAGCAGAGCCCGGCGCTCCTGCAGCTCCGCACGCTCCAGACACTCGGCAGCGCGAGCACGACTCCCGGTAACACCTTCGTGGTGGGCATGGGGCCGCACCTGTCGCTGCTGGGGCGCCGCCGGAGCGCCGCTGGCCCCACGGAGCCTGCTCCCGAGGGTGAGCCCGCTGCTGAGTAGACCTACGGCGCCCCGAGGAGCCAGGAGGACGTGTCAAGCGACTGGAAGCACAGGAGCTTTTCTGGGACGCTCCCATTGGCTCGGCAGTGCCTAGCGAATCCATCCCACAAGCTTGGAAGCCCTTTCCGTCAGCACTCGGCTGGACGCACTCATGTTGTACCTTCCCCCTTGCGCCGCCCGAGCGCTGGCTGCCTCCCATGCGCCTGCCCCGCCTTCCCCGCGTCATCGGCTTCGATGATGGCCCCTTCCAGCGCCGCCCTGGCGCCGTCGTGCCCGTGGTGGGCGTGGTGTGCAGCGGCACTCGCTTTGAGGGGCTCGTCTGGGGGCGCGTGCGCAAGGATGGGTGGACTGCGACGCAGGAGGTGTGCCGACTGCTGGAGGGCGGCAAGTTCCTCCCGCAGATCCACCTGGTGCTGCTGGATGGCATTGCCTTCGGTGGCTTCAACGTGGTGGACCTGCCCGCTCTGGCGGCCCGCCTGAAGCGTCCGTGTGTGGCGGTGATGCGACGCATGCCGGACCTGGCCGCGGTGGAGCGGGCGCTTCGGCGGCTCCCGCGTGCGGAGCAGCGGTTGGCGTTATTGAAGCGGGCGGGGCCCATTCATCAGCTCGGTGGCTTCACCTTCCAGGTGCAGGGCGCGGAGCCTGCCGAGGTGGCAGAGGCCCTCGCACACGTGACCGACCGGGGCCTCGTCCCGGAGCCACTGCGGCTGGCTCACCTCATCGGCTCCGCGGTAGTGACGGGCGAGAGCAGCCACCGGGCATAGCCCTTCGCGTGCTCCGCCCATGCGCCTGAGCCCGCCCGCTGCGCCTCCGCTCCGAGCTTGCCGGGAGCCACCCGCCGGGCGCAGCCTGCGCCAACCTGTCTGCTTGTCTGACAGGTTCATTCCGGGCGCCGCCGCTAGCAGGCCCACCCCGAATCGCCGGCCTGGGAAGAGGGGCAGGGCTCGCGCCCGAAGGGCCTCAGCCCAGAGTCGCCCGGGCATTGCGGAACAGGCGCATCCACGGCCCGTCCTCACCCCAGTCGCTCGGGTGCCATGAGTGCTGCACGGTCCGGTGTACCCGCTCCGGGTGCGGCATCATCAGCGTGAAGCGCCCGTCCTCCGTCGTCAGCCCGCAGATGCCGAAGGGAGAGCCATTCGGGTTTGCCGGGTACGTCTCCGTCACCCGCCCGTGGTTGTCCACGAAGCGCGCCGTCACCAGCCCCAGCTTGTTCACCCGTGCCGCCTCCTCCGCGCTCGGGAACTCCGCGAAGCCCTCGCCGTGAGAGACGGCGATGGGCAGCTGGCTGCCCGCCATGCCCTTGAAGAACAGCGAGGGGCTCTCCGCCACCTCCACCAGCGACAGCCGCGCCTCGAACTGCTCCGAGGCGTTGCGCACGAAGCGCGGGAAGTGCCCCGCGCCCGGGATCATGTCCTTGAGCTGCGCCATCATCTGGCAGCCGTTGCAGATGCCCAGGCCGAAGCTGTCCGGGCGCGCGAAGAAGGCAGCGAACTCGTCCCTCGTGCGCGCATTGAAGCGGATGGACTTCGCCCAGCCGCCGCCCGCGCCCAGCACGTCCCCGTAGGAGAAGCCACCGCACGCCAGCACGCCCGCGAAGTCCTTCAGCGACACGCGCCCGGCGATCAGCTCGCTCATGTGCACGTCCACCGCCGTGAAGCCCGCGCGCGTGAAGGCCGCCGCCATCTCCATCTGGCTGTTTACCCCCTGCTCGCGCAGCACCGCCACCCGAGGCCTCGCGCCCTTGGCGATGAAGGGTGCCGCTACGTCCTCCTTCGGATCGAACGTGAGCCGCGGTGAGAGGCCCGGGTCATTCGCGTCGCACTTCGCGGCGTACTCCTCCTCCGCGCAGCGCGGGTTGTCCCGCAGCTTCTGCAGCTCGTAGCTGACGCGGGACCAGTACTGGCGCAGCGCCATCGTCTGCACTGCGAGCAGCGTCTTCTCCCCCTGTCGCAGGCGCACCTCCAGCTCCGCCCGAGGCCGCCCCAGCTCGTGGCCCTGTGCGCCCAGCCCATGCCGCGCCAGCGCCTCTCTCACGGACCCCAGGTCCGCCGCGCGCACCTGCAGCACCGCCCCCAGCTCCTCGTTGAAGAGCGCCGGGATGGCCTGTGCTCCCAGCGCCGCCACATCCACGTCCAGCCCACAGTGGCCGGCGAAGGCCATCTCGGCCAGCGTCGCCAGCAGGCCACCGTCCGAGCGATCGTGGTACGCCAGCACCCGCCCAGCCTCATTCAGCTCCTGCAGGGCCGCGAAGAAGCCGCGCAGCAGCGCTGGATCCTCCACGTCCGGGCTCTCCGTCCCCACCTGCTCGTAGACCTGCGCCAGCACGGAGCCACCCAGGCGCTGCCGCCCCCGCGCCAGATCGACGAAGAGCAGCCGCGTGTCCTCGCGCAGCTCCCGGAGCTGGGGCGTCAGCGACTTCCGCACGTCGCGCACTGGCGCGAACGCCGAGACGATGAGCGACACCGGCGCCACCACGGCCTTGCGCACGCCCTGCTCTTCCCACACGGTGCGCATGGACATGGAGTCCTTGCCCACCGGGATGGTGAGCCCCAGCGCCGGACACAGTTCCATCCCCACCGCGTGCACTGCCGCGTAGAGGTTGGCGTCCTCTCCCGGGCTGCCCGCCGCCGCCATCCAGTTGGCGGACAGCTTCACGTCCGACAGCCGCTCGATCCGCGCCGCGGCGATGTTCGTCAGCGCCTCCCCCACCGCCATCCGCGCCGAGGCCGCCGCGTCGATGAGCGCCAGCGGCGTCCGCTCGCCCATGGCCATGGCCTCGCCCGTGTGGCTGGTGATCGTCGTCAGCGTCACCGCGCAGTCCGCCACCGGCACCTGCCACGGGCCCACCATCTGATCGCGGCTCGTCTGCCCCGACACCGTCCGGTCCCCAATGGTGATGAGGAAGGACTTGTCCCCCACCGTCGGGTGCTCCAGCACCCGCGCCACCATGTCCCCCAGCTCCGCTCCTTCCAGCTTCAGCGGCGCGTGGGTGAGCGGGCGCGACTTCACGTCCCGGTGCATGCGCGGCGGCTTGCCAAAGAGCACGTCCATCGGCAGATCGATGGGCATGTTGCCGAAGTGCCAGTCCCCCAGCTTCAGCACCTGCTCGACCGTGGCCTCGCCCAGCACCGAGTAGGGCGCGCGCTCCCGCTCGCACAGGGCAGCGAAGCGCTCCAGGTCCTCCGGTGCCACCGCGAGCACGTAGCGCTCCTGCGCCTCGTTGCACCAGATCTCTACCGGGGACATGCCCGGCTCGGCGTTGGGAATGGTCCTCAGCTCGAAGTACCCGCCCAGCCCGTTGTCGTGCACCAGCTCCGGCACCGCGTTGGACAGGCCGCCCGCGCCCACGTCATGAATGGACCGGATGGGGTTCGTCTCCCCCATCGCCCAGCAGCGGTCGATGACCTCCTGACAGCGCCGCTCCATCTCCGCGTTGTCCCGCTGCACCGAGGCGAAGTCCAGGTCCGCCGCGCTCGCCCCCTGTGCCATGGAGGAGGCCGCGCCACCGCCCAGGCCGATGAGCATCGCCGGCCCACCCAGCACGATGATCTTGTCCCCGGCCCGCAGCTTCCCCTTCTGCACGTCCGGGGCGCGGATGTTGCCCAGGCCTCCGGCGATCATGATGGGCTTGTGGTAGCCACGCACCTCCATGCCCTCAGGCGTGGGCACCTGTGCCTCGAAGCTGCGGAAGTAGCCACACAGGTTCGGCCGGCCGAACTCGTTGTTG
>NZ_DASPHO010000249.1:0-18242 GCF_035629615.1 Hyalangium sp. | reverse complement strand
CGTTGTAGGCGGCCACCGCCAGACGCACGTCGTCGAACCGCGCGAGCTGCTCGGCGAGGTAGCGCGCGCTCCCATCAATGGCGGGCCCCGGATCGAAAGGATCCTCCACGCCCAGCATCCGCGCCGTGCCTGGCATGAGCTGGCCGGGCCCCATGGCGCCCGCGGGAGAGATGCGGTGCGGGCGCTTCTCGGACTCCACCGTGACGAGCGCCTGGAGCAACCCGGACGGCAGGCGGTGGCGGCGCTCGGCCTCGGTGATCACCGGCTCCAGCGGCTCATGTCCGCTGAGCAGGCACGCCGGGCGGTGCCGTGCGTAGACCTCGAGCGCGTGCAGCTTCTCCTCGAGGAAGGACAGGGACAGGGGGAACACCGCGCTGCCGCCGAAGAAGCCCACCGACGCGTTGATCAGCACCAGCGGCGCGAGGACGCACAGCCCCAGCCACACCCACCCCGGAATGGGGAGACCCACCCTGACCCGCTTGCGCGCCACGGCTCTCACCTTTAAGGGCGCCCAGGCCTCCCGTCCAACTTCCGGCGCCCCGGTGCCGTGTCCGGAGGCAGCCGCAGGCCGTCCAGCACCAGCGTGGTGAGGGCGTCCGGCAGCTCCAGCGGGTTGCCGATCTCCTCCTCGCTGAGCACCGCCAGCAGCAGCCGCTCCACCGCGCCCACCACCGCGAGCCCGCTCACCGCCGGACGGATGGGGCGCAGCAGGCCGTGGGTGTGGGCCTTCTCGGTGATGTCCACCGCGTGCCGCGACACCAGCCGCGCCATCTCGACGATCTTGATCCGCGCCCCCACCGCAGGGCCCCGGCACTCCTGCAGGTAGAGCCGCACCACGTTCGGGTACTGCAGCAGCGCGCTGGCAATCACCGCCGCCACCGCCCGGTACGCGTCGAACATGGCCTCCACGTCTCGCGCCACAGCCAGGGCTTGGCCGCACGCCTCCATCCCATCGAGCAGCTCGCGCCGCGCCGGCTCCAGCAGTGCATCCACCAGCGCCGTCTGATCCTCGAAGTACCGGTAGAAAGTGCCCTTGGCGACGCCGGCTGCCTGGGTGATGTCGTCAATGGTCACACCCTCCAGCCCCCGCTCGACGAAGAGGCGAAGGCCTGCCTCGCTGAGCGCCTTCATCCGCTCGCGCCGGTTGGTCTCCCGGGGGCCTCCCTGGAGGCCAGGCCGGCTTCGGGCAGATGCAGAGGGTGGAGTGGGGGCGGACGGACGGTGTGGGTTGCGTCGAGAGCTCATTTCGTTGCGATCTATAAAAAAAGTGACCAAATAGTCATTATTTGGTGCGGGCGCGGAGAGGGGCCGGACGCGCCATTGGAGGTGGAGCATGATCGGAGTCCCGCTAGGCCTGCTCTACAGCAACTTCGGCGAGTGGCTGCTGCACAAATACGTCCTGCACGGGCTGGGAAAGAATCCCAAGAGCTTCTGGAGCTTCCACTGGCACGAGCACCACCAGAAATCGCGCCGCAACGAGATGGTGGACGACCAGTACACCTCGCCCTGGTGGCAGTGGTCCCCGCAGTCCAAGGAGCTGGTGGGGCTGGCTGCCGTCGTGCTGGGGCACCTGCCGCTCTTCCCTGTGGCCCCCTTCTTCACGGCCACCGTCTGGTACTCCACAGCGCGCTACTACCGGATCCACAAGCGGGCTCACCTCGACGCGACGTGGGCCAAGGAGCACCTCCCCTGGCACTATGATCACCACATGGGGCGGGATCAGAACTCGAACTGGTGCGTCACCCACCCCTTCTTCGACATCATCCTGGGGACGCGGAAGGAGTTCGTGGGTGCACAGCCGAGGGCGCCCGAGTCCGTGAAGTCCGAGCCCGTGAAGCCCGAGCCGCCCCAGGCCGCCGGTGCCGAGCAGGCGGGCCCGTCCGCGCCTGCCGCTTGAGTTCCCACCGGTTGCACTGACAAGAAGCGGGGTGTCGCGATGCTGGGGGCTCAGCGCCGAGAGCGCCTGGCCGCTTGCCCAGAGCCCTTCCGAGTCTTCGACGCGCCGGCCTTACGCGACTTGGAGGCCTTGCGAGCCACCGCCTTCTTCGGCGCGGTGAGCACGGTGTCCAGCGCCAGGAGTGCATCCGTGGTGGTGAAGATGCCCAGCACCTCGGCGCCGCGGACGATGACGGCCGAGCCGTACTTATGCCGCGCCATCTCCCGCGCCACCTCGGCCAGGGGAGCCTCCGGCGCCACGGTGTAGGCGTCCTGAGACATGGCCTCCTCGACGAGGACTTCCTTGGGGTCTACGTCCTTGAGCGTCTCAATGAGGTGCAGATCCCGCTGTGACACCATGCCGACGAGCCGCCCCCCCTCGAGCACCGGGAGGTGGCGGATGCCGTGGTCGTTCATCATCCGATGGGCCTCGGCGAGGGGGCTCTTCGTCCCGATGGTGTGGACGGAGCGGGTCATGAAGCTCTCAATGGCGTGGGTCATGGGCTTTCCTTCCCTCCCCTGAAGGTGAGAGCGCCCGGAGGCGAGTGCCATCCCGTGGACAACCTGGCACGTCTGGTTGGGGGGCAGGCTGGCGCGAGACGACGCGCTTGCGGTATTCCCAGTGCATAGCTTCTCCGAGCGCGTGCGGACCCGGTGGATGCCGGGAGGAGACCGGTCATGAAGAAGCTGGCGGAGAGGAACCCGGAGAAGCTCATTGATTTGCTCCACGAGCGGCGGACCTTCGAGCGGACCAGCGTCAAGCTCTATGACCGGGTCCTGTCGCTGATGGCCGCCTCTGAGGAGCCGCAGGTTCGCGGGATGCTGGACACGATGCAGGCCTACCGGGACGAGGAGGCCGAGCACCAGGAGTGGCTGGAGGAGCAGATCCTGGCGCTGGGCGGGGACGTGAACGCGGAGCCGGAGCGGTCCCGGCTGGCGGCCGCGGAGGCCCGTGGCATCGAGCAGGTCATCCTGCGCGACGGCGTGGAGCTGCACCACCTCTTCCACGCGCTGATGGCGGCGGAGCTGGTGGACAACGCGGGGTGGGATCTGCTCGCGGTGCTGGCGGAGGAGGCGGACGACGACGACGCGCTGGACGCCTTCCTGCTCCGTCAGGCCGAGGAAGAGGATCACCTGGAGTACCTGCGCCAGACGATGGCGCGGTACGCCGAGAGCCAGGTGCTCGGCGGGGCGCTCCAGCTCCCCACCGAGCCGTAGCGGGCGCCAGGCTCAGAAGATCAGATCGAGCACGTCCGCCTTCAGCCACAGGCCCGCGCACACGCGCACGTCCGCCGTCCAGTCGCGCTGGGGCAGGGTGCCGCTGGCCTCGAGCGTCAGCTCCAGGTTCTCCTGTTGGATCAGCTCATTGAAGTTCAGGATGCCGCTGCCCGTGGCGGTGATCTTCTGGGTGGCCTGCGGGTTGGCGGGACGCCGGTACTCGAGGAGCTTTGTGGGGGTGCTCTGGCTCGGGAGGCGGACGGCGACACTGGCCCGCTCGACGCCGCTCAGGTCCGGGTTGCCCGTCCGCGCCGTCACCTCGAAGAGGTGCACGCGCAGCTCCGCCTCGGTGCTCCCTTGGGGCAGGGTGTCGCGGACGTCGCCAATGGGAAAGTTGATCGTCTGTGAGACAGTCCCCGGGATGGGGATCGACGCCGGGAACTCGACGTTGCGCTGCGTCTTGCAGATCTCCTCGGTCTCCGCCTCGACGTAGAAGAGCGAGCCGCAGCCGGTGGCGAGCAGGGGAAGGGTGATGAGCAGGATGCGAAGGGAAGGGCGCATGGGTCGGCTCGATCAGAAGAAGTAGAGGAGGAAGCCCAGCTTGACGGAGGGCGTGGTGAAGCGGAACGCGAGCGGCTTCGCGGTGATGTCCGGGTCTCCGGTGACGTCCTGCAGGAGCCGCTCCGCATCGTCGATGGTGAGCGAGCCGTGGGCCAGGCCGACGCGGAGGGAGAAGGAGAAGCGCTCCGGCTTGCCCATCTCCAAGCCCACGCTGGCGCCGCCGTAGTTGAAGCCCACGTCGTTGATGGGCACGCTGCTCCTGAGGGGAATGCCGCCGAACCGGTCGACCAGCTCGTTGTAGTTGGCGTCGAAGTAGTGGCCGAGATCCAGGTTGAGGGAGGGGGAGACGAAGGACGACAGCGGCACCAGGCTGATCCCCCCGCGTAGTCCCAGGCTGAGGGTGTTCGTCGTGAGGCCGGCGTTGATCCGCAGCCACCGCACGGGCCGCACCACCGCGGAGAGGCCGACGCCGTCCGGCGCACCCACGTCCAGCATCACTCCGAGCCCGAGCTTGTTCGAGGCGTCTCCCGAGGCCTCGGCCTCGGGGGGGGAAGTGGAGTCTTGGGCCTGGGCCTCTGCGCCGGTGCTGAGCGCCAACACACAGGCCAGCATGGCGCCCGAGCGGAAGGCCGCAGAGGCGACGCGTCTGTTCATCAGAGTGGATGTCATAGGGGCAGTTTGGCCGGGACGGCCACGTCCCATCATTCGTGGACACGCGCGTAAAGAGAAGCGGAGCGCTGTGGAAATCGGACGCGCGGCGCCGGGCCTGCGTGGATTGACGCCCTTTCCGGCTTTGTGTGTCCCCGAGCAGCGCGGTGTTGGCGTGTCGACGCACGTCTCGTCCTGCGGGGTAGGTTTTCTCCCAGTGGAAGGATCTCCACATTCTCGGCCACGACGTGCGCGTGCCTGGGATCGGGCGCCCACGCAGATCTCTTGAGGGGGCCGGATGATCGACGAGGTGGACCAGCGCCTGAAGGCATGGGCAGGCGAGGTGTCAGGTGAGCTGCCGATCTCCTTCGTGGCGCCGGAGCGGAGCACCCAGCAGCAGGGCGTCAGCCTCTACCTGCTGGAGCTGAGCTCGGCGCCACCGGCCCGCTCCATGCGCCGAGTCCCGCTGCAGTTCTCCGTCTGTTACCTGGTGACCGTCAGCGCGGAGTCTCCCGAGCGCGCGCACCACCTCCTGGGGGAGCTCGTGTTCTCGGCGCTGGAGACGCCCGAGTTCGAGGTGGATCTCACCGCCATCCCGCTGGAGCTGTGGACGGCCCTGGGCGTGCCACCCCAGCCGGCCTTCCGCCTGCGCCTCCCAGTCCGGCGCGAGCGTCCGGAGCCGAACGTCCGGCGCGTGAGCTTCCCGCTCGTCACCCACCTGATCCCGAACGAGGCGCTGCTGGGCCGCGTCGTGGGCCCTGGGGATGTGCCCATCCCTGGCGCGCTGGTGGATCTGCCGGCGCTGAAGCTGAGCACGAGGACGGACGCGCGCGGCTGCTTCCAGTTCCCGCTCGTGCCGCCCCGCCAGTCCATTGGCAGATTGGAGGTGCGCGCCAAGGGAGAGGTGCTCCACGTGGGCGCCGAGGCGCTCACCGCCGAGGCAGGGCAACTGGTGATCCGCATGCCGTTGAAGGAGGGGTGACGTGCCGAACTATCTAACGCCCGGTGTCTATGTGGAGGAGGTCTCCACCGGGACACGCTCCATCCAGGGGGTGGGGACGACAACGGCGGCCTTCGTGGGGCGCGCGCCCCTGGTGGACGCACGCCTGCATGAGGCGGTGGCCATCAATGGCTGGCCCCAGTTCCTCAAGGAGTACACACGCCCGGACAGCCCAGGCACGGCCCTGTCTCGCGCCGTGTATGGCTTCTTCCTGAATGGGGGGAGGCGCTGCTTCATCGTCAACATTGGAGACAGCGCGCGCATCACCGGCGGCACGCGCCGGCGCGAGGGGCTGGCGGTGCTCGAGGAGGTGAGCGAGGTGGCCATGGTGGCGGCCCCTGGCTTCTCGGATTCGGCGGCCCACGATGCGCTGCTCTCGCACTCGGAGAAGATGAAGGACCGCATCGCCATCCTGGATGCGCCCGAGGACGTGGACGACATCGCACAGCTCACCCGGATCGCGCTGCTGGAGGCGCCTGGGGGCAAGCCCGGGGAGGCGACGGAGGGCAGGCCACCGAAGGGCCTGCGTCCCCGCATGTCCGATCAGGGGTTCGGCGCCTTCTACTACCCGTGGATCACCACGGTGGATCCGATGACTGGCGAGCGGGTGAACGTGCCGCCCTCCGGGCACATGGCGGGCATCTACGCGCGCACCGACGTGTCCCGCGGGGTGCACAAGGCGCCGGCCAACGAGGTGGTGTACGGCGCGGGCAACCTCGTGCGCCACATCACCCCCGAGGAGCAGGCGGAGCTCAACTCCAACGGCGTCAACTGCATCCGCTACTTCCCCAACCGGGGCATCCGCGTGTGGGGCGCGCGCACGGTGGCGGGCGCCGACAGCGAGTGGCGGTACCTCAATGTGCGTCGCCTCTTCAACTTCGTGGAGGAGTCCATCGCCCTGGGCACCGGGTGGACGGTGTTCGAGCCGAACAATCCGACGCTCTGGGGCAACATCCGCCGGGACGTGGGCGCCTTCCTGCTGCGCCTGTATCGCGACGGCGCGCTGCTGGGCCGCTCCGAGGAGGAGGCCTTCTTCGTGCAGTGCGACGAGCAGACCAACCCGCCCGAGAGCATCGACGCGGGGCAGGTGGTGGCGCTGGTCGGCCTGGCGCCGGTGAAGCCCGCCGAGTTCATCATCTTCCGCATTGGCCAGCACGCTGGTGGCGCGGAGCTGGAGGAGGTGAAGAATGGCTGAGGCAAAAGCCCCCGAGACGCCGCCGCCCTCGCAGGATGCGGGCAACCAGCCGGGCGCGCTGGTGGATCCGTTCCGGGCCTACAACTTCAAGCTGCTCATCGATGGTGTGACAGAGGGGCACTTCATCCAGTGCGGCGGGCTGCGCGCCGAGGTGAAGGTCATCCCCTACCGCGAGGGAGGCGGAGGCACGGTGACGCGCAAGCTGGCGGGCCAGCTCAACATGGGACAGCTGACGCTGAGCTATGGCTTCACCGCCTCGCCCGAGCTGTGGAACTGGTTCCTCGCCTCGATGAGCGGCCAGCCGCAGCGCAAGAACGTGTCCGTGCTGATGCTGGGGATGGATGGGTTGACCGAGATGCTCCGGTACAACCTCTTGGATTGCTGGCCCTGCGACTGGGAGGTGGCCGCGTTCGACGCTCTCAGCAACCAGGTCGCCATCGCGCGGCTCGTCCTCACCTTCGAGTCCATCAACCGTGGATGAGCGCTCTGAGAGAGGGTGGCGAGGCTCGCTGGCGCGCACCCTGGCACGCCGGGTGAGAGCCTGGGCGGACGCGGTGCTCGCCAAGCCCGCCGAGTCCCTGCCTGCACCGCAGGAGGAGGGGACTCCGCGGGAGGGTGAGGCCCCGCGCGAGGCTGCTTCCCTCGATGGACCTCCCACGGGCTGGCTGAAGGATGCCCAGGGACTGAAGGCCGGCCCTCCTGCGGACTGGATGGAGTTCGTTCGGCGGCACGGGCAGAACGGGCCTGGGCCCAGGGCGAACAGGGCCGTGGCTCCACGGGCCGTCTCACCGGAGCCACTCGTCTTGCAGCCATCTCCCGTGACGCAGCGGGCGGCGCAGACGGGGGAGGGAGCTCCGGCCCCCATGCCCCTGCCTCCCACTCAAGAGCGCGCCGAGGGGAATGGCGAGGCTTCATGGGCATCGTCTTCACCGCAGGGCTCGCCCGTCGTGAGCGAGCTCCACGCGCCACCTCGTGTGGCCCAGCGGGCCGAGGCTCCCGGAGCGCCCGCGCTCGAGCAGCCCGCCACCTCCACTCCTCTTGTGGCACCGGCGCCGGTCTTCCAGTCGCCCCGTGTGGAGCGTCTGGTGGATCGTCCCGTGCCCCGCCCCGAGCATCGGGAGGACTCCACCGTCGTTCCTCCTCGGAGCGAAGAGCCTGCGCCGGTGCCACGCCCTGCCTCCGGGCCTCGGCCGCCCGCTCCACGGTTCGAGCCGCGCGCTCCGGTGGAGCCAGAAGGGACACGGGCCTCCGCTCCGGTCGAGGAACGGAGGCCGACGCCCACTCCGCCTCGTCTCTGGCGTCCGGAGAACCGGCTCACGGCCGCTGCCGAGCCTCACGAGCGTCCCACCGTGGCCTATCCCTGGGGTGAAGAGCCAAGGGGGGAGCACAGGGGGGCTCCCGCGCAGGAGCCCCAGGAGGATCTGCAGGCGCTGATCACGCGCTCCTGGCCGGCTCTGGCGGAGGCGGCGGAGCCGAAGCGGGTGACGCCTCCTGGCGCGGACCCCGAGCCCTTCGAGGCCCACCGGAGTGGACCGTGGCCCGAGCTCCCCGAGCCTCCTCCCGCCGAGTCGCCGGAGGCGGTAGCGCTGCTGCGTCAGTGGGAGCGGCTGAGCCGGCTCGACCGTGAACAGCGAGGCGAGTGATGGAGCGCGTGGCCTTTCTCCTGGAGCCGAGTGGAGAGCGCATCGGCGCCCTCCTCAACCCCGAGACACTCGTGGTGCGCCGCACCGCGGGCCTTCGTCCGAGGCGTGCGGTGGGAGGAGGAAGCGCCGGGGGAGGGCCCACGGAGGATCCGCTCCTCTTCACGGGCGGAGGAACCACGGAGCTGCTGCTGGAGCTGCTCTTCGACGTCTCCCTGCTGGGCTCCTCCGTGCAGACCGAGGACGTGCGCGATCTCACCCAGCCGCTGTGGCGGCTCGCGGAGAACAGCGTGGCGGAGGGAGGCTTTGGCCGTCCTCCTCGAATGAGGATCGTCTGGGGCAAGCGGCTCAATGAGCCCGTCGTCGTCGCCTCCATCGCCGAGCGGTGGGAGCACTTCACCCCCTCCGGTGCGCCCCAGCGCTCCTGGGTGCGCATGCGCCTGGTGCGTGTCGAAGAGGCTGCCTCCGAGTCCGCCGAGGTTCCGCCCGTGCCCGCTGGGCTCACCGCGGAGCAGGTGGAGGAGCGGCTGTCGCCGGAGTCTTTCGAGGCCCATGAGGTGCTGGGCGCCGGGGGAGAGCCAGGACAGCCTCCCGTCACGGGCCAGCGCCTCGACGAGGTCGCCCATCAATACTACGGAGATCCTTCGCTCTGGAGGCTCGTCGCCGCGCTCAACGGCATTGACGATCCGATGCGCATCCCGGCGGGGACGGTGCTCCGGTTGCCCACGGCCCAGGCGCTGCGGGGGGGGACATGAGCGGCTTCCGCGGCCTGCCCTCGCTGACAATCGAGCTGGGGGGGACACCGCTCCCACCCACCGAGCTGCGAAGCCTGGGCTCGGTGCGCGTCCAGCAGCGGCTGTCCCTGCCCACCCTGTGCGAGCTGATCTTCCAGGATCCGCGCGGGCCCCTCGCCTCCAACGGGGTTGCTCCCGGCACCTCGCTGCGCGTGTCCACCGCGGCCCAGTCCGAGCCCCTCTTCACAGGCGAGGTGACCGCGGTCGAGTACGCTCACGTGGCCGGTGCGCCGCGCGAGGTGCGCGTGCGCGGCTACGATGTGCTCCACCGCCTGCGCAAGCGCCAGCCGGTGCGGGCGCACGTTCAGGTGACGCTGGGGGATGTGGCACGGGAGCTGGTGGCGGACCTGGGACTCTCCGTGGATGCCGCCTCGCCGGGGCCGCTCTGGCGGCAGCTCGTCCAGCACGGCCAATCGGACCTCGACTTCTTGACGGAGCTGGCGGACCGCTGCGGCATGTACCTGGTGCTCCGAGAGGGCGCGCTGCGGTTGATGACGCTGGAGGGCGAAGGCGAGCCCCTGCCCCTGCTGCTCGGCGAGTCGCTCCTGGAGGCCACCGTGGAGGTGAATGGAGATCCGGCCTGCCGCGGGGTCTCCGCGGACGGGTGGGATCCGCTCCGGGCCCGGCACCACTCCGCCCGCACCTCCCAGGCCCGGCAGGGACGCAGGGTGGAAGTGGAGGCCCCCCCCGGGCTCCTCGGAAGCCCTGGCGAGCGCGCCCTCGTCAACGAGCTGGCGGAGGGGGATGCCCACGCCGAGGCCGCCGCCCAGGCGGAGCTGGATCACCGGACTGCCCGGGAGGTGGTGCTCACCGCCCTGGCGGAGGGAGACGCGCGGCTGCGCCCAGGTGCGCGGGTGGAGGTGCGCGGCATCACCCCCGCTGCGGCCGGCCGGTACGTGCTCACCGCCGTCAACCATGTGCTGGATGTCCAGCGAGGCTTCGTCTCGGAGCTGTCCTCGGCGCCGCCGCAGCGCAAGGCCCGGACGCATGCCTCGGGCGCGACGCTGGGCGTGGTGAGCCGCGTGGATGATCCGGAGGGGCTGGCCCGGGTGCGCGCCACGCTGCCCGCCTATGGCGGTGTGGAGACAGAGTGGATGCAGGTGCTGAGCCTGGGGGCCGGCTCGGGCCGGGGGCTGGTGATGCTGCCGGACGTGGGCGATCAGGTGCTGCTCGTCCTGGCGGACGGAGATCCCGCGCGCGGCGTGGTGCTGGGCGGGCTCTTCGGTGAGCAGGCCCCTACGGACTCGGGCGTCGAGGGGGGCGCGGTGCGCCGCTACTCGGCGCGGACGGCGGGGGGACACAAGCTCGTGTTCGACGACCAGGGCCGGACGCTCCGCCTGGAGGATGGGACGGGCAGCTACCTGGAGCTGACGCCCTCTGGCGTGCGCCTCCACTCGAAGGTGCCGCTGGACATCGAGGCCCCCGGTCAGCCGGTGGTCATTCGCGGGCAATCCATCGACTTCCGGAGAGGGTGAATGCGCTTCCTGACTGTCGACGCCCTGCTGGTGTGCGCCCATGAGCTGGGGAAGGTGGGGATCGTGGCCTCGCAGTCCTGGGTCACCGTGGAGGGGCGGCCCGTGCTCGTGCGGGCGGATCCGGAGGGAAGGCCCATCGCGGGGTGCCCGAACATCGGCCCCACCATCAAGCCCTGCACGAACACGCTCGCTGTGAAGGAGGGCTACTCCTCGTTCATCCGGATCGACGGGAAGCCCGTCTGCCTGGACACGGTGAGGGGGCTCACGGACGGCACGCCGCCTGGAGTCGTCGAGTACAAGGTGAACGCTCCCGGGCAGCTGCTCGTCACGGAGGCAGGATGAACGCGCCCCGCTACCGCGCCTGGCGCTTCGTGCACCCGGACCTCGACATGGGCGAGGAGCAGGCGGGGCTGCGCATCGCCGCCACGGGCTCCGTCGACATGGTGGAGGAGCACGCCGCCATCCGTCAGGCCGTGCTGCTGCTGCTGACCACGCTCCCGGGAGAGCGCGTCATGCGGCCAGAGTACGGCTGTGATCTGCACCGGCTGGCCTTCTCGCCCAACGACGACACCACCGCGGGGCTCGCCATCTACTACGTGCGCCGTGCGCTGGAGCGCTGGGAGCCGCGCATCCAGCTGCTCCAGGTGGACGCCGGCCGCAGTCGCGAGGAGGCGTGGCGGCTGGACATCAGCGTGGAGTACCGGGTGCGCTCCACCCAGCGCGGCGATCGGTTCATCTATCCCTTCGTGCTCGCGGGAGGTCCTGGCTGATGTCGCTCCCGTCCCCGCAACTGGATGATCGGACGTTCCAGCAGCTGCTGGAGCAGGCACGGGCCCACATCACCCAGGCCTGCCCGGAGTGGACCGACTTGAGTCCGCATGATCCGGGCATGGTGCTGCTGGAGGCCTTCGCGCACCTGACGGAGACGATGCTCTACCGGCTCAACCGGCTGCCGGAGAAGGCCTATGTGGAGTTCCTCCGGCTGCTGGGCGTGCGCCTCCAGCCTCCGGCAGCCGCCTCTGTGGCGCTGCGCTTCAGCGTGAGCCGCCCGGCCGAGCACCCGGTGGACATTCCCCGTGGCACCCGCGTCACCCTGGCGCGCTCGAGCGCAGGCACCGAGCCCGTGGTCTTCCTCACGGCGGACGCGGCCCGCATCCCCGCGGGGCAGACCGAGGTGGACGTGAGGGCCTACCACTTCGAGCAGGTGGACGCGGAGCTCGCGGGCCAGGGCACCGGCCAGCCGGGCCTCTCGGTGCGGGCGCGCCGGCCCCCCATTGTCGCTCCCACGGGAGACTCGTTGGATCTGGTGGTGGGCGTGGAGGCGGCGGCCGGTGAGCTGGACGGCCGCGCCCCGGCACGCAAGCACGAGGGCCGCACCTACCGCATCTGGCAGGAGGTGGATGACTTCGCCTATCTGGCTCCGGACGAGCCCGCGTACGTGGTGGACCGGATGACGGGCACCATCACCTTTGCTCCCGCCGCGCGCATGACGGGAGAGGACGGCACGCTGGACGAGGCTCGGGCGCTGGCGGCCATTCCCCCGGCAGGGCGCGCCATCCTGCTCTGGTACCGGCGGAGGGGAGGCGCCTCGGGCAACGTCGCCGCGAACACGCTGGAGGTGCTCAAGGATCCCATCCCCGGGGTGAAGGTGACCAACCCTCAGCCCGCCGTGGGGGGACGGCCCGCGGAGACGCTGGAGAACGCGCTGGTGCGCGGGCCTCAGGAACTGCACTCGCTGCGGCGGGCCATCACGGCAGAGGACTTCGAGCTGCTCGCGCTGCGGGCCTCGGGAGCGGTGGCGCGCGCCAAGGCCGTCACCCTGGCGCAGATCTGGGCGCACGCGCCCGCGGGCACGGTGGAGGTGCTGCTGGTGCCCCACCTGCCGCCGGAGGTGCAGGGCCGCTATGGCGAAGGGGTGACGGTGACAGCGCTGCGCCAGCACGAGACGGAGGAGGCGCGCGCCCGCATCCAGAAGGAGCTGGAGGAGCGCAGGCCGCTCGGCACCGAGTGCTGGGTGGACTGGGGACGCTACAAAGTCCTGAGCGTGCTGGCGCGCGTGGTGGCCCACCGGGCGGAGGACGCCACGGCCTTGCGGCAGCGGCTCCTGGAGCGCCTCTACCGCACCCTCACGCCGCTGCCCTCTGCGCTGCGGCCGGGGGGCTGGGGCTTCGGCCAGGCGCTCCGGGCCTCGCACGTCTACGACATCCTCCTGTCCGAGCCGGGCGTCAGCTTCGTGGACCGGGTGCGGCTGCGCGTGGACGAGGTGCCGCAGGAGGTGCGCACGCTGGTCGCCGACAGCTTCCAGCCACGGACGTTCTATGCGGGGGGAAGCGAGACGCTGTTCCGCTCGGTGAATGCGGGAGACGGGTGGGAGCCCGTGGGACGCTTCGCGGGCGAGCAGGTGGAGGTGGTGGAGGCGCACCCGGGCCGCGCCGGGCTCGTGGCGGTGGCGTGCCGGCTCATCGACGACAAGGAGCAGCGCTCGCGGCTCCGCGTCACCACGGACTGCGGGGAGACGTGGGACCGCGCCACGCACACGTTGGACACGGTGGAGGATCTCGCGTGGACGCTGCGCGATGGCACCCCCGTGCTGCTCATTGCCACGCGCGTGGGCCTCTTCGAGCTGGCGATGAGGCCCGGCGCCACACCGCTGCAGGTGCTGGTGGACCCCAACAACCAGGACCTGGGCTTCTTCGCCGTGGCCGCCACGGCCGAGGTGCGAGGCGGGGTGAGCGTCGCGGTGGCGGGGATGGGACAGACCGGCGTCTTCCTCTCCAGCGCTGGGGGCCGCGGCAGCACCTTCCGCTCCATCGGACTGCGCGGCCAGGATGTGCGCGTGCTCGAGGTTCAGCGGGATGGGCCGCGTTCCTTCCTCTGGGCCGGGCTGGCGGCGGCCAGCGGCTCGGATCCCGGGAAGGGCTGCCTGAGCCGCGAGCTGCTGGGCAGCGCGGAGCCACCGGACGGGTGGCGCGCCTTCGACAAGGGCTGGGACGGGGGGAGCTGCCTGGCGCTCGCCTTCGCCGGCTCCACCGTGTACGCCGGCTCGCACCGCGTGGGCGTGCTGTGGCAGGACGCGAGCCGCCCCAACTCCGCCTGGCAGCGGCCGGACGTGGGCAGTGGCCTGCCGCTCCGCGAGGCCGAGCGGCTCTTCCAGCCCGTCTACGCCTTGGCCACGGCCCCCGAGGGCGCACCGCTCCTGGCGGGAGGCCCGGGCGGGGTGTTCCGCCGGCCCGCGGGCAGCGAGCGGTACGAGCCCTGCTCCACGCGGGAGTTCACCGAGAAGGTGACGCTGCCGCCCACCTGGCTCTTGTGCTCCGGCTCTCACGAGCTGGAGGTGGTGACGGACGATGAGGAGCGCTGAGATCCTTCGGCTGCTGCCCGGCCTCTTCCAGCGGACCTCCCGCGAGGGCAGCCCGTTGATGGCGCTGCTCGGGGTGATGGACGTGCTCCACGCTCCCTCGGAGGCCACGCTGGAGGAGCTGGACGCGCTCTTCGATCCGCGCCGGGCGCCAGAGCGCTTCGTGCCCTTCCTCGCGCGCTGGGTGGATCTGGATCTGCCAGTGACGACGGGGCTGGGGCGCCTGCGCGAGCTGGTGGCCGCCGGGGTGGAGCTGTCGCGGTGGCGGGGGACGGCGCGCGGGCTGCTGCTGTTTCTGTCCACCGCCACGGGCCGCAAGGACTTCGAGCTGGATGAGCGGGTGCCTGGCCCGGACGGCCTGCCCCGGCCCTTCCACATTCGCGTGCGCGCCCCGGCGGAGCTGGCGCCACACCGGCCCATGCTGGAGCGGATCATCGAGCTGGAGAAGCCCGCCTACGTCACCTACGAGCTGCACTTCGCGCAGCTGCCTCAGCCAGGAGCAAGTTGATGCCACGCGCTTTCGACATCACGGCCGCCACGGAGTCGGTGAGCCTGACCCACAACGGGCAAGGAGAGCTGGCCTTCACCGTGTCCAATGCCCTGCGTGCCCCCGTCCGCGCACGCGCCACGTTGATGATGGACGGGCAGGCCCGCCGCGAGTGGGCGAGCATCTCCGGAGGAGAGGAGCGGGACTTCGCCCAGGATGGGACGCAGCAGTTCATCGTGAAGTTCCAGGTGCCGCCGGGGACGCCGCCAGGCCGCTACACATTCCACCTGCTGGTGTCGGACGTGGGCAACCCGGATGAACAGTACGCGGACGGGCCCACGGTGTCCTTCACCGTCCCGGAGGCGGCGCCGGTGAAGAAGAAGGCATTCCCGTGGTGGATCGTCGCGGTGGCGGCGGGGGTGCTCATCATCGGCGGCGGCGTGGTGGCCATCCTGGCGAGCCGAGGAGGCCCTGAGCTCGGCGAGCCCTGCGAGGGGGCGGCGTGCGGCAAGGGCCTGGCGTGCTCGAGCGAGGAGGGCGGTGTGTGCCTGGGCGAGCTCGGCTTCAAGGGCTGCGAGGAGAACGGACAGTGCCTCTCGGCACACTGCGAGGCGGGCACGTGCCAGGAGGCTGAGCTGGGACGCAACTGCGGCTCTGGCGACACCTGCCCTCCCCGGCAGAAGTGCGCCTCCCTGCTGGGGACGAAGACGTGCCTGGGTGCGCCGGGTGAAGCCTGCACGGGCGACGGGCAGTGCACCAGCCTCTACTGCAAGGACGGCAAGTGCATGCGGGACGATGGAAAGTGCGAGAGCAGCGCCGAGTGCCGGGCTCCCTCGCAGTGCCATACCAACAACATCTGCCTCCTGCCCAACGGCCAGAGCTGCTCGTCCAACGGCGTCTGCATCTCCGGGTTCTGCCAGGCCGGCAAGTGCCAGCAGGCCCCGGTGAGGTGCCCGATCTGTCCCCGGTTCTTCTCCTGCGTGGCCGGGAGGTGCATCCGGAGCGACAGGCTCCCGAGGGTCAACGAGGAGTTCCTCCGCGGCCCAAGCCGGAGCCTCACCCTCCCCCAGAGGCAGATTCCCTAGCCACCCCGCTCCGGTACCGCGCCATGCCCGCTCCCAAGCCCTTCACCGTGGTGCTCCTCCTGGCGCTCTTCCTCTGCGTCGCGCTGTACGTGCTGGGCGTGGGCCTGGGCGCCACGGACAACTCCCGGGCGGGCCGCTCCTCCATGTCCAAGGGGGAGCGTCAGCGGCTGCGCGATCGCTTCCTCAAGCCGCGCCCGGTCAAGGCGGAGGAGCTGCAGGCGGACTGCCCGCTCAGCAACGGCGTGCTGACCGTGGAGCGGGGGAGGTCCTGCCGGGTCACCATCGCGGAGGCGGGCGCGCGGGGGCGTACGGTGGAGGTGGCTCCCGCGGGGCCAGGCTCGGGCGGCGTGTCGTTCGAGTTCACGCCGAAGAGCCAGCCTGGGCTCCCCATCTCGGAGGAGCTCCTGACGGCGCCCCAGAAGCTCGATGTGATGAAGGAGGGCGCCGAGCTGGTCGTCACCTGTCGCAACGCCGCGACGGGCGGGGGGCAGCCCGGACGCTGTCAAGTGCGGCTGCTCGGAGGGCCATGAGCCCACATCCTCCTGCGCAGTCCAGCCTGTTCCAGGCCCAACACCCGTGTCAGAATCGGAGGTTTTTGCTGAGAGTCCGACAACGCACAGGTGAGAGCAACGATGCCCGCAGCAATACAGCCCCTGGTGAGCGCCCTGCTGGAGGCTCGGTACTTCGAGGATGCGGCCGAGGGGGTGCTTCGGGGCATGCTCCAAGTGGTAGAGGAGGCGCTCGCCGCAAGCCCCTATGCGGGGAAAGGGCGGCTGCTGCGAGGCATCATCTACCTGCGTCCGGGAGAGGCCATCCGCGGCCTGGCGGTGGTGGATCTGTCGGGAGGCAAGGCGGATAAGGCGGGGCCCCTCCAGGCCTCCGCGACGGCCTGGCGCTCGCTCCAGGAGCACCGCTGCGCCGTCTCCATCGACATCGCCACGCGGACGCTCCAGCCGCACCGCTCGGACGCGGCGCGCAAGCAGATGCCGGCTCCAGCCGAGAGTGGCGAGGACTTCAACAGCCAGGAGAGCCAGCAGCGCTTCCTCGGGCGGGAGGCCTCTCACGTCTGTGTCCTGCCGCTGCGCAACCTGGGAGGCCACATCGACGGAATGGTGTCGCTGGAGGCGAGCTGCCCGGCGGCCATGGGGCAGCCCTTCATCTGGCAGGGCTGCGAGGCGCGGCTGCAGCTGCTGGCCGATATTGCCGCCCCCTACCTGACGGGCCTGTCGCCGCGGCCGGTGAAGACCACGGAGGTGGATGAGTTCCTCCCGGTGGTGGGCAGCACCATGGGGCAGATGCTCCCCATGCTCCGGGTGTTCGCCCAGGAGGAGGAGACGCTGCTCATCTCCGGGCCTACGGGAGCGGGCAAGTCCCGGCTGGCGCGCTGGTGCCACCAGAGCTCCCCCCGGCGGCAGCGCGCCTTCGAGGCGTTGGATCTGATGACGGTGCCCGAGGAGCTGCAGATGGCCGAGCTCTTCGGCTGGAAGAAGGGCGCCTTCACGAACGCGGTTCGCGACAACGCGGGCTGCATGGCGCGCGCGGAGGGGGGGACCTTGTTCATCGATGAGATCGACAAGCTCTCGCTCAAGGCCCAGGCGGGCTTGCTGCATGTGCTCGAGGAGCGGGCCTACCGCGTGCTGGGAGACGACTCGAAGGACCGGCGCGCCAACATCCGGTTCATCATCGGCACCAACACGGATCTCCGGAAGTCCGTCGAAGAGGGGCGGTTCCGGGAGGACCTCTACTACCGCATCAACGTGCTGCCCATCACCGTGCCGCCGCTCGACGCGCGTCAGGACGAGCTCCCCCTGTGGGCGGACTACATGGCCAACCGGCGTCACCGCGAGCGCGCCCCGGACGGCAAGGCGCGCCTGACGGTGGAGGCCCAGCGGCGGCTGAGCACCAGCTCCTGGCCGGGCAACCTCCGCCAGCTCGACAACATCGTCCGCCGAGCCCTTACGCTCTCCATGGTGGAGCATGGCGGCGCGCGCGATCTGGTGCTGGAGGAGCGGCACATCGAGCAGGCGCTGGCCTTCGAGCAGGGTCCGGACTCGCCTAACCTGCTGAAGTCCATGCGGGCCGCGGCGCTGGCCTTCTTTAACGAGGCGCGGCGGCGCCAGGGGGCGCCGCTGGAGCTGGACATGGCGGATGCCTTCCGAGGTTTCGTGCTCGGGGTGGGCTTTCAGCAGGTGGGCCGGGAGGAGGCCATGCGGCTGTTCGGCCTCGACGCGGCGATGAAGAACCGGAACCACCACCGGATCCTCCGCAGGGAGCTCGAGCGGGTCGAGGCCCTCTACAAGCTCCTAGGGAGCGAGCCGGATGAGTTCCTCGAGCAGCTGAAGCCTGAGTCCGAGGGGTGAGGAGTGGCGCGCCTGGATGACCTATGAGGTAGGGTAGCACCTGGGTGGACAGGGGTGTCCGCCAGGAGGTGCCCTGTGGAGCCGGTGCATGCCAGGAGGCCTGTCGTTCTCACTCCTGGCATGGAAGTGGGCCCCTGGCGCGTGCTGGGGTGCGGCGGCGGTGGCGTCTACGGCGTCGTCTACCGCGTCGAGCGGGTGGGGCAGGAGAGCGCCGGGCCCTTCGCCTTGAAGCTGGCCCGCTACCCGGGGGATCCCCGCTTCGAGCGAGAGGGCGAGCTGCTCTCGCGCATCCACCACCCCCAGGTACCTGGGCTTCATGATCGAGGGGAGTGGGCGGCTTGTGGCGACGTGCCCTATCCGTACCTCGTCATGGCTTGGGTAGAGGGCGTGCCGTTGTACGCGTGGGCGTCCCAGCAGCCGCGCTCCCAGCGTCAGGTGCTGCGGGTGCTGGCGCAAGTGGCCAGGGCGTTGGAGGCCACGCACGCC
>NZ_DASPHO010000248.1:0-4951 GCF_035629615.1 Hyalangium sp. | reverse complement strand
TACGCCACCAGGTACGAGGCGGCGGTGTGCTGCCGCCCCATGTCGTAGAGGGCCCAGGTGAGGGGCTCGAAGAGCTCAGGCGTCGCCTCGCGGCCCATGAGCGGGGCCAGCTTCTCGATGGCGCCTACCGCGCCGCTGGTCCAGATGGTCATGAAGGTCTGCGCCAGCAGCTCCTCGTCGGGGACCTCCAGGCTGCCCTCCACGACGGTGTGGCCCAGCTCGGTGAGGAGCCGGGTGGTGTCTGCCACGGCCTTGAGGCACTCCTCGTGGACGGGGACGCCGGTGTTGGTGCGGGTGGTGAAGGCGATGCGCAGCTTGCCCGGCGCAGTGGTGACCTCCTGGGTGTAGGGGCGGGCCTTGGGCGGGGCCGCGTAGGGAGCGCCCACGTCGGCGCCATCGGTGGCGTCCAGCAGGCCGGCGCTGTCCCGCACGGAGCGGGTGAGGGCGTGCTCGGTGACGAGGCCGTGCATGATGTCGCCGATGTCAGGCCCCATGGGGAGGCGGCCACGCGAGGGCTTCAGGCCGAAGACGCCGCAGCACGAGGCGGGGATGCGGATGGAGCCGCCGCCATCACCGCCGTGGGCCATGGGGACCATGCCGCTGGCCACGGCCGCCGCCGCGCCGCCGCTGGAGCCGCCGGTGGTGTAGTCCAGGTTCCACGGGTTGCGGGTGGGCCCGAAGAGCTTCGGCTCGGTGGTGCAGATGATGCCGAGCTCGGGCAGGTTGGTCTTCCCGAGGATGACGAGGCCGGCGCGCTTGTAGCGCTGGGTGAGCTCGCTGTCGTGTGGCACCACCATGTCGGCGAAGAAGCGCGAGCCCGAGGTGAGCTTCTTGCCCGCGTAGGCGGAGATGAGGTCCTTGAGGAGGAAGGGGACGCCGGCGAAGGGGCCCTCGGGGAGGGGGGCCCGGGCCAGCTCGCGGGCCTCGTCGAACCAGTGGGCGATGACGGCGTTGAGCTTGGGGTTGAGGCGCTCGATGCGGGCGATGGCCGCGTCCACGAGCTCCAGGGGTTTGACTTCCTTGCGGCGGACCAGGTCCGCCTGGGCGGTGGCATCCAGGGAGGCGAAGGCGTCCATATGGGAGGGGGACTCTACTCTTTTCGCGCGCGCTGCCACGGACTCTCGCGCCCTCAGGCGAGGATGAGCACCACCCCGGCGCCCATGAGCGCGATGGCCGCGAGCTTCCGGGAAGTCACCGGCTCACCGAAGAAGAGGGCGCCGTTGACGACGGCCATCGTCATGCCGATGCAGCGCTTGATGGACTCGAAGAGGCTCACCACGACGAGCGGCAGCGCGAGGAACTGGAGCCCCTGCGCGGCCGAGGCGATGAGGAGCCCTACGGCGTAGGTGCCCCGGCAGCGGCGGACGGTGGCGAGCGAGCCCAGGTCCCGGCGCACGGCCAGCAGGACGAGGACGCACAGTGCGATGCCCAGGCATTGGACGAGGGCATGGACGGGGGTGGAGGCGTAGGCGAGGGCGCGCTTGTCGAAGATGGAGCCCAGCGACCAGAGCAAGGCGGCCGCGAGCATCATCAAGCTCCCACGCTCCCGGGTGACGCCGTGCAGGAAGCGAGAAGGGTGGGCGAGATCCTCCCTGGTGAGGTTGAGCAGGAAGGCGCCGAGCACCACGCCGGCAATGCCGAAGGCCTGGAGGGGCTGAGGCGCCTCGCCGAGCAGGGCCCGGGAGAACAGGACAGTGAAGACGGGGCTGAAGGAGAGGAAGGGGATGGTGAGGCTCAGGGGGGAGACCTGCAGGGCGCGCATGAAGAACAGGTTGCCCACCAGACCGAAGGCGATGGAGCCGGCGGCCTCGGGGGCGTAGCCCGGGCGGGGGGCTGCTGCCCCGGCGGCGAGCATCCACACGGCGAACAGGGGGGCCTGACCCAGCCCCATGAGGGCGGTGAGGGGGAGCGGCTCGACGGAGGTGGCCAGCTTCTTGCGCACGGCGTCGAAGGCGCCGTAGCTGACGGATGCGCCGAGGGTGAGGAGGACGGCTCCAGAGGTGAAGATCATCGCCTTTCTTCCATACCGGAAGGGTCCTTCCCCTGGGGGCTTCTTCTCGTCATAACGGGGGTTGTACCCCTCTCGGGCCCCCAGCTCGGGCCAACCCAGCGCATCCCTTGAACGTCCGCGTCTTTGCTTCCGAGCAGGAAGCCGCCACCGCCTGCGCCGCCCACCTCGCCGCCGAAGTTCGTGCCAGGCCTGAGCTCGTCCTGGGGCTGCCCACGGGACGCTCGCCGATCAACGTCTACCGGGAGCTGGTGGCGCTTCACGGGCGTGGCGAGCTGGATCTGTCACGCGCCACGACGTTCAACCTGGATGAGTTCCTGGGGCTGCCGCCGGACGATCCGACGAGCTTCCGAGCCTACATGGAGCGGCACCTGTTCCAGCACGTGAAGCTGGCGCCCGAGCGCATCCACTTCTTCGACGGGAGCGCTCCGGACGCGGAGGCGGAGTGCGCGCGGTATGACGCGGCGGTGGCTGCGGCGGGAGGGCTTGAGCTGGCGCTGCTGGGGATCGGGCCCAACGGGCACATCGCCTTCAACGAGCCGGGGGAGTCGCTCCGGGCTACGAGTCACCGCGTGCTGCTGTCCCGCGAGACGCGGAAGACGCTGGCGCCGCTGGTGGGGGATGATCCCTCGCGGGTGCCCATGGCGGCGCTGACGTTGGGCATGGCGCCGCTGCTCCAGGCGAAGCAGGTGCACCTCATTGCGTTTGGCGCGAGCAAGGGGGCAGTCGTCACCGAGATGGTGCACGGCCCCATCACACCCCGGTGCCCGGCGTCGTTCCTCCAGCTCCACAAGAACGTGAACCTGTGGCTGGACAAGGTCGCCGCCAGCGGGCTCCAGCGCCGCTGAGCCCGTGAACTTCCAAGGTCAGAGGTCAGGAGAGGCGGCTCGCTTGACCCCGAGCCCGCATCAGTAGGTCTTGCCGCGCGGGGTCCGGCCGGAGGAGATGTTCATCATCTTCGCCTCGCGCACGCGGCGCAGCAGCGAGACGAACTCCTCGCGATCCTCCATCCCATCCGTGGCCTTCTGCGCAAGATCCTCCGCCACCGCGAGGCTCCAGTCGCTGGCCTGAGGCGCACCTCGGAGGATGTCCGCCGTCCCCGCCACGGCCGTGGCGAAGCGCATGTCCGAGGACGCCTCCGCCAGCTTGCCGCGCAGCTGCTCGCGCGAGACGGAGAAGCTCTGCTCAGCCGCCTCCGTGCCCGAGGGCGCCTTCGCGCGCACCCGCACCGTCGCCACCTTCGCGCCCGCACCCGTCAGCTCCACCTCGTACAGCGCCGTGACGGTGTGGCCCGCGCCAATCTCTCCCGCATCCACCTTGTCGTTGCGGAAGTCCTGGTCCGCGATGGCGCGGTTCTCGTAGCCCACCAGCCGGTAGCCGCGCACCGCCGCCTTGTCGAACTCCACCTGAACCTTCACGTCCTTGGCGATGATCTCCAGCACCCCCGCCAGCTGCTCCTGGAACACCCGCCGGGCCTCCTTCTCGCTGTCGATGTAGAAGCAGTTGCCGTTGCCCTTGTTGGCCAGCCGCTCCATCAGATCATCGCGGTAGTTGCCCATGCCGAAGCCGATGGTGGACAGCGTCACGCCCTCCTGCACGAAGCCGCGGACGCTCTCCAGCATGTCATCCGCCCTGCGGAAGCGCCCGATGTTGGTGTCTCCGTCCGTGAGGACGATGACGCGCGAGACCACGTTGGCCCCGGCGTTCTTCACCGCCTGCTGGTAGGCCAGCTTCAGCCCGTCGCCCATGGCCGTGCCACCCCCTGAGCTCAGCGAGTCGACCGCCGCGAAGATCTGCTTGCGCTTGGAGGCCGGAGTCGGCGGCAGCACCTCGCGCACGTTCCCCGCATAGGTGGTGATGGCCACGGTGTCCGTCTCGTTGAGCCCATCCACCGCCAGCTTGATGGACCGCTGCGCCAGCGGCAGCCGGTCCGGCGAGTCCATGGAGCCGCTGGTGTCCACCAGGAAGACGAGGTGCGTCTGCTTGCGCTCGCTGCGGCCCAGCCGGCGGCCCTGGAGGCCCACCTTGAGCAGGTGCCGCCCCTGCGTGAAGGGCGAGGGCGTGCCCTCCAGGTCCACGTGGAAGTCCCCCTTCGTGGGCGCCGGGAGCCGGTACTTGAAGTAGTTCACCCACTCCTCCACGCGCACCGAGTCCCGAGGCGGCAGCGAGCCCTCGTTCACGTACCGGCGGAAGAGGGCGTAGGAGGCGGTGTCCACGTCCACCGCGAAGGTGGAGAAGGCGTCTTCCGAGGTGAGGGTGAAGGGGTTGGGGCGCTCCGCCGCGTGGGTGTTGCCTGTGGGCAGCGGCTCCGGGGAGGGCGTCGCAGCCATCGGTTGTGACGTGCCACCCTTGATGATCTGGATCACCTCCTGCCGTTTCTTCTCCAGCACAGGAGCAGCGCGGCCCAGCTCTTCGGAGTCCTGGGGAGGTGACTGTTCGTAGGAGGGCGACGGTGCGTCGGCCAGGGTGGGTGCGGGGAGCGCGTCCGCTTCATCGCTCGGCGCGAAGTTCTTCATCCCCTTCTGCATCAAGTCCCGGCTCTCCGACTTGCTCGTCATCTCGGCGGAGCCAGCCAGGGCCTGCGCACGCGCACCGAACTGAGGGCTGGCGGTGCGAGCGAACATGAGGAAGGCGCCCACCAGGAGCACGGCCGCTATCACCGTGAAGAGGAGGGCCTTCGACATGGTTCCAGAGCTCTTCATGTGCGCGAACCTCGTTGACGCAGGGGGGCGTGCTGCCAGCATCGCATGGATGCCACACCGGGCGCCTACGCGCGTCCGTCATTCATCCGAGGGTCGGTCATCGGGAGGATGGGCGCGGCGTGGCGCGCGGACGTGGCGGAGGAGGACGCAGGCGCGCGTATGCCGTCATCACCTTCACCACGTAGAACTCCGTCTCGCCGTTGCGCGGGACAGCCCCTTTCACCGCGCCGGGCCCCGCGTT
>NZ_DASPHO010000247.1:0-15530 GCF_035629615.1 Hyalangium sp. | reverse complement strand
CACCAGATCGTCCACGAGCTGGCCGAAGCGCTCCAGCTTGGCGCTGGCGGGCAGCAGCGTGTTGGGCGGCAGCTTCAGCAGGCGCGGATCGCAGCACACCTGCCGCAGCCGCATCAGCGCGGCCAGGATGGACACGCGGCTGCGCTTGAAGCCCAGCTTCTCGATGCTCTCGTGCACCTTGCGGCGGCTCTCCTCGAGCACCTCGCGGTAGAGCGCGGCCTGCCCCGGCTCCATCTCGCACCAGGCGACGCTCTCCGTCTTGGGCGGCAGATCGCTGGCCACCTCCGTCTTCAGGCGCCGCATGATGAAGGGCTGGATGCGGCGGCGGAGCCTGTCCCGCACGCCGATGTCGTTGGCCACCTGGATGGGCTGCTCGTAGCGGTCGCTGAAGCCCTCCGCGCTGCCGAGGAAGCCCGGCATGAGGAAGTCAAAGAGGCTCCACAGCTCGCTCAGGCGGTTCTCCAGCGGCGTGCCCGTGAGGGCCAGGCGCGTCTCGCTGGGCAGCGACTTGCAGGCCTGCGCGGTGGCGCTGTCCGCGTTCTTGATGTTCTGGGCCTCGTCGAGGATGACGTAGCGGAACCCGACCTCCGAGAGCTGCTCCAGATCCCTGCGCACCAGGGCGTAGGAGGTCAGCACCAGATCCACGTCCTTGAGATCCTCGGCGCGCTCCTTGCGGTCCTGGCCGTGCCACACCATGGTCTTGAGGCCCGGGGTGAAGCGCTCGGCCTCGCGCTCCCAGTTGGCGAGCACGCTGGTGGGGGCCACCACGAGCGACGGCTTGCGGCCCTCCTCGTTGTTCACCTTCTGCAGCAGGCTCAGGGACTGGATCGTCTTGCCCAGGCCCATGTCGTCCGCGAGGATGCCGGACAGGCCGTGCTTGTGCAGGAACCAGAGCCACGCGAGCCCCGCCTCCTGGTAGTGGCGCAGCGTGGCGTGGAGCCCCTCGGGGATGGCCACCTTGGGCACGCCGTTGGTGTCGCGCAGGGCGAGCATCGCCTGGCGTGCCTTGGCCTCCACCTCGGTGAACTCGCCCAGATCCGCGAGCACATCCAGCGCCACCGCCTGGTGCAGCGGCAGCCGCGTGCGTGTGCGGCCAGGCATGGCGCCCACTTCCTCGAGGATGTCCGCCACGCGCTTGAGCTCGGCGGGATCCGCCTCCGCGAAGGAGCCGTCCTTCAGCGGCACGAAGCGCCGGCCCGACTCCAGCCACATGCGCACCGCGCCCAGGTCCACCGCCTGATCATCGGTGACGAACTCGGCGTCGAGGTCGAACCAGTTGACCCCGCTCATCCCCACACGGATGCGCGGCTTGAGCTTCGCGCGCAGGCGCACCTTGGGGGCCTGGACGCCGAAGCGCTCCCACGCCTCCGGCAGCGCGGAGAGCCCGCGCGCCCAGAACTCCAGCGCCACGTCCCCGCTGGCCTCGTAGGCATGGCTCTGCCCGTCGTAGCGCAGGCCCTGCTCCGTGAGCTGCTTGCCCGCCGCGCGCTCCAACTCCTCGCGGCGCCGGTAGAGCTTGCGGCTCTCGTTGCCCACGCCGCTGGCATAGCCCAGGTGGGTGGCCGAGGGAGACACCGGCACCGTCGTCTGCCCGTAGCGGGCCGCGAGCAGGGCCTTCACGCGATCCGGGGTGCCCTCCAGCGTCAGCACGAAGTGCGGCTCGGCGGACTCGTCCACGTCGAGGTTGTCCGCCTTGAGCACCATGCGGAAGCGGGGCAGGTGCGCGGCGAAGAACGTCAGCACGCGATCGAGCTGGGGCACCGGGAAGGACATGGTCGGCTCGAGCAGCCACTTGCGCAGCAGCCGAGGAGGGAAGTCCGGCTCCACCGGGTGCAGCATCTGCGCCTGGATGGCCCAGGTGCGCCGGCCTGCCAGAAGGATCACGTCCTTGAGGGCCAGGCCTACCCCATCCGGGAAGAGCAGCTCGATACGCGCGGTGGCGCCGTCCGGCCGGGACTCCAGGTGGATCTGCGGGCGCACCGGTTCTTCCGAGAAGATGAGCTGCGTGCCGCGGTAGATGACTCGGCGCTGGCGCAGCAGATCGAGGACCTCCGCGAGATCCTCGTCCGACATCACGATGCGCGAGTCATACCGGTGCTCGTGCTTGGCGAGCACGAGGAAGACGCGCTCGTCGGCCGGGGCGATGCGCGCACCCGCCTGGAGCAGGCGCTTGACGTGCACGGGGCCCTTCATCTGGGCGTCCTGGCGGCGCACATCCAGCACCCAGTGGCGGCCGCCCGGGCCCGTGGTGGAGGGCGCCAGCCGATAGAGGAACTCGTAGTCCGGCTGCGAGGAGAGCCCCAGCCAGCTCTCCACCTTGGCCAGCGCCGGCAGACTCACCGCATCGGCCGCGGGAGGGAGATCCGGGACGGAGATCTCCTCCTCCTCGGCCCCTTCAGGCTCAGCGGGCCCCACCTCGCTCGGAGGAGCGGCGGGAGCAGCGGGCACCGGGCGGGCGGCAGACGCGGGAGGCGGTGGCGGACGGAACCGGGCGGCGTAGATGAGCGCCGCAGCCACCACGTGCTTGCAGTGGGGCCCATAGGTATTCCAGGAGGGACAGGAGCAGGTCGAAGTGAGCTTGCCGTCCTTGGGCTCCAGGGCTACCTCGTAGCGCTCGCCGGACGAGCCTGCGACCTGAGCGCGGATGCGGTCTCCCTCGCGGTGCAGGCCGAAGACGCGACGTGTCTCCGCGTACTCGCGGCCCTTCTTGAAGGTGGTGGGCTGGACTTCGGCCTTGAGGGCGCGCAGCCACTGGCCGTCCTGCGGTGGAAGAGTCTCTCGGGTGTCGACGGTGGATTGCACGGGTAGCAAAGGCCCCAGGCGAGGGGAACCACCTCGCATACCACAGAGATGGCTCGCCGCGTGGACGGGAATACGAGACCCGTTCAGCCGGCAGCAGACCGCTCCCCCAGAAGGCTCGCGGCTGTGAGAGCATCAACGTCTGCCATGGCGCCTCCCGTCCGCCCCCGCGTCCTCGTCACCCGCCAGCTCCCTGGAGAGGCCCTCGACCGGCTGGGCAGGCACGTGGAGCTGCGAGTCTGGGAGGACGAGCTGCCTCCCCCTCGGGAGGCGCTCCTGGAGCTCGTGCGCGGCATGGACGGGCTCATCACCCTGCTCACCGACCGGGTAGACGCGCCCCTGCTCGCCTCCGCCCCCTCCTTGCGAGCGGTCAGCAACGTGGCGGTGGGGTACGACAACATTGATGTACCGGCATGTACGGCCCGCCGTATCCCCGTGGGCAACACGCCGGGCGTCCTGACGGAGACGACGGCCGACTTCGCCTTCGCGATGCTCATGGGCCTGGCGCGCCGCGTGGCGGAAGCGGATGCGTATGTGCGAGCAGGCCGGTGGCGCACGTGGTCCCCCACCTTGCTGCTGGGGGCGGATGTCCACGGAGCCACGCTCGGGCTCGTGGGCTTGGGGCAGATCGGTGCCGCGATGGCCCGGCGCGCCCGCGGCTTCGGGATGCGCGTGCTCTACGTCAACCGGCACCCTCGTCCGGAGCTGGAGGCCGAGCTGGGGCTGCAGCGCGTGGACAAGGCCACCCTGCTTGCCGAGTCGGACTTCGTCAGCCTCCACGTGCCGCTCACACCGGAGACACGCCACTGGCTGGGGCGCGCCGAGCTCGTGTCGATGAAGCGCGGCGCGATGCTCATCAACACCGCGCGTGGCCCCGTGGTCGACCCGGCCGCGCTCGCCGAGGCGCTCGCCCAAGGGCACCTGGGCGGCGCGGCGCTCGACGTCACGGATCCCGAGCCCCTGCCCCTGGACAGCCCGCTGCTCCAGGTGCCCAACCTCCTCATCGCGCCGCACATCGCGAGCGCGAGCCATGCCACCCGCGGCCGCATGGCCTCCATGGCCGCGGACAACCTCCTCGCCGCGCTGGAAGGGCGCCGCCCTCCCCACTGTGTCAACCCGGAGCTGTTCCTATGAGTGCCGATCTCTCCCTCGCCCATGACGTCAAGGCGCGCCTGCGCGACGTGCAGGACTTCCCCCGCCCAGGCATCGTCTTCAAGGACATCACCCCACTGCTGGCGGACCCGGTCCTCTTTGGCCGCGTCATCAACGCCATGGCGGCGCCCTTCCGAGGCCAGCACGTCACCAAGGTCATCGGGGTGGAGGCCCGTGGCTTCATCCTCGGCGCGCCGGTGGCGCTCGCGCTCAACGCGGGCTTCGTCCCCGCGCGCAAGCCCGGGAAGCTGCCCCACCGCACCGTCATCGAGCGCTACGCTCTGGAGTACGGCTCGGACGGACTGGAGCTGCACCATGACGCCATTCTCAAGGGTGAGCGGGTGATCATCGTGGACGACGTGCTGGCCACCGGCGGCACCGCCGAGGCCACCGCGAAGCTCACCTCGCAGCTCGGCGGCGAGCTGGTGGGCTTCAGCTTCCTCATGGTGCTCGGCTTCCTCGACGGTGCGAAGCGCCTGGGCGCCGACCGCGTACACACCGTCATCACCCTGTAGGCGCTGCTCGCCTCCCGCGGACGTTGACACCCGTGCCCTGGGTGTCTATAAATTGGTTATACAACCAATAAACAAGGGATCGTCATGGGCCGTCCATCCAACACCGAGGAGCGCCGCCAGCAGATCGCTGCCGGGCTGCTTCAGGTCATGGCCGAGCGCGGCTACGAGGGCGCCTCGGTGGCGGCGATCGCC
The DNA here is from genome assembly GCF_035629615.1 of Hyalangium sp. Taxonomy (GTDB): domain Bacteria; phylum Myxococcota; class Myxococcia; order Myxococcales; family Myxococcaceae; genus Hyalangium. The sequence continues at coordinate 10,872 of NZ_DASPHO010000247.1, read as the reverse complement.
AAGGCAGCGGGGCTGAGCCCCGGGCTGGTGCACTACCACTTCAAGGACAAGCAGGAGATCCTCCTGATGCTGGCGGAGCAGCTCGCGGCGCGCGTGCATGAGCGCGTGACGGCGCGGCTGGCGCGGGTGAAGGAAGGCGACGCGCGGGCCCGGGTGGAGGCGTTCCTGGATGCCTTCCTGGCGACGGGGGCGGACGCGGATCCCGCCTCGGTGGCGAGCTGGGTCACCATCAGCGCCGAGGCCATCCGGCAGCCCGAGGTGCGCGCCATCTACGAGAAGGTGGTGCGAACGGACATCCAGCACCTGGAGGCGCTGGTGGGCGCGGTGACGGGGAAGCGGCGGGCGCGCACGGCAGCCGCCGGGCTCTTCGCGGCCATCCAGGGCTACTTCGTCCTCGCCGCATCCGTGCCGGGGGTGGTGCCACCGGGCTCGGCGGCGAGCACCGTGAAGCGCATGGCCGCGGGGCTGCTCGACACGGCGCAGCCCTCGGAGGAGCCATGAAGACCTCGACGAAGATCGGCCTGCTGTCGAGCCTCTACCTCTCGCAGGGGCTGCCCTTCGGCTTCTTCACTCAAGCGCTGCCCGTCATCGCCACCGGCGCAGCGGCGGCCGTGAGCGGCTTCTCGGCGCAGGCGCTCGGCTACTCGAGGCACTTCCTCCTCTCCGCCGCGGTGTGTGCGGTGGGGACGGCCTACGTGCTGTTCACCTTTCATCCGCCCCGGACGCTCGCGCTCCGAGGGACTCCGGAGGTGTCGTCATGACCATCGCCGTGTATGCCGGCAGCTTCGACCCCGTCACCGCCGGCCACCTCTCCGTCATCCGCCAGGCCGCGCGCCTCTTCGGGCATGTCGTCGTGGTGGTGGCCATTCATCCCAACAAGCGCACCCTGCTCAGCGTGACCGAGCGCGTGGAGCTGCTGCGCGAGGCGGTAGCCCTGCACCCCAACGTCAGCGTGGCCAGCACGGAGGGGCTCGTCGTGGACTACGCACGGGCCATCGGTGCCAGTGTGCTGCTGCGCGGGGTGCGCGGCGCCACGGATGCCCAGTTCGAGACGGAGCTGGCGCAGACCAACCGGGCCCTGGCGCCGGACCTCGCCACCCTCTTCCTTCCGGCCGAGGCGCACCTGGCGGAGGTGAGCAGCAGCGCCCTTAAGGAGCGGCTGGCGCGCGGAGAGGACGTCTCGGCCTTCTGTCCAGCCTCCGTCACTGCCAAGCTGCGCCAGCGTCTCCTCGAGCCCCGGAGCCCGTCATGAGCCTCTCTTTCACCCCCCTCGGCGTTGGCGATGCCTTCTCCGCGCTGCGCTACTCCTCGTGCCTCGCCGTGGAGGCCGAGGGCCAGGTGCTGCTCATCGACTGTCCCCACCCCATCCGCAAGATGATGCGCGAGGCCTCCGCGTCCTCCGGCGTGCCCTTGGATGTAGACCGCGTGGCGGGCGTCGCCCTCACGCACCTGCACGCCGACCACAGCTCGGGCCTGGAGGGACTGGGCTACTTCTCCTTCTTCCTGCTGCACCGGAAGATGCCCCTGCTCACCCATGCGGACGTGGCACGGAGGCTGTGGGAGGGGCACCTCGCCGCTGGCATGGAGTGTCTGATCGAGAAGCAAGGCGAAGCCCCTCAGCCCAAGCACTTCGAGGACTACTTCACCCACACGCCACTCTCGACCGAGGCCCCCGTGAGCTTCGGCCCCTTCTCCATCGAGTGCCGGTTCACCTACCACCACCTGCCCACGACGGCCCTGCGCATCAAGGCCGGTGGGAGGTGCCTGGGCTACAGCGCGGACACCTCCTTCGACGAAGGGCTCATCGCCTGGCTGTCCGAGGCCGACCTCGTGGTGCACGAGACGAACTACGGCGTTCACACGCCTTACGCGAAGCTCGCCGCGCTCCCCGCCGAGCTGCGCGCCCGGATGCGGCTCATCCACTACCCGGACGACTTCGACCTCGAGGCGAGCGTCATCGAGCCGCTCGCGCAGGGCCGCCGCTACACGGTGTGAGCAGATCGATCCTCCTGTGAGCGCTGTCCCACCCAGGGGGTATGGCGCAGCGCTCCAATCCCCATCGCGCGGAGCGCCACCTCACGGTATGACGGGCCCCCCCGGTCCTCTCGGGGAGAATTGGGAGACCTCGCCCGGTGCAGCCCTTGCCCAGTCCCGTGCCTTCCTCGCCTCCGCTCGCCATCGAGGTGCGGGGGCTCGTCAAACGCTTCGAGGATGTCGTGGCCATCGCCGGCACCGACTTCGAGGTGCCCGTAGGCCAGTGCGTGGGGCTGCTCGGCCCCAATGGCGCCGGCAAGACGACCACCGTCGAGATCCTGGAGGGCCTGCAGCACGCCACCTCCGGCGAGGTGCGGCTGCTGGGGCTGCGCTGGGACAAGAACGCGGCGGAGCTCCGCGAGCGCATCGGCATCGCACTCCAGGAAACCCGCTTCCATGACAAGCTCTCCGTGGAGGAGACCGTGCGCCTCTTCCGCTCGTTCTACCGGCGGGGCTTGTCCGTCGAGGAAGCCATCGCCCTCGTCAAGCTGGAAGAGAAGCGCGGCGCCTATGTGGTGAAGCTCTCCGGCGGGCAGCGGCAGCGGCTGGCGCTCGCGGTGGCGCTCGCGGCGGACCCGGAGATCCTCTTCCTCGACGAGCCCACCACGGGCCTGGATCCGCAGTCGCGGCGGGCCCTGTGGGACGTCATCGACGGCCTCAAGGGCAAGGGCCGCACCGTCGTCCTCACCACCCACTACATGGAAGAGGCCCAGGTGCTCTGCGACCAGGTGATCATCATGGATCACGGCCGCATCGTGGCCCGAGGCACCCCGGCTCAGCTCATCGCCTCCATCGGCGGCGAGCAGGTGATCGAGTTCGCCACCACCCCCTCCCTCCCGGCCGAGGCCTTCGCGGACGTCCCGACGCTCGTGGCAGCGCGGCCCCGAGGCGACGGACACACCCTGTCCGTCAAGGAGCTGCACCGGGCGCTGCCGGGGGTCCTCTCGATCGTGACGGCGCGCGGCGCCAACCTGGTCCACCTCTCCACCCGTCAGGCCACGCTCGATGACGTGTTCCTGGCCTTCACGGGCCGCAGCCTGCGCGAGGACAGCTCGTCATGAACACTCAGCACCCACTGTGGCAGCTCGTGCTCTTCCGCATGCGCGGGTTCCTGCGCGAGCCCGCCGCGCTCTTCTGGGTCTTCATCTTCCCGCTGCTCACCGCCCTGGCGCTGGGAGTTGCCTTCCGCGATCGCGCGCTCCCCGAGCTCGCCGTGGCCGTGGTGGACGGACCGGATGCGGATCGGCTCGCCCCCTCGCTGGAGGCGGTGGAGGGGCTGACTGCGCAGCGGATGTCCGAGGCCGCGGGCCGCGACGCGCTGCGCCGCAGCAAGGTGGCCCTGGTGCTGATCCCCGGTCCCCAGCCCGAGCTGATCGTGGATCCCACGCAGGCGGACGGACGCACCGCTCGGCTGATGGTGGTGGACAACCTCGAGCGGCTGCAGGGCCGCGTGGATCGCGTGGTGGTCCAGAACCGGCAGGTGACGGCGCCGGGCTCGCGCTACATCGACTTCCTCATCCCCGGGCTGCTCGGCTTCGGGCTGATGTCCTCCAGCCTCTGGGGACTGGGCTGGGCGCTGGTGCAGATGCGCACGGGAAAGCTGCTCAAGCGGCTCGTCGCCACACCCATGAAGCGCAGCCACTTCCTGTTCTCCTTCATGCTCGGCCGCACGGTGCTCGCCCTGGCGGAGATCCTCTTCTTCGTCGCCTTCGCGCGGGTGCTCTTCGACGTCCACATGTTCGGCAGCCTCCTGTCCTTCACGCTCCTGGGGCTCTGCGGATCGACGGCTTTTGGCGGGCTCTCTCTCCTCGTCGTCAGCCGGGCAGGCAACGCGGAGACGGCCAGCGGGCTGATGAACCTCGTCAGCATGCCGATGATGGTGCTCTCCGGCGTGTTCTTCTCCGCGTCCAACTTCCCAGGCTGGCTCCAGCCCTTCATCCAGGCCCTGCCCCTCACCGCCCTGAATGACGGGCTGCGCGCCATCATGCTGGACGGCACACCCCTGCTCGCCCTCTGGCCTCAGGTGCTCGTCCTGGGCGTTTGGGGGCTCATTCCGTTCCTGATCGCGGTACGCTACTTCAAGTGGATGTAGCGCGGTCCCCGGGAGGGTAAGGTCCGCGACCTTGGAGGTGACATCCGTGAACGCCGTGCGTCGCCCTCTCGCCCGCTGGCCGTCGCTGGCGCTGGCCTTGGTCCTCGGGCTGGGCTGCAGCCCCTTCGCGCAGACCCAGGCCACTCCGGAGACCGTTCGCATCAACCTGCTCCACCTCAATGACGTGTACCAGTTCACCCCCATGGAGCAGGGGCGCGTCGGCGGGCTGGCCCGCGTTGCCACGCTGCGCAAGCGGCTCCTCCCGGAAGCCCCTCACACGCTGACGCTCTTCGCCGGGGACACCCTGGCCCCCTCGGTGGAGTCGATCAGCGAGGTGGACGGCAAGCCGCTCCAGGGGCAGCAGATGATCGACGCCTGGAACGCCTTGGGCTTGGACTACGCCGTGCCGGGCAACCATGACTTCGACTTCGGGGACGCCGTGCTGCGTGAGCGCATCAAGGCCTCGCGCTTCCCGTGGCTCGCCGCGAACATCTTCGACAACCACACGGGCCGTCCCTTCGAGGGCGTGCTGCCCTACATGCTCCTCCAGCTCAGCGGCGTGAAGGTGGGGCTGTTCGGCCTGCTGCTGCCGGAGACGGAGGTGTCCTCCAGCGTCTCCCAGGACACGAACATCCGGGACATCTGCTCGACGGCCAGGCCCATTGTCTCGCGGCTGCGCTCGCAGGGCGCCACTGTCATCATCGCGCTCACCCACCTGGAGCTGTCGCAGGACCGGGAGCTGGCCCGCTGCGCCCCCGTGGACGTCATCATCGGCGGCCACGAGCACGAGCGCATCGAGGACCGCTCCACGGGCGTCCCCATCTTCAAGGTCACGGCGGATGCCGTGGAGCTGGGCCAGGTCACGCTGGAGGTGGATGGACGGACGGGCACGGTGCGGAAGATCGGCTGGAAGGTGCACCCCGTGACCAAGGCCGTCCCCGAGGATCCGACCTTCGTTGCGTCCATGAAGAAGTACGGCCCGCTCATCGCCGAGCTCTCCGAGCCCGTGGGACACACCCCCGTCCAGCTCGACGCGCGCAAGACGGCCGTCCGCAGCCAGGAGACGAACCTGGGCTCGCTCGTGGCCGATGCGCTGCGCCAGTCCGCCGGCACCGACATCGCCCTCGTCAATGGCGGCGCGCTCCGCGGCGACACCCGCTTCCCCGCCGGAGAGCTCACCCGGCGCGAGATGCTCTCCATCTTCCCTTACCGGGATCAGCTCGTCCGGCTGCAGGTGACGGGAACCATCCTGCAGGCCGCGCTAGAGAACGCCGTGAGCAAGAGCGCGGAGGACCCGGAGCCTGGGCGCTTCCTCCAGGTCTCCGGCTTGCGCTTCGCCTTCGATCCAAGCCGTCCCAAGGGCCAGCGGGTCCTCTGCGTCACGGTGGCGGGCAAGCCCCTGTCTCCGACGGCGACGTACAGCCTGGCCACCTTCAGCTTCCTCGCGGGCGGCAAGGACGGCTACGAGATGTTCCGCAACCTCCCTGCTACGCCCGCACTGCAAGAGGGCCGTACGCCGAGAGACGTGCTGAGCGATGCGCTCCGCAGCGGCAAGCCACCGCCCATGCAGAAGGGCGACGGGCGCATCCAGCGCCTCCAGAGCGCCAGCCCCCATGGCGGAGAGTGCGCCCCCGCCTCCGCCACACTGTGAGCGCTTGGTGAGCCTGGGAGCGAACAGGCCCACGCTCCCTAGGGAGCGGCCGTCCATCCTCGCAGCCGGTACACCGCCCGGCCTGCCAACTCCCGCAGGGCGTCCGAGCTTGCGCTGAGGTGATAGCCCCTCGGGAGCCAGCTCGACGTCCGCTTCCCAGGTGGAGCCCTCACGTCCGCCACGAACGTGTCTGGCCGGAGCCCCACCGCCACGAAGCACCCGTACGCTCGAGGCAGGTGCGCCGCGCTCGTCACCAGCAGCAGCGTCTTCCATCCCTGTTGCTGGATGAGCTTCTCCGACTCCAGCGCGTTCTCCCGCGTGTTGCGGCTCTTCCCTTCGGTGAAGATGCGCCCGGGCTCGATCCCCCACATCTGCAGCTGCCGCGAGAGCACGTCCGCTTCGATGACCGCCTCCGGCCGAGGATCCAACGAGCCCCCGGAGATAAGGATGTTGCGCGCGCGCCCCTCCCGCAGCAGCTCGTAGCCGCGCAGGATGCGATCTCCCGCCGCGTTGTACTCGGGCCGGCCCGACGTCTCGGTCGCGTCCGGATCCAGCCCGCCGCCCAGGACGATGACTGCGTCGTAGACCACCTCTGGCCGGTACGTCGGCTGCACTCCGGCCTCCGTCCACCGCATGAGCGCCCCGGCCACCGGCTCGATGGAGAAGAGGTAGAGCACCGCCAGCCCCAGCACTTGCAGCCCCATCGCCAGCCGCGTCCGCCGACGCAGGATCATCCCCGCGACGACGAACAGCATTGCCCACGTCAGCGGGCCGAGGAACAAGTCCAGGATCTTGGAGAGGACGAGGAACATGGAGACGAGGAAGCCCGCCGTGAGGCGGCTCGAGAGCTACTTGCCTGCCTGGTGACGCTGATTTCGGATATAGGCCCGTGCCGCGTTGGCGCCCTCGCCGCGCGGCTCGAGCTCCAGGAAGCGCGCGTAGTACTCCAGCGCCTCCTCCGTATTCCCTAGCGCTGCGGAGACCTCCCCCAGACGGCGGAAGCACCGAGCCGACTTCGCATCATGTGCGAGGCACTGCCAGAACAGCTCCTTGGCATTCTCGAGCTGTCCCTTGGCCAGCTGCTTCACTCCCTGCTTGTACTTCGCGGTGGCGACCTCGGGGGAGGGCTTGGTCGCGGCGGTGACCTTCAGACGCGCTCCTCCGCTGGCCCGCGCCCCCGTCGGGGGATTGGACTGCGGCGCACCCGTCGGCGCCTTGGGCTGGGGTGGGTCCTCCTCCTCCTCCTGCTCGGCATCGGCACGCTCCGGCGCGGCGACCTCCACCTCCTCCAGCTCCGCCTCCACCTTCCCGGTCAGCGTGCCCACCGCGAACGAGCGCCGCCACTGCTTCCAGCCTACGAGGGTAAGCTCCACCATGTGGAGCGCATCCGGGGTGATGTCCTCCACCACCAGCGGCGTCGCCCCGAGGATCTTTCCATTGATGCGCACCTGAGCGCCGGGCGGCTCGGAGTGGATCTCCACGGGCTTCGGCCCGCGCAGCGTCAGGGCGGCCAGCACCAGGCCCACGGCCGTGAGGGCCAGGCCCAGCGCCCACCCCAGAGCCCGTCCTCCCCTGCCGGAGCCCTCCTCGAGCTCCATCTCTGCCTCGGTCTCCCTCCTCTTCGAGGCACGCGCTCTTCGCGGGCCACTCAGGGGGTTGGGCGTCTCGGGCTGGGTCTCCTCCGCCGAGGCCGGGCTCCTCTGCCCGGACTCGATGGGTGCCCCGCACCACAGCACAACCTGGTCCAGGAACTCCCGCGGCAGGACGGGCGGCCTCCCCAGTGCCTTCAGCTCCTGCCCATGCAGCCACCCCATCAGGTGCTTCAGGGTGGTCACCGTGAAGAGCGGCGCCCGCGTGGCCAGCCACCGGGAGAGCGCCTGCTGGAGGTCCTCCGCGCTCTGGAAGCGCGCCCCTCGCGAGGTGGCCAGCGCGCGCATGACGATCTGGCCGAGCATTCCATCCAGCTCGGGGTTGAGGTGGAGCACCGGCGTCACCTCGCCGCGGACGATGCGATCCAGGACCTCGAAGTCACGGCCCTCGAAGGGCAGGCGGCCACAGAGCATCCGGTAGAGCAGCACCCCCACCGCATACACATCCGAGCGCGCATCCAGATCGTCCTGCCCCTGCGCCTGCTCGGGTGAGAAGTAGAGGTACTTGCCCTTCACCATGCCCGCGTCGGTGATGGGCCGCCCCGCCAGCTGCACCTTGGCGATGCCAAAGTCCGTGAGCTTCACCTCGCCGCCGTAGCTGACGAGGACATTGTCGGGCGAGACGTCCCGGTGGACGAGCCCCAGCAGGTGCCCCTGCTCATCGGTGCGCGCGTGGGCATGGTGCAGCCCCTTGCAGATCTCGATGGCGATGCTCGCCGCGAGCGGCTGCGGCAGGTTCTGCATCCCCAGCGCCTGGGCCCGCTTGAGCACCGTTGACAGCGGCTGGCCGTCCACCAGCTCCATGGCCAGGTAGTACTCGCCGTTGACCTGTCCGAAGTCGAAGACCTGGACGATGTTGCCGTGGCTCAGCCCCACGGAGATTCGCGCCTCGTGGACGAACATCTCCATGATGGTGGGATTCTCCGCGTACTCGGGCAGCACGCGCTTGATGACCACGGGCTTGGTGATGCCTGGGGCCACCGTGTAGCGCGCGCGATAGACGTTCGCCATGCCACCAGCGCCCAGGCGCTCGAGCAGCTCATACTTTCCGAAGGGGGTAGCCTTGTCCTCACTCACGCCGCAGGCACCATATCAGCCACGGCACCGGCCCTACACGGGGGCCTTCAGCGCTCGCCCCAGTGGAGCTTCTGCCGGAGGATGGTGAAATAGGCGATATGGGGGTTGCGCACCAGGTTCACCCGGTTGGGCGAGCGCACCACCTCGATGCAGTCTCCGCCCTGCAGCGAGTGGCCCGTCTGCCCATCCAAGGTGAGGTAGGTGTCTGCCGTCTCGCTGCGCAGGGTGACGCGGATCGTTCGATCCGCGGGCACCACGATGGAGCGCTGCGTGAGCGCGTGCGAGCAGATGGGCGACAGGATGGTGCAGTCCACCGAGGGGTGGACAATGGGCCCTCCCGCCGACAGGGAGTAGGCCGTGGAGCCCGTGGGCGTCGCCAGGATCATGCCGTCCGCCTTGTAGGTGGTGATGGGCACCCCTTCGATGGACGTCTCGTGGTCCGCGATGCGCGCCAGCGCCCCCTTGTTGATGACCACGTCGTTGAGGACCTCGTCCTCCAGGACGGTCTTCCCCGCGCGCACCAGCCGGCAGGTGAGCTTCATGCGCGAGTCCACCTTGAAGCGGCCGGCGAGCACCTCGTCCAGGACGGCGAACAGCTCGTCCACCGGCACCTCGGTCATGAAGCCCAGGCTGCCCAGGTTCACCCCGAGGATGGGCACGGGCCGCCCGGACAGGAGCCGCGCCGTGTAGATGAGGGTGCCGTCCCCGCCCAGCACGACCACGAGATCCGCCCGCTGGGCCAGCTCCCGATCCTCCACCCGCGGCCAGCCCAGGGCATGAGACAGGTAGCGCTCCGCGAGCACGGTGAGGTGGGTGTAGCGCTCGCGGATCCGCACCGCCAGCTCTACGGCTGCCGGGGTGTCCCGCTTCGCGACGATGGCCAGGGTCTGCACGGTGGCGGATGGTTCTAGTCCAGGCAGGCAAGACGCGCTGGAGGAAATGAATCCAAGCGATAGGTTCCTGCCATATGGACCTCTTTGAACACGCAGGCCAGAAGGACCAGCAGGAGCAGGCCCCCCTGGCCGAGCGCATGCGCCCCACCACCCTGGCGGAGTTCGTCGGGCAGGAGCACCTGACGGGCGAGGGCCGCTTCCTCCGCCGGGCCATCCAGCAGGATCAGGTGCCCTCGCTCCTCCTCTGGGGCCCCCCGGGGACGGGGAAGACGACCCTGGCGCGCGTCATCGCCCACTCCACCGGCGCCTCCTTCGAGTCCCTGTCCGCCGTGCTCTCTGGCGTGAAGGACATCCGCGAGACGGTGGCCCGCGCACAGGACCGCTGGAGGATGAACCGCCAGCGCACCCTGCTCTTCATCGACGAGATCCACCGCTTCAACAAGGGGCAGCAGGACGCGCTGCTGCCCCACGTAGAGAAGGGCACGGTGACGCTGATCGGCGCCACCACGGAGAACCCCTCCTTCGAGGTGAACGCCGCGCTCCTGTCCCGCTGCCGCGTCGTCACCCTGCGCGGGCTGGAGCAAGAGGAGCTCGTCACGGTGATGCGCAAGGCCCTGGAGTCGCCCAAGGGCCTGGGGGGCAAGGTGCAGGTGGACGAAGAGGCGCTCCAGTTCATCGCCGATGCGGCGGGCGGGGACGCGCGCCGGGCCCTGACCGCGCTGGAGGTAGCGGCCGCGTACGGGGGCACGCGGGTGGACAAGAAGGCCGCCGAGGAGGCACTGCAGCAGAAGATGCTCCTCTACGACAAGGCCGGCGAGGAGCACTACAACGTCGTCAGCGCCTTCATCAAGTCCATGCGTGGCTCGGACGTGGACGCCGCGCTCTACTGGATGACCCGGATGCTGGAGGCGGGCGAGGACCCGATCTTCGTCTTCCGCCGCATGGTCATCTTCGCCTCGGAGGACATCGGCAACGCGGATCCGCGGGCGCTCGGGGTGGCGGTGGACGCGATGCAGGCCTTCCAGCTCATGGGCATGCCGGAGGGGGCGCTGCCGCTCACGCAGGCGGTGACGTACCTGGCGCTGGCGCCCAAGTCGAACGCGGTGATCACCTCCTACGGCGCGGCGCGTGCGGCCGTGACGGAAGAGGGCGCGCTGCCGGTGCCCCTGCACCTGCGCAACGCGCCCACGAAGCTGATGAAGAACCTGGGCTACGGGGGCGGCTACAAGTACCCCCACAACTTCGAGGGCAACTATGTCCCCGAGGACTACCTGCCCGAGGCGCTCAAGGCCCGGCGCTTCTACAAGCCGAGCGCCAACGGGCTGGAGCGCGAGCTGGCCGAGCGCTACGAGGCCTTCCAGCGCCAGGTCGCGGCCAAGGGCGGCAAGCCTTAAGCCACCTCTAATGGAGAGTCGCTGTCGCTGCCGTTCTTGCGCTGCTTCATGGTGCGGCCCGCCACCTCGTACTGCTTGAGCA
>NZ_DASPHO010000246.1:0-2553 GCF_035629615.1 Hyalangium sp. | reverse complement strand
GCAGCGCGGCGCCGCACTTCAGCAATACCCAGGTCCAACCCGTTGGACCTCAGGGTTGGCAGCAATACCCAGGTCCAACCAGTTGGACCTCAGGGTTGGCGGCCGGGGTTGAGCTGGAACCGGGCCGCAAAGGCCTGGAGCCGCTCGCGGGCCCGCTCCAGCTTGTCACGCGGGATCGAGAACACCCCGCGCACCCGCTCCGGATCTCCGCACCACTCCCCGCCGTTGAGCACCACGTGCGTGTGCGCGTACACCACGCGCGGCAGGTTCTCCACCGTGAGGCGCTCCCCTTCCACCTCCTTCCCCAGCCACGAGCCCACCCTGGGCGCAAGGAAGAGGCCCCCCGCCTCCATCGTCTCGGAGCGCCCATCCCCTGGCAGGGCCTCCGCGATCAGCGCCCGCTTCTCCGCCAGCTCCCGCCGCATCCTCACGAGGAACTCGCGCAGGGCCCGGTGGCGCGCCGGGTAGAGCAACCGCCCCTCCGGACTGCGCGTGTATGCGGCATAGAGCCAGGCCCCCGCGCGCGCCATCGCCAGCGTCGGTGGCACCAGTCCGCTGTCGTGCAGGGCCTTGGACAGCCCTGGATCCCTCGTCGCCAGCCAGCCCAGGCGCAGGCCTCCCGCGGCGAACTCCTTGGACAGCCCTCCCAGCACCACCGTGCGCGCCCCCACCTCAGGCACCACCTGCTCCAGCGTCACCGGGCTGTGCACCGTCTCCGCCGTGGGGTTCGTCAGGTTCACCAGCCCGAAGATCTCGTCCGACACCAGCAGCGCGCGCTGCTCCACCGCCCACGTCGCCAGCGCCACCAGCTCCTCGTGAGAGAGGTAGGTCCCCTCTGGGTTCGAGGGCTGCGAGATGACCACCACGTCCAGCCCGCCCGTCCCCCGCTGCTCCTGGAGCGCCGCCAGCGGTCCCAGCACCACCTCGCACCCAGCCGCCACCCACGTGGGCGGCAGCACGCCGTAGCAGGGCGTGGCAATGAAGACGCGCGGCGCCCGCCCCAACCGCTCGCGCAAGGCCACCCCCAGGTGATGCACCAGCGGCCACACCCCCTGGCCGAGCACGATGTTCTCCGGCGAGTACCGCGTCGCGCGTGTCTCCCGCAGGAAGCCCACCACCGCCTCGGCCAGCCCGTGCGGTACCCTTCCGTCACTCGGTGCAGCGAGCGCGGCGATCAGCCCCTCGATGAGCGACTGGGGCATGGACCCCTCGTTCTCGCCGTAGTCCAGCCGTATCAGCTCCGGATCTCCCTCGCGGAACACCTTGGGCGCGAACGCCGGGAAGCCCGCCAGGCGCTGGATGCGCTCCGAGCGCGGCAACGGCACCGCCGGGGCCCTCTGCGCCGGTGGCCGCTCCGGCTCCGCGAACGAGATGCGGAACGTCAGCAGCTCCGCGAAGGTGCGCTCGTAGAAGCACTGCGCCAGCGTGCCGATGCGCGAGTACGTCACCTCCGCCGCTACCTCCAGATCGCCGCGCAACGGCTCCGGCACCGGCAGCAGCAACGTCAGCTCCAGATCCGGCCACACCGCGTTCTTGATGAGCCCGTAGAGCACCACCAGGTTCGGCGGCAGCGGCTCGCGCGCCAGGAACTCGAAGAGCGTGAGCGGCTCCACCTCGCTGGTGATGTGGAAGAAGGCGCTCTCGTCCAGCACCACCCAGATGCCGCGCCGGGCCGCCTCCGCGACAATCTCCCTCAGCACCCCCAGGTTCGTGCGCTCGCCCCGCTCCACCGAGAGGAACACCACCTTCACGTCGAACACGCCCAGCAGCTGGTGGATCTCCGCCAGCGTGCTGTGCGTCACCGTCGTCCGCACCCTCGCCCGCTCCAGCGCCCGCGCGTACACCGGCAGCAGCTGGCGCGACACCAGCACCCCATCCCCGGGATCGCACAGCGCCAGGAGCAGCGAGTAGACGGCCTGCTCGCGCTCGGGCGCGACGAAGATCTCCTCCTCCGACAACCGCAGCTCGAAGAAGCGCTCCAGGTAGCGGGCCACGAGCTGACGGAAGGCCGCGTCTCCCGCCTCGTGCGCGTAAGGCATCGTCGGTGAGCGAGCCAGCCGCTCCGCCATCGCGGCCACAAAGCCGAGCTGCTCGTGGGACGTCGCTCCCAGGTCCAGCTCCTCTGTCAGCTTCGAGGCTCCCAGCGCCCTCAGCGCCGCGCGCAGGGCCAGTGTCTCCCTCGGCAGGGCCAGCGTCGCCTCCCACACCGCCACCTCGTGCCAGATGGGGTGGCCCGCCTGGAGCCAGCCCAGCGCCGTGGACGCCCGCAGCGGCTCCGCGCTGTGCGCCTCCATGAAGAACTCGAACTCGCGCTGCGTGCGCTGCTCCAGCGTCACCAGCGGCCGGATGTCCGTGTCCGCCGCCTGCATCACCCTTCGCGCCACCCGCACCTGTGAGGTGAAGCCTCGCCGGGTGAACATGCGCTCGATGATGGGCCGCCCCGGCCGCCCCGCCAGGTTCAGCAGCAGCCGGCCCCCGGGGCTCAGGTGCTCGGGCACCTCGTCCAGCAGCCGCGCGATGAGCCCCAGCCCGAAGTGATCCTCATAGACGTTC
>NZ_DASPHO010000245.1:0-16701 GCF_035629615.1 Hyalangium sp. | reverse complement strand
GAGCGCCCCTTCTGCTGGATCTCTCCACGAGCGCTCTTGCCCGTCTCCAGCGCCACCGGCAGCGGGCAGCCCTGACACGGTGTGTCCCGCCCGAACAGATACTGGTAGCAGGTGGCCGCCGAGGCGTTGGTCCCCTCGCCCGTCGCGGCCACTTTCAGGTACGCCAGGTTCGCCCGCCGCACCGTGTAGTCCGGCTGCATCACCGCCAGCGGGGACTCGATGCAGTCGAACGTCTGCTCCCAGTCCCGCTTGGCCTGGCTGAGCATCAGCGTGCGGGACTCCACACGCGCCTCGAGATCCGCGTTGAGCTTCTTCAGCTCCGCATTCTGCTGCTGCGTCACCTGCATCAGCCGCTGGTTCTCCGTCACCAGCGCGTACTGCTCGAAGGCGCTCTTCACCGTGAGCACCAGGTGGCTGTCGTTCCACGGCTTGGAGATGAAGCGGAAGATCTCCGAGCGGTTGATGGCCTCCTCGATGGCCATCTGATCCGCCTGCCCGGTGAGCATGATGCGCTGGGCCAGCGGCACCTGCTCCTTCACCCGCGTGAGGAAGTCCACGCCATTCATCCCCGGCATCCGGAAGTCCGAGATGACCACCTGCGGCGAGAACTGCTCCAGGCGCTTCAGCCCCTCCTCGGCATCCGTGGCCGTCTCGATGTCCCAATCACCCCGGCGCAACACGCGCCGGATGGACTTGAGGATGTTCTCCTCATCGTCGACCAACAGCAGTCGCCCGCGGGAACCCGCCTCTTGTGTGTGCGCAAGCCCCACTTGCAGTCCTCACCTATCTTTCCCCGTCAAACATTTGCAATGTGGTGGCCAAACGAATGAGGGGAAACCAGTACGCCAACCTATTGATTCTTCTTAGTTTTCAATTTCGTGATGAAATCGCTCTGGGGTCATTCTATACCCGCGCGGTGACAAAGGGTCAAGAATGACCCGGGTCACACAAGGATGACCCGGGTCATTTCCCATCGAGCCCAGGTCATTTTCGATCGAACACACGAGCCTCAAGCGCGCTGGGCGCTGGAGAGCAAGGGCACGGGCGAGTGGAGGCAGATGCGGTTGCGGCCCTCGCGCTTGGCCCGGTACAGCGCCTCATCCGCGGTGAGCAGGAGCTGATCCGACGAGAGCACCGTGCGGTGAGGGAAGCCGGAGATGCCCAGGGAGGCCGTCACCCGGAGGGTGCTGTCTGGCCCCACCCGGAGCGTGCCCAGCTCCTTCCCCATGCGCTCGGCCACGGTGATGGCGCCTGTGAGGGGGGTGCGCGGCAGGAGCACAGCGAACTCCTCGCCTCCATAGCGGGCGACGATGTCCGTCTCGCGGACGCTCTGCTGGAGCACCCGGGCCACCTGGCGCAGGACATCATCTCCTACGGAGTGGCCGTAGCGCCCGTTGATCTCCTTGAAGTGGTCCAGGTCCACGAGGATGACGGCGAGCGCGTCGTCGTAGCGCTGGGCGGCGCGGAACTCCTCGCGCAGCCGCTCCTGGAAGTAGCGGTGGTTGTGGAGCAGGGTCAGCGAGTCCAGCACGGAGAGCTTCTGCAGCTCCGACACCTGAGAGGCCAGCGTGTTGAGCACCTGGTGCGCGGAGAAGGCGAGCTGCATGCGGGCTCGCAGCTCGTCGTCGTCCCAGGGCTCGGCCACCACCTCCACGCCCAGACGGAGCGCCCCCAGGCGGAGCGTGCGAGCCTCCGCCGGAGCAATCACGATCACCGGCGCTCCCCGGCCCGGCCCCTCCACGTCCATCAGGCGCCGCAGCAGCGCCAGCTCCGCGTCCGAGGAGGGCTCCCGAGCAGGCTCGAGGCACAGCAGGACGAGATCCACATCCAAGGCGAGCCGGGGGACTTCAGGGCCCGGGGGCACCACGCGCGGGGCGTACTCCGGGGAGGCGAGCGAGCGCTCCAGCTTCGCCGCGGTCGACCGAGAGTCATCCACCAGCAGCAGCGAGAAGGGCTTCTCTCCCACAGTGTCCCCATCGAAGGTCGGCTCAGGACGCTACCATGGGGCTTCCACCCGGAGCGACCCCGACGATTGCGTTGGGCTACCGCCCTCTGCTAGCCAGCCTTCCTGCAACGCCGTCGCGAGGACCGTCCGTGGCCAACTACCCGAGCATCAGCCTCTTCTTCCCCGCCTGGAACGAGGAGGACTACGTCGAGCGCGCCGTCACCCGCGCCCTGGACGTGCTGCCCCGGCTCACCGACGACTTCGAGATCATCGTCGTCAATGACGCGTCCACGGACCGGACGCAGGAGATCTGCGAGGAGATGGCGGCGCGGATCCCCCAGCTGCGCGTCATCACCCACCCGGTGAACCTGAAGCTGGGCGGGGCCATGCGCACCGGCCTGTCCGAGTCCACCAAGGATCTCGTCGTCTACTCGGACATTGACCTGCCGTGGGACTTGCGGGAGCTGGAGCGGGCGCTCCACCTCATGGAGTACCTGGAGGCGGACATGATCTGCGCCTTCCGGTTCGACCGCACGAGCGAGGGCCCCAAGCGCATCCTCTACTCGTTCATCTACAACCTGCTGATCCGCTCGCTGTTCGACATCAACATCAAGGACGTGAACTTCAGCTTCAAGGTCATGCACCGGCGGGTGCTGGAGGCCATCGAGCTCAAGAGCCTGGGCTCGTTCATCGACGCGGAGCTGGTGGTGAAGGCCATGCGCAAGGGCTTCCGCGTCTTCCAGATGGGCGTGGACTACTTCCCGCGCACCCGCGGCGTGTCCACGCTGGCCTCACCCTCGGTCATCATGAAGATGATCCGCGAGCTGGCGGACCTCTACCCGGAGACGCGCGAGCCGGGGGCGCCGGTGAAGCCCGTGCGGCTGCCTCCCTCGGTGGCGCCGCTGCACTCCACCTCCCGGCGCCGTCAGCACGGGTAGGCAGGAGAGGCTGTGGGACGCGGCACGCGCCTCATCGTCAACGCGGACGATCTCGGGCTGCACCCCTCGGTGGACGCCGGCATCCTCCGGGCCCACCGCGAGGGCATCGTCACCAGCGCCACGCTGCTCGTGATGGGCCCCAGCGCTCCTGAGGCCGTGTCCCAGGCGAAGGCACAGGGACTGGCGCTTGGCGTCCACCTGGCCCTGTCCACGCGGCTGCCCTGCGCAGCCCCGGAGGCCGAGGTGCCGACGGTGGCGCCAGGAGGGAGACTTCGAGCGAGCTGGGCGGACTTCGCGCGTGCGTGGCTGACCGGCCGGGTGCGGCGCTCCGAGGTAGCGCGGGAGCTGGAGGCGCAGCTGGCTCGGGCCCGCGAGCTGGGCGCGGAGGTGGACCACCTGGACGCGCACCAGCACCTCCACCTGCTGCCAGGCATCCGCCCATGGGTGGAGGCGCTCGCGCGGCGTGAGGGGCTGCCCGTGCGCTGGCCGGACCGGCTCCCGCGTGCCTCGTGGCGCCACGCTCCGGGCCCGGCGCTGAAGACGCTGCTCCTCACCGCGCTGGCGCGCACGGCACCGCGTCCTCCTCCCGGCGTGAGGCGAGTGAGCGCTGGCGGCGTCTTCGAGGCGGGCCGGCTCGATGAGCCCACGCTGCTGGCCCTGCTGGACTCGCTGCCCGAGGGCGACTTCGAGGTCGGGTGCCACCCCGGCGAGGGCACTCCGCACGTCCCGGAGGATCCCGCGTGGACCTACGGGTGGCAGGCGGAGCTGGACGCCCTCACCAGCCCTCGGGTGAAGGCGCGGCTCCAGGAGCGCGGAATCCTCCTGGCCACCTACGGCAGCCTCCGCCTCGCGGCCTGAGCGCCCCAGAGTCCAGTAGCGCGCGGCCCTCGAAGTCCCTGTTTGACAGGGCGCCGAGGCGGCTGCCAGACAGGCCCCGAGCCGTTCTCATCGACGCACTCCAGGGAAGATGCCATGAGCGACCCACAGCCCTCCGTCCCTCCGCCCCAGCCTTCCAGTCCTTCGCGCAAGCCGCTGGTGGTGGCCGTCTCCGTCCTCGGGGTGGTTGCCCTGGGCACGGGCTGGTACATCCTGAAGAACAAGGGTGAGCCTCCCTCCACCCCTCCCCCACCGGCCGCCGCGGCTCCCACGCCTCCCGCGCAACCGGAAGCACCGCAGCCCCCGGGCCCGCCTCTCCCGGCATTGGATCAGAGCGACACCCGCACGCGCGAGCTGGCGGGCGCGATGTCCACCGATCCCGAGCTCCAGAAGTGGCTCGCCTTCGAAGGGCTCATCCGGCGCTTCACCGCCGCCAGCGCCAACATCGCCGAGGGGGAGAGCCCTCGCGCCGTGCTGCCATTCCTGGCGCCCCAGGGCGCCTTCCAGGTCGTCGAGCGCAACGGCCGTACCTTCATCGCCCCCGAGAGCTTCGCCCGCTACGACACCGTGGCACGCGCCCTCACCTCGCTGGACACGCAGGCCACCGCGACGACGTACAAGGCGCTCAAGCCACTCGTCGACCAGGCCTTCGCCGAGATCGCCCCTCCGGGCCAGCGCTTCGACGAGACGCTGTCGCGCGCCATCCAGCGGATGCTCGACACACCCGTACCCGAGGGGGACCTCGAGGTGGTGGACACGCCGGGCGTGAACTACGCCTACGCAGCCCCCGAGCTGGAGCAGCTCAGCGCCGCCCAGAAGCACCTGCTGCGCATGGGCCCCGCCAACGCGCGTGCCCTCCAGGCAAAGCTGCGCGAGCTCCACGGGGCGCTCGGACTGCCCGCCGCCGGCCGCTGAGAGGGGCTCATCCTTGAGCCTGACGAGGGCCCCTCTTCCTGGTAGAGCTATGCGCCATGCGCTTGCTCCTGAACATCCTGTGGATCGTGCTCGGAGGCGGAATCATCGTCTGCCTCGAGTACCTGCTGGGCGGGCTGTTGCTCTGCCTCACCATCATCGGCATCCCCTTTGGGGTGCAGTGCTTCAAGATCGCCGGGCTGGCGCTGCTGCCGTTCGGCAAGGACATCCGGGACGCGCCGGGAGCCAGCGCCATCGGCTGTCTGCTGAATGTCTTCTGGATCGTCGTCGCTGGCATCTGGATCTTCCTGAGCCACATCGCGCTCGCCCTGGGACTGGCGGTGACGATCATCGGCATCCCCTTCGCCATCCAACATGTGAAGCTCGCGATGCTCGCGCTCGCGCCCTTCGGTAAGATCGTGCGCGAGACTCCGGAGTGACCATGCCCAGCCTCGAAGGAAAAGTCCTGTTCATCACCGGCGCGAGCCGCGGTATCGGCAAGGCCATTGCGCTGCGGGCCGCGCGCGATGGAGCGCGGATCGTCATCGCCGCGAAGACGGCCGAGCCCAACCCCAAGCTCCCCGGCACCATCTACACCGCCGCCGAGGAGATCGAGGCCGCGGGGGGCAAGGCCCTGCCGCTCATGGTGGACATCCGCTCCGAGGAGCAGATCGCCCAGGCGGTCGCCAAGACGGTGGAGACGTTCGGCGGCATCGACATCTGCGTGAACAACGCCAGCGCCATCAGCCTCACCGGGACGCTCGAGACGCCGATGAAGCGCTTCGACCTGATGCACTCCATCAACACGCGCGGGACGTTCGCCACCTCGCAGGCCTGCCTCCCGTATCTGAAGAAGGCGAAGAACCCCCACATCCTCAACCTCTCGCCCCCGCTCAACATGGCGCCGAAGTGGTTCCAGAACCACGTGGCCTACACCATGGCGAAGTACGGAATGAGCATGTGCGTGCTCGGCATGGCCGCCGAGTTCAAGGACGTGGGCATCGCCGTGAACGCGCTCTGGCCGAGGACGACGATCGCCACCGCGGCCATCAACATGGTCGGCGGCGAGGAGATGATGCGCCTGAGCCGCAAGCCGGAGATCATCTCGGACGCGGCCCACGCCATCCTCACGAGCGACAGCCGCTCCTGCACGGGCAACTTCTTCATCGACGAGGAGGTGCTGCGCTCGCGCGGTGTCACCGACTTCGAGCAGTACGCCATGGAGAAGGGCGTGACGCCCCTGCCGGACTACTTCCTCGACTGATCGGGCCTGGGGCCGGCCTGCCTCAGGCGGCCTCTGCGACGTAGAGGATGTGCGGGGTGGTGTAGCCCTTGTCCAGCTCCACCACCTCGCGCAGCTTGAAGCCCGCCTCCTGCAGCAGGGCCACCACGGTGTCCTGGGGCTCGAGCACCAGCCCACCGCCCGCCTTCGTGCGGCCGAGCAGCTTCACCATCACCCACTCCTGCGCGAGGCACTTGTAGTGCTTCCAGGAGCGGTTCCCCTCCGCTTCCTTCAGGAGGAAGCGCCCTCCCAGGTGCAGCAGGGCGCGCACGCTGCGGAGAAACTCGGGCCACTGCTCCCGGGGCAAAAGGTAGAGGACGTCGGACACCACCGCGGCGTCGAACCCTCCCGGCCGCTGCGCCACGAGGCGCTCCACGGTGGCGACCTCGAAGTGGACATTGGGGAGTCCACCGGCCGCCTCCTCTGCCCACTTCACCTTGCGTGGGTCCGGATCCACCGCGTACACGGTGCGGCTCCTGTCCTCCGTGGCGATCATCGCGGAGAGCAGCCCGTGGCCGCACCCCACCTCCGCGACGACGGCGCCTCGGGGCACGCGCCAGGCGACGGCCTCCAGGGGCGCGGAGAGGGCGCGGGCGCGCACGTGGAAGCGCTCGGCCGGTGGGAGCACCGAGAAGAGCTTGAGGGTGGTCTCGGTCAACGAGCTCATGAGAGGTAGAGCTCCCTGCCAAAGCCCCAGGAGAGGAAGACAAGCCCGACAGCGCTCACGGCCACGAGCCCGCGACGCAGGAGCGGGCGCTCCTGCAGCAGCAGCGCGAGGGTGAGGAACAACGGGAAGGCGGAGATGAGGTAGCGCGCCATGCCCATGAAGTCCTTGGTGGACAGCGCGGGCAGCCCCACCACGGCCAGTGCATAGACGGCGTACCCCCACCCCAGGCGCCGCGCCGTAGGCACCACGAGAGCGAGCCCGAGCAGCGTGAGCACCGCGTGGGTCATGAGGCGCACCCGGACATCCCACCCCGTGTCCGGGGAGAAGACGACGTTGAACCAGTACACCTTGAACCACGTGCTCGGGCCGGGCGCCTGCTCCCAGCCTGGAGAGCCCTGCGTCTCTACGAAGGCGAACGGCGCTCCAAAGGAGCGGTCGAGGTAGAGGAGGTAGAGGAGAAATCCGAGCGCCGAGAGCGCAGGCAGGAAGTCCCCGAGGCTCCACGGCTCTCCCCGCTGCCGCTTCCACTCGAGCCGGCGCACCAGCAGCCCAAGCACCACGGCGGGGGCCACCGGCCGGGCCGCCGTGGCGATCGCCCCCACCAGCACCGCCGGCACCAGGTGCCCCTTCTCCAACAGGAGGAAGGCGCTCACCACCAGCAGGACGAAGAGGGCGTCCGAGTACATGACGCCATAGAGATAGAAGGTGAAGGGGTACAGGGCGATCAGCAGCCCCGCCTGGAGCGCGGTGCGCTCATCCACCCGGGTGCGGGCCCAGGCCGTGAAGAGCACCATCGCCAGGGGGCCACAGAGCAGCGTGATGAAGATCCCCGCGCCGTACACGCTGGCGCCCAGCTTCATGAGGGCCCAGATGGCCAGCGGGTAGAGCGGGAAGAACGCGACCGGGCTCTGCTTGCCGGGCGTGTAGGTGTACCCCTCCTCAGCGATGAGCTTGTACCAGCCCGAATCCCACGCAACCCACCCCATGGAGAAGTAGTCGTCGAACCCCAGCGCCGGGGCAGCAGGGTTCTTGTGGTGGAGACGCCATGCGCCGGCACTCGCGGCCGCGCCACAGATGACCGTGGCGAGCAGGACGACGAGCGCGATGGTGCGCGGGGCGGAGCGGGACATGCACCCGTGGCATCGTCCAGCCTGCTGCCTGGGTCAAGTGGCTTCGCGCGGACGAAGGGATAAATCCTCCTGACTCTCGGGCTCCCACGCATTGCGTGCCCCGGAGCCGCCTTTCCTCAGGAGACGTACTCCGCCGCCCCGTAGGCAGCCGCCAGCAGGAGCATGAGCCCGCCGCTGGTGGCCATCACCCCGAGCCGCAGGCGTGGGCGCTCGCGCAGCATGAGCGCGAGCGTGAGGAAGAGCGGGAACGCGGCGAGCAGGTAGCGGCCCATGCCCATGAAGTCCTTGCTGGACAGGGCGGGCAGCCCGACGATGGCCGCCGTGTAGAGCCCGTAGCCCCAACCCAGCCGCCGCGCGGTGGGCCACACCAGCGCGAGGGCCCCCAGCGTGGCGGCGGCGTGCCCGGCCAGCCGCAGGAAGTCGCCCACCGGCATGTCCCTGGAGAAGCTGCGGAACCAGCGGACCTTGGCCCACGTGCGCCAGCCCGGCATCTGGTCCCACCCGGGCGCGGACTGCACCTTCACGAAAGCGAGCGGCTCTCCGAAGGTGCGCCAGAGATAGAGGACGTAGAGCAAGAAGCCCGCAGCGGCGAGCACCGGGAGGAGATCCACGCCGCTCCAGCGCTGGCCGCGCTCGTGCTTCCACTCGAGCCTCCGCGCCAGCAGGCCCAGCACGAGCGCAGGCGCGACGGGGCGCACGGCCGTCGCCACCGCTCCCAGCAACACCGCGGGGAGCAGCTGGCCGCGCTCCAGCAGCAGGAAGGCCGCCACGATGAGGAGCAGGAAGAGCGCGTCCGAGTACATCGCTCCATAGAGAAAGAACGCGCAGGGGTACAGCGCGAGCAGCAGGCCCGCGTCCCTCGCCGCGTCCTCCTCCGCGCGCGTGCGCGCCCAGTGGACGAAGAGCACCAGCGCCAGCAGGCCGCACACCATGGTGAGCAGCACCCCGGCCAGCCAGGTGTCCAGGCCGAGCGCACTCAGCCCGCGCAGCACCAGCGGGTACGCTGGGAAGAAGGCCACGGAGCTCTGCGCACCGGGCGTGTAGCTGTAGCCCTGGGTGGCGATGTGCGCGTACCAGCCGGCGTCGTAGCGGGCCCAGCCCAGGGGCGGCGGCAGCTCGGGCCAGGTGTCGCGCGCCGGGCTGTAGCCCTCCGCGTAGAGCCTCGAGGTCAGCGTCACGGCCGCCGTGCACGCCAGGAGCGCGCCGAGCGCGGTCAAGGCGACGATGCGTGAGGCCGAGCGGTGCATGGGGCGGTGTGGACTTCGTCCAGAACCGCCCTCGGGTCAAGTGGAGACCGGAGCAGTGGGCCGGCCCCCTCCCCTTCGTGTTCCACCAGAAGGCGAGGAGGCCTGCTGCTCGGGGTTCAGCGTGAGTGGAAGCCCTTGGCCTCGTTCACCACGTCCACCAGGAAGGGAGCCGGCGTGAACCGCTCGCCATACTTGTCCTGGTAGTGCTCCAGCCGCTTGAGCAGCACTGCTGGCGCCAGGCTGTCAGCGTACCGGAAGGGACCGCCCAGGAACGGCGGGAAGCCGAGCCCGAAGATGGCGCCCACATCCCCATCCCTCGGACTGCGCAGAATGCCCTCGCCCAGGCAGCGGATCGCCTCGTTCACCATCTGGAGGGTGCACCGCTCCGCCATCTCGGCGTGGTCGAACCGCCGGCGATCCGGCCCGCTCGGCAGCAGTGCGTAGACGGAGGTGTCCACCTCCTTCTTCTTCCCGGTGTACGTGTAGAAGCCCTTCTGGTTCTTCCGGCCCAGGCGCCCGTCCTGGATGATCTTCTCGAGCGTCTTCGGCGCCGCCAGCCGCTTGCCGAACGCCTCCTCCATGATGGGCCCCACCTTGTGCGCGACGTCGATGCCCACCTCGTCGAGCAACGTCATCGGCCCCACTGGGAACCCGAACTCGACCAGCGCCCTGTCCAGCTCGGCGATGTCCGCACCCTCGGCGAGCAGGTACGCCGCCTCGTTCATGTACGGGGAGAGGATGCGCGAGGTGTAGAAGCCCACCCCGTCATTGACGACGATGACCGTCTTGCCCTGCTTGCGGCCCACCTCCACGCAGGTGGCCGTCACCCAGTCCGCCGTGCCCTTGTGGGTGATGATCTCCAGCAGCGGCATCTTGTGCACCGGGCTGAAGTAGTGCATCCCGATCACCTGCTCCGGCCGCTTGCTGCCCTTGGCCAGCTCGGTGATGGGCAGGCTGGAGGTGTTGGACGCGAAGATGCAGTCCTCGCGGGTGACGGCCTCCGTCTCGGCGATGATGCGGTGCTTGAGCTTCAGGTCCTCGAATACGGCCTCGATGACGAGGTCCACGCGCTTGAAGCCGCTGTAGTCCGTGCCCGCGGTGACCAGCGCCTGCTTCGCCGCCGCCTCGCGCCACGTCAGCGAGCGCTTCTTCACCCGCTCGTCCAGGGCGCCCTGCACCTGCTTGAGCGCGCGCCCCACGCCCGCATCGTCCTTGTCCTTCACCCGCACGGGCACGCCCTGGAGAGCCGCGGTCACGTAGGCGATGCCACCGCCCATGAGCCCGCCGCCGAGCACGCCGATCTTCTTCACCTCGCGGGGCTTCACGCTCGGATCGGAGGTGCCGTTCTCCTTCTTGAGGGCCGTGGTGGCAAAGAAGATCTCCACCAGGCGCTTGGAGACGTCCGACACCACCAGCTCTCCGAAGAGCCTCGCCTCGACCTCCAGGCCCGCCTTGCGACCGGACTCTACCCCTGCACGGATGGCCTCCAGCGCCTTCTCCGGCGCGGGGTACTTGCCGCGCGTCTTCTTCAGGAGCTGCTTGCGCGCCTGATCGAAGAGGATCTTCCGGCCCAGCGGGTTGGCCTCGAGCGCCACCTCGGCCCACAGCTCCTTGTTGGCCAGGCTCTGGAGCACACCCGCAAGCCCCTTCTTCGACTGCGCCGCCACCGCCTTGAGGCGCTGGCCGTGAGGACGCTCCACCTTCAGCGATCCGGCTGCCAGCTCCCGCGCGCGCTGGAGCGCGACCGAGCGGAGGATCGGCACCGGCACCACCTCGTCCACGAGGCCGAGCCGCTTCGCCTTGGAGGCCTTCACGGTCTTCCCGGCGAGGATCAGATCCAGGGCCGCCTGGAGGCCAATGAGCGCCGGGAGCCGCTGGGTGCCTCCCGCGCCCGGCAGCAGGCCGAGTTGGACCTCAGGCAGGCCCAGGGACGTCTTCGGGCTCTCCGTGACGATCCGGTAGTCACACGCCAGCGCCCACTCCAGGCCGCCGCCGAGACACACGCCGTGGATGGCCGCCACCACCGGCTTGGGGAACGCGTCCAGCCGATCGAAGCCCTCCTGGGCCTTGCGGGAGGCCTCCGTGGCCTGGGCCGCCGTCTTGATCGTCTGCAGGAAGTCGAGCTTCGCCCCGGCCACGAAGTTGTCCTTCTTGCCGGAGATGAAGAGGACGGCCTTCACGGACGGATCCTGCTCCGCGTGCCCGAGCAACGTCTCGAACGCCGCGCCCGTCTCGGGCGAGAGCGTGTTCACGGGCTCGCCCTGCTGATCGATCGTGAGGACGGCCACGCCGTCCTCGACCTTGTAGGTGAAGCCCTGCTGCGCCTCGAGCTCTTCCAGTTTGATGGCCATCACGCACGCTCCAGGACCACGGCGGCCCCCAGGCCACCAGCGGCGCAGACGGTGCACAGCACCGTGTTCTTGTTCCGACGCTTCAGCTCGTTGAGGGCCTGGGTGACGATGCGCGCGCCCGTGGCCCCGAACGGGTGGCCGATGGAGATGGAGCCACCGTTCACGTTGAGCCGCTCCCGGTCCACCTCGCCCACCGGGCCACTCCAGCCCGCCTTCTTCGCAAAGGAGGACGAGGCGAGCGCCTGGAGGTTGCTGGCCACCTGTGCGGCGAACGCCTCGTGCATCTCCACCAGGTCGATGTCCGCCAGCTTCATGCCCGCGCGCTGGAGCGCGATGGGCGCGGCATAGGCCGGCCCCTGAAGGAGCTGGTCACCGGGATCGGTGGCGGCGTAGGCGTGCGCGCGCAGGAAGCCGAGCGGCTCATACCCGAGCGCCTTCGCCTTCTCCTCGCTCATCAGCAGCAGGGCGGAGGCACCATCGGTGAGCGGCGAGGCGTTGCCGGCGGTGATGGTGCCGTACTTGCGATCGAACACCGGCTTGAGCTGGCCGAGCGCCTCCAGGCTGGTGTCCTCACGGACGATGTTGTCCTTGGCCGCCACGTCCTCGTACTGGGGCGGGACCACGACGTGCATGACCTCACCGTCGAAGCGGCCCTCCTTCCAGGCGCGCGCGGCGTTCTGGTGCGAGGCCAGGGCGATGCGATCCTGCTCCTCCCGGGAGATGCCGTTCTCCTTGGCCATCTTCTCTGCGCTCTCGCCCATGCTCTGGCCGGTGGAGTACTCGGCGATGGCCGGCGGCACCGGCAGCAGATCCTTCGCCTTGAGCTTCTGGAAGGGCTTGAGCTTCTCCGGAAGGCTCCGGGCCTTGGAGGCGGCCACGAGCGCATGAGCCAGAGGGCGGCTGGTGAAGATGGGCGCATCCGACATGGACTCGGTGCCGCCTGCGATGACGACGTCCGACTCACCCACGGCAATGGCGTTGGCCGCCGTCGTCATGGCCTGGATGGAGGTGGCGCAGGCGCGCGCCACGGTGAAGGCCTCGATCCGGCGTGGCAGCCCGGCGGCAAGCACGACTTCCCGGGCGATGGAAGGGGCCGTCAGCGTGGGGATGACCTGCCCGAAGACCAGCTGGTTGATCTCATTTGGATCGAGCTCCGCCCGCTGCACCAGCTCCTGGACGACCAGCCTCCCCAGGTCCAGGGCGGTCAGGCCCGAGAAGACGCTGCCGGCCTTCACGAAAGGGGTCCGCAGTCCGCGGACGATGGCCACCCGACGGTGGCCGTTGCTCTGTGCCATGTGCCTCTCCTCCTGACTGCAAGTGAGGCACTTCTAACGGCTCCTGATGCACCGCGTCAACGAGAATTGATTCGAGAGTCAACCGGTGGACGTCACGCCGGGTTGCCCGGGTGGCAGGAGGCCGGGGCCGCTATCGCTGGGGCGAGTTGCCCTGACGGAGTGCGATGCCGTGGCGGTGCACCGCCTCCACCAGGAACTTCGCCGCGTCCGGATCCGTGGGAGGGAGGATGCCGTGGCCCAGGTTGAAGATGTGCCCCACCGGCCCGGCGCGGTTCAGGATGTCCACCACCCGCGCCTCCAGCTCCTCGCGCGGCAGGAAGAGGTGGAGCGGATCCAGGTTGCCCTGCACCGCCACCTCCGGCCCCAGCACGCGCCGGGCCTGGTCCATCTCGATCCGCCAGTCCTGGCCGATGACGTCCGCGCCCGTGCGCTTGAGCAGGGGCAGGTGCGTGGACATGCCCGTGCCGAACAGGATCACCGGCACGCCCGTGGCCTGCAGCTCCTTCACCATCCGCGTCAGGTACGGGAGGCTGAAGCGCTCGAAGTCGTACGGGCCCAGCTCCCCGCCCCACGAGTCGAAGATCTGGACGATCTTCGCCCCCGCCTCCACCTGCATCTTCAAGTAGGGGATGAGCGTGTCCGTCAGCTTCTGGAAGAGCGTGTGCGCCAGCTTCGGCTGCTCGAAGAGCAGGCGCTTGATGAGGATGTAGCTCTTGGAGCCGCCCCCCTCGACCATGTACGCGGCCAGGGTGAACGGCGCGCCCGCGAAGCCGATGACGGGCACCGAGTCATTCAGCGCCTTGCGAGTGCGGCGAATGGCCTCGGCGACGAAGCCGGTGCCCTGCACGGGATCCGGCACCCCGAGCTTCTCGATGTCCGCCGCCGTGCGCAGCGGGTTGGGGAAGTGGGGCCCCTTGTCTCCCAGCTCCAGCGCAATCCCCATCGCCTCCACGGGGATGAGGATGTCTGAGAAGATGATGGCCGCGTCCACCCCCAGCCGGGTGATGGGCTGCACCGTCACCTCGGCCGCCAGATCCGGGTGCTTGCAGAGATCAAGGAACGCGATGTTGCCGCGGATGGCGCGGTACTCCGGCAGGTAGCGGCCCGCCTGGCGCATGAGCCACACCGGGGTGGTGTCGGTGGGCTGGCGGCGTGCCGCCATCAAGAGTCTTTCGTTCATGGAGGAGCCCTCCGGCGCCACTGGGCGCCGTCATGTCGCCCATACCGGACTTCGGCGCGGATGTCCTGTCTCTCGCAAGCCCTGTCACCGCCACCCTACTTGGCCATCAGCGTAATCAGACCGCGGCCGCAGATGCTGTAGTTCGTGAACTCGCCGCCAATGAGCGCCTCGGTGCCGGGGCTGGCCACCTGGTTGGGGCCCTCCGCCCAGGTGCAGGTGTCCGTCACCCGGTACCAGCTCTTCCCGCTGCCGGGCCACGGCAGGACGAAGTTCACCGCGGCGGACCAGCCGTTGTAGGCCACGTAGATGGCGCTGGCCGAGTCACCAAACTCGGTGCCATCCACGCGGAAGGCCAGCGAGTGGTTGCTGCCGCTGTTGAAGTAGGCCGCATCCGGCACCGTGCCGTCGGGCTTGAACCAGCGGTGCTGCTCCATCACGTTCCCGTTGGTGTCCGCGGTGCTGTAGAAGTTCGCGGGCCGCAGCGCCGGGTGCGCCTTGCGGAACGCGATGAGCCGCTGGGCGAACGTCTTGAAGTTCGTCTGGTCCGCCGTCAGCGTGTAGTTCAGCCAGTTCTTGTCCGAGTCCAGGTTGTACACGTTGTTGTTGCAGTACTGGGTGCGCAGGAGCTCGTCGCCCCCCGTGATCATGGGCGTGCCGGCGCTCGCCATCAGGATGGTCCACGCGTTGCGCGCCGCCTTGCGCTGGTCCGCCGCGATGCCGCCCTGATCCCAGCTGTGGTTGTTGTCCTCGCCGCCATCCGAGGGGCCGTACGGCCACGGCTGGTTGTTGTTCTTGCTGTTGCAGGAGTACAGATCCTTCAGCGTCATGCCGTCGTGGGCCACCATGAAGTTGATGGAGTGGAACGGCTTGCGGCCATCATCCCCGTACAGATCCGACGAGCCCGCGAAGCGCGTGGCCAGGGCGCTCGGAGTGACGACCTCCACGCCCATCTGGTTCTGATCCTTGCGGAACGTGTCGCGGTAGATGCCGTTCCACTCGGCCCAGACGCCCGGGAAGTTGCCCACCTGGTACGAGTTGCCACCAATGGCCCACGGCTCGGCGATGAAGTCCGTGCCCGCTCCTCCCGCGGCCGGGCGCGGCGACAGATCGCGCAGGATGCGGTTGAGCGCGGTGCCGCTGTTCAGCTTGTCGTAGTTGAAGCAGCCGTGCTGGCAGGTGTTGCCGAGCACCGAGGCCAGATCGAACCGGAACCCATCCACTCCCAGCGTGTCCTTCCAGTACGCCAGCGAGTGGATGATCAGATTCTGGGCCACCGGGTTGAAGGTGTTGTAGTTGCCGCCCACGCCCGTGTTGTCCCAGTTGAACCGGAAGTCCGGCGTGAGGCTGTAGTAGGTGGGGTTGTCCAGGCCGCGGAACGAGAAGACGTTGAAGGTGTTCGCGTCGGTGCTGCTCCACGCCCCACCCTCGCCCGTGTGGTTGTAGACCACGTCGATGTAGACCTTGATGCCATTGTCGTGGAAGGCCTTGACCATCTCCTTGAACTCACGCGTGGGGCCGCCCGCCGACTTGTCGGACGAGTAGCGGCGATCCGGCGCGAAGTAGTTCAGCGTCATGTAGCCCCAGTAGTTGTCCCCCGCGGTGCTGGCCACCTTGTCGATGGAGTCGTTGTCCGTCTCCTGCACGGGGAGGAACTCCACCGCCGTCACCCCGAGCGCCGCGAGCGCCGCGGCCTTCAGGCCCGCGCCCTTGTAGGTGCCCCGGTAGGCGGCGGTGATGCTCGGGTCGTTCTTGGTGAGGCCGCGCACGTGCACCTCGTAGATGACCTCATCCTTGAGCGCGCGCGTGGGCCGGGTGCCGATGGACTGCGTGTCTCCTGCCAGCACGACGCCCTTGGAGGCATACGGGCCGCTGTCCTTGTTGCGGTGGAGCGGCCCGGAGGCGAACCACGTCCCGTCCGTGTTGCTGGCGTTCGTCGGGTCGTGGCTGATCTCCTTCGCGTAGGGATCCAGCAGCACCTTGTTGGGGTTGAAGCGGTTGCCGCTCGCGTCCACGTCCGAGATGAAGCCCAGGCCCGAGCCCTTGGTCCAGCTGGCGTTGTACGGCCAGTTCGGGCCCCAGGCGCGGTAGCCGTAGTACACGGTGCCGGTGATGCCGTAGGTGTTCTGGAGGGTGGCGACCGAGGCCGTCTTCGACCAGACGTTCGTGGCCGCGTCCTTGGTCATCACGTACTTCACCACCTCCTGGGCGCCGTACGGAGTCTTGTAGATCCAGACCTCGATGCGGGTGGCGCGCGAGGAGTAGACGCGGAAGTTGATGTTGGCCTTCGTCGCGTCATAGCTGGCGCCGAGCGTCCAGATGACCGCCTGCTGCTCCTGAACGCCGGTGTCGGAGAGCTCCTCCTCCAGCAAGGAGGCGTTGGGATCCGACGCTCCGCATGCGACCAGGATCGCGGCGAGGCTGGCGGCAAGCAGGGGGCGCCACGGCAGGAGCCCGAAGGCTCCTCGGGGGATGTCAGTGGCTGGTCTCATGGGTCCGACTCCGGCGCGGTTGCATTCAGCGCTGCGAGCGGGCCCGCGCTCGCCCGTAGAGCGGACTTCCAGCACTTCTCGGCCAGTGAAGTCAACGCGCCGAGCCTCGGAAGAACGGGAATGTCATGCGAGCGGAAGGTGGGTCGTCAGGGCTCCAGGGAGGCCCGAAGGGGGCCCGGGGGAATGATCGGGCGGGCTTAAACGTAGGCTTGACAGTGACGGAGGTGGCCGATACAAGGCCGCCTCGTTGCTAGCGGCGGTCGCCCGGGCGGATAGCTCAGCGGTAGAGCGTCGCCCTTACAAGGCGAGGGTCACAGGTTCGATCCCTGTTCCGCCCAAGAGTTGTGGGGAGTTAGTTCAGTTGGTTAGAACGCCGGCCTGTCACGCCG
>NZ_DASPHO010000244.1:0-7117 GCF_035629615.1 Hyalangium sp. | reverse complement strand
TCGAGTCCACCTCGTCCACGATGGCGAAGTTCAGCTCGCGCTGGACATAGTCCTTGAGCCACAACTTCATGTTGTCGCGCAGGTAGTCGAAGCCGAACTCGTTGTTCTGCCCGTAGGTGATGTCCGCCCGGTAGGACTCCTGGCGCTGCTTGTCTGTCAGCTCGTGGAGGATGCAGCCGGTGGTCATCCCCATGAACTTGTAGATGCGGCCCATCCACTCGGAGTCGCGGCGGGCCAGGTAGTCGTTCACGGTGACGACGTGCACGCCGCGCCCGGACAGCGCGTTGAGGTAGCAGGGCAGCGTCGCCGTCAGCGTCTTGCCCTCGCCCGTGCGCATCTCCGCGATGTTGCCCTCGTGCAGGAACATGCCGCCGATCAGCTGCACGTCGTAGTGGCGCTGGCCGATCACCCGGCGGGCGGCCTCGCGCGTGAGCGCAAAGGCCTCGAACATCATCTCGTCGAGGGATTTGCCGTTGGCCACCTCCTGCTTCATCCGGGCCGTGGCGGCGGGGAAGTCCTCGTCCTTCAGCTCCCGCATCCGGCTTTCCAGCTCGTTGATGCGGGCAACCTTCACACGGGTCTTCTTGAGCTCGCGCTCATTCTTGGTCCCGATGAGCTTCTTTAAAGTCCATTCGATCATGCGTTCAGTTCTCTCGCGCCGCGAGAATCCCCGAAGGGAGGCAGCGAGTGAAGGGAAATCCCTGGAGATGTAAGAGGGAACCTCGGGATAACCGCGCGCGCTCCCGAGGCATTCCTCTTGCCCGCCTGCCCTGCGCGCGGTCAGGACAGAGTAAAGCGGAACCGAGCCTACGCAATGCTTCGACGCCGAAAACCCCAGAATCGCCGGCCCGCTCGCCCTTCGGGGCAGCGCCCGCCACACCCTCCCGGGCGCCCCTCCGAGCGGCCTGTCTCTGCCTCGCCCGGCCCTCGCGTCCCCGCCCGGGTGCGGGTGCCCCCCACACCCCCGCAGACACTCCCGGCTCGCCCTGGCCGCTGGCTCTGGACGTGTCGCGTAGGCTTCGAGCCCCACCTCTATGAGGAGCTGGCCTGGGCTGGAGCCGAGCCGCGGCTGCTGGGCGAGGCCCTGGTGGAGAGTGAGGGCCGGCAGGGGCTGGCTCCCGCCTTCGCACGGCAAGGCCTCCAGGTGCTCGCCAGCTTCCCCCAGCAGGCGCCGCAGTCGCTCGCCGCCGCGGTGGCGGAGCGAGTGGCCGCCCTGTCTCCGCCCGCTCCCCTCGTCCTCCAGGCCTTCACGCCAGACACCCCGCAGGGGAACGCCCTTGCCGCCCAGGCAGAGTCGCTCCGGGAGGCGGTTCGCGGGCTCCTTCCCGCCAGACGCCTGCTCGAGGACGCGGAGCGGGCCCGGGAGGCCGGGGCGCTGCTCGTCTCCGTGTGCGTAGCGCCCGGAGCTACCACCGTAGGCGCCGTGCCCGCCCGCGAGGCCCTGTCGCTCGCGCCCGGCGGCCGGCGGCGGATGCGGCGCGCAGGCGAGTCCCCCTCCCGGGCGGCGATGAAGCTGGAGGAGGCGCTGGATGGGCTCGCCTTCGAGCCCGGCCGAGGCGATGTCTGCGCGGACCTCGGAGCCGCTCCTGGCGGGTGGACGCAGCGGCTGGTGGCTCGCGGCGCAAAGGTGATCGCCGTGGATCCGGCGCGGCTCATGCCCGAGCTGGCCTCGAACCCTCGCGTGCGGCACGTGCAGGAGAGCGCCTTCGCCTTTGCTCCGGAGGAGCCCGTGGACTGGCTCTTCTGCGACATGGCCTGGCGCCCGCTGGAGGTGGCCCAGCTCCTGGCCAAGTGGGGGCGGCGCGGCTGGGCCTCGCACCTGGTGGCCAACATCAAGCTGCCCATGAAGGACAAGAACCCCATCCTCCTGCGCGTGCGCCACACGCTCACCGAGGACGGCGGCTGGAAGGGGCTGACCGTGCGCCAGCTCTACCATGACCGCGACGAGGTGACGGTGACGGCGCACCGCCGCTGAGCCTCGGCCCTCCCGGAGTTCCTGCGCGCGCACGGCCGCCGCGATACAAGAGCGGGGATGCCCTACTCCCTCGACGACGCCACCGCCACCGCCCTCATCGCCCTGCACCCCTGGGCCGTCGCCCGAAGCCCCCAGCCCGTCCAGCTCGCCGTGGAGACCCTGCTCGAGGCCGAGCGTGGGCGCCGAGGCCAGCCGGACAAGCTGGGCGCAATCTCCGCGCTTGCCCTCACCCAGGGCAGCCTCCTCAAAGAGGAGTTCGACCTGTCCACCCACGCCCACCATGATGGCTGGCGGGTGGGCGCCGTCATCGCGGACGTGCAGGGCATGATCACCATCAACGCGCGCTTCGGCTTCGGCGTGGGAGACGCGGTGCTCTTGGCCACCGTGAGCTCGCTCGCCGCGCAGTACCCGGGCGCCAAGGTGGTTCGCATCCACCCGGACGCCTTCGCCGCGCTGCTCACCCCCTCCTCGCAGCTCACGGTCCAGGCCGGACAGCGTGAGGCCACGCGCGCACGGCTCGCCGAGGACATGGCGAAGGTGCTACCCGGGGGCACCGCGGCGGAGGACGTGCCCCGGCACACGGTGTCGCTGCTGGAGCTCACCGTGGATCAGCCTTCTCACTGGCAGGTGCTGGGGCCACTCCTGTGGGCCGAGCTGGAGCGGGCCCACGTCCTGGAGCGGCTGGGGAGGAGGACGGACGAAGTCCAGCAGAGGCGCATCCGCCTCGACGGCTTCGTCCCCGGTCCTGCTACTCCTCGAGGATGAACTTCCGCGGGTTCTGCGGGATGCCGTTCACCCGGACTTCGTAGTGCAGGTGCGGGCCCGTCGAGCGACCCGTGTTGCCCACGGCCGCGACCAGCGCTCCCCGCTTCACCTTGTCACCGGCCTTCACGAGGATCTTCGCCAGGTGGCCGTAGCGCGTCTTGATGCCGTACCCGTGGTCGATGACGATCACGTTGCCGTAGCCGCCCTCGAGCCCCGCGAACACCACCGTGCCGTCCGACGGCGAGAACACTTCCTTGCCGTGCGGCGCCGCGATGTCCAGGCCCTGGTGCATCACGCGATCCGCGGTGTACGGATCCAGCCGCTGGCCAAAGTCGCTCGTCACCCAGCCGCGCGCCGGCCAGATGGAAGGCGTGGACGCCAGCAGCGACCGCTGGTCCTGGAAGTACGCCTGCAGTTCCTGGAGGCTCTGCTCCTGCCGCGTGGCCTCCGCCGACAGCCGATCCAGCCGCCCCATCAGCGCGTTGGGCGTGTCCGTGCTGGTCAGCTGCGTGAACTGGGTGTCCGTCGTCGGCGACGCGGTGCCCGGCTCCGGCTCCGTCGGGCCCATGGCCAGGTTGCGCTGCGGATCCGACAGCATCGTCACCGCGCGCAGCTTCTGATCGAACCGCTCCACCCGATCCAGCGTGGAGCCGATGTGCTCGATGCGCTCGCGCACCGACTTCAGCTGGCTGCGCATCGTCAGGTTCTCATCCCGGAGGATGCGGTTCTCCGCTGCGTCCTGAGACACCTGGAAGTAGTGGAACGTGGCCCCCAGCGCCATTCCCACCAGCAACAGCGCTCCCGCGCCCAGCTGCACCAGGAAGGACTTCTGGATGTGGTAGCGCTTGACCGGAGCGTTGTGGTCCGAGACCACAATGACGGTGTAGGTCTTTTTCGCCAAGCAACAACTCCCCGTGCTCTCTTTGGGTGTGCTCTACGGCGCGCAAACCTAAGTCCTCGGCTTCCGCGCCACACCTCCCCGACCCGCCCTTACCCGCCCCGTCCGTCAGTCATCGGCATTTCGCCTGAACTGGAACAGTTTGCGCAGCTATCATCCGCATTTCTAGAGTGTCAAGGTGAACAATCCACCCGCTCTCAGTGAAATGGTCCGCTGGCCCTAGAGGATCCGTCAGGACTGAACTTGTACAACGATGACGGTGATGTTGTCGTCGCCACCGCGCTCGTTGGCCATGTCCACCAGGCGCTTGGGCACGTCCTGGAAGTTGGGCGTGTTGAGCACCAGCTCGTGGATCTCTTTGTCCTCGAGCATGTTGGCGAGGCCATCCGAGCAGAGCAGGTAGACGTCCGCGGGCTCGATGATGACGCCCATCACGTCCACCTGAACCTCCTCCTCGAAGCCCACCGAGCGGGTGATGATGTTCTTGTACCGGGAGTGCTTGGCCTCCTCGGGCGTGATCATCCCCGCTTTGATCTGCTCGTTGACGAGCGAGTGGTCCTCGCTGATCTGCTGGATCAGCTCGCCGCGGATCAGATAGGCGCGGCTGTCGCCCACGTGGGCGAAGAAGGCCTGATCATCCTTCACCACGAGGGAGATGACCGTGGTGCCCATGCCGGAGAGGCGTGGATCCTCCTGGGCGGCGGTGTAGATGGCCAGGCACGCCCGCTCCACGGCGTTGCGCAGGGCCTCGGGGATGAGGGCCTCCTGGAGGTTGGGCACGGAGACGAACGGGTTGTCCCGACTCTCCCGCGACTTGCGCAGCTCCTTGTCGATGGTCTCGACGGCGATCCGGGAAGCCGTGCCTCCACCGGCGTGGCCGCCCATGCCGTCCGCCACGACGTAGAGCTGAAGCTCGTCGTCGATGAGGAAGCTGTCCTCGTTGTGGTTGCGCTTCCGACCGACGTCGGTGAGACCAGCCGAGACGACCTTCAGCCGCGGTGCCGCGCTCTGTCCTGCGGTTTTGGACACGGTGGCGATGCTATGTGACGACTTGGAGCGGGGCAAGGACGCGGATGCTCGGCCTCACTTCAGGCGCTCTGTCGAAGCCGCCCCCGAGTCCCCCCCCCAGGCGCCGGTTCACGCCTCGACCGGGGGGAAGTGCCTAGGGCCCGGAGGGCCGAACGCACCAGCGCCTCGGCCGCCCCGAGCGCCTCCCGCGTCACCTCTACCCCGGAGAGCATCCGAGCCAGCTCCTGAGTCCGCTGGGCCCCAGCCGCCAGGGGAACCACCTCGGAGACGGTGCGCTCGCCCTTGTGCCCCTTGCGAATGAGCAGGTGGGCGTCCGCATAGGCAGCCACCTGAGGCAGGTGGGTGATGCACAGCACCTGCCGGTAGCCAGAGACCTCCTTGATCATGCGCCCCACCACGTCCGCGATGGCCCCGCTGACCCCCGAGTCCGCTTCGTCCAGCACGTAACAGCCGCACCCGTCGCTGTCAGCCAGGGCCCGCTTGAGGGCCAGCAGGAGCCGGCTGGCCTCGCCCCCCGAGGCCACCTTGGCCAGCGGGCGCGGCGGCTCGCCGGGGTTGGCGCTGAAGAAGAACTCCACCTCATCCATCCCCTCGGGCCGCAGGGTGGTGCCCGGCGTCACGCGCACCTCGAAGGCGGCCTTGCCCAGGGCCAGCCCCGCCAGCCCCTCCCGCACCTGGAGGGAGAATTCACCCGCACAGGCCGCGCGAGCCCGCGACAGGCCTGTAGCACTCTCTCTCGCCCGAGCCTCGGCCGCCTGCCGCTCCCGCCCCAGCCCCTCCAGGATCTCCTGGCGGTTCTCCAGGGTGGACAGCTCCGCCTCCAGCTCCCCCCGCTTCTGGAGCACGCCCTCCAGGGCGGTGCCGTGCTTGCGGCACAGCCGCTTGATGGCGTCCAGGCGCTCCTCCACCTCACCGAGCCGGGCGGGATCGGACTCGAGCCCCTCCGCGTAGCGGTTCAGCTTGCGCTGGGCCTCCTCGAGCTCCGCCATGGCCGTGCCCATGGACTGGACGATGGGCTCGAGCGTCGAGTCACACCGCAGCGCGTCGTGGAGGAGCCCCAGCGCCCGCCCCACCGTCTCCAGGGCGGAGCTCTCATCTCCGGAGATGAGCAGCTCGGCCTCGGCGGCCTGGCGCTTGAGCTTCTCGGCTCCCCCCAGCCGGCGCCGCTCCACGTCCAGCTTCGCGTCCTCGCCCGGCGCGGGATCCAGGCGGTTGATCTCGTCCAGCTGGAAGCGGAGGAACTCGGCTCGCTCACGGACGCGGGCCTCATCGCCACCCAGGGCCTCCATCCGCGCCTCCAGCTCGCGCACGGCGGCGAAGTGCTGCCCGTACACCTCGAGCGCCTCGGAGAGGTTGCCGTACCGATCCAGCAGCGTGCGGTGCAGGCTGGAGTCGAAGAGGCTCACGTGCTCGTGCTGGCCGGCGATGTCCACCAGTCCCCGAGTGAGCCGGGCCAGGATGCCCACCGTCACCAGCGAGCCATTCACGTACGCCTTGCCGCGCCCGTTGCGCCCCACCACCCGGCGCACCAGCACCTCCTCACCCAGATCCGGCAGCCCGAGATCCTCCAGGCGCTCGGCCACCACCGGGGTGCGCGCGAAGATGCCCTCCACGGAGGCCTCGTCACGGCCCGCGCGGATGACGTCCGCGTCCGCCCGGCCGCCCAGCAGCAGCCCGAGCGCGTCCACGAGGATGGACTTGCCCGCGCCCGTCTCTCCCGTCAGCACGGTCAATCCGGCGCCGAACCCCACCTCCACCTCTTCAATCACCGCCACGTTCGAAATCCGAAGTCCCAGCAGCACACGTCCTCCGATATCCGCTTTGGAGCCCTGGTACTGAACACCCTAGCAGGTAACGGAGGCACTGCACAGACGTTCCGTGCAGGCGCATGCCTGTCGGATGGGTAGAAGACAGGGCAACGGAGGGGGACGGACGCGGGTCAGGCCTCGGTGAACAGGTCCTGAATGTCCTGTTCCGTCAAGGACTTACCAAAGTCCCCATCCCCCCCGAGCACCCCTGCGGCCAGGTCCTTCTTGCGCTTCTGGAGGGAGAGGATCTTCTCCTCCACGGTGCCGCGGGTAATGAGCTTGTAGCTGATGACGGCCCGGGTCTGGCCGATGCGGTGGGTTCGGTCCGTGGCCTGGTCCTCGACGGCCGGGTTCCACCACGGGTCATAGTGGATGACGTAGTCGGCGGCCGTGAGGTTGAGGCCGGTGCCGCCCGCCTTGAGGCTGATGAAGAACAGCGGCGGGCCGTCCGGGCGGTTGAAGTCATCCACCTTGGCCATGCGGTCCTTGGTGCGGCCGTCCAGGTAGAGGTACTGCATGCCGCGCTTGTCGGCCTCGGTCTTGAGCAGCTCCAGCATCTCGGTGAACTGGCTGAAGACCAGCGCCCGGTGGCCTTCGGCGATGAGGTCCCCGCAGAGCTCGGCGAAGCGATCCAGCTTGCCC
>NZ_DASPHO010000243.1:0-9323 GCF_035629615.1 Hyalangium sp. | reverse complement strand
AAGGCGCTCGGCAAGGACCATCCCACTACCCGAGCCATCCGCTCGAAGCTTGAACCCGTGCAGCTGCAATAGAGGGCCACTACAGCCGATTCGGAGGATTGCGCCCACGGAGAAGACCTCCAGGGTTTCCTTCCCTCGTCGCCTGCCACACGCACGTCTAGGGCTTCCGGAATGTCAGCGGGTGAGGCTAGGCTCCGCATCGTTCGCCAGAGGGGACCACGGGAATGGCTGATCAGCTGACGTACCTGGAGCTTTCGGAAGACGGTGGCAGTTCGCACAAGTTCTACGAGGTGAAGGTCGAGGGCAAGAAGCTCTCCATCCGCTTCGGTCGCATCGGTGACTCCGGCCAGCTCAAGGTCACCGACTTCCCCAACTCCGACAAGGCCCTCGCCGAGGCCCAGAAGAAGATCGCCGAGAAGACCAAGAAGGGCTACGCCCCCGCCGTCATCGGCCAGCGCAAGAAGCGCTCCGTCACCCGTCGCGAGATCACCAGCGGCACCTCCGCTGCCAAGCAGGCCCCCATCCGCTGGAAGTTCGGCACCGGTGAACGCGCCTTCGGCATCTTCGTCGATGACGCCCGCTGCTGGGTGGGCAACGAGAGCGGCAACATCTACTCGCTCAGCCACGACGGCAAGGTCCTCGACCAGTTCCGCCTCCCGGATGGTGTGAAGAGCATCGTCGCCGACGACCGCTGGCTCTACGCCGGCTGCGATGACGGCAACGTGTACGATCTCAGCGGCAAGGTGCCTCGCAAGGCGTACGAGATCGCCGAGGACGTGGACATCTTCTGGCTCGACATCAAGGACGCCGTGCTCGGCGTCTCCGACGCCAACGGCAAGCTCACCGCCATCAACCACGAGGACGAGTCCGTCTGGTCCCGACAGAGCAAGGGCACCCACGCGTGGATGGTCCGCTGTGACGAGGTCGGCATGTACCACGGCCACGCCAAGGGCGTGACCATGTACGACTGGGAGGACGGCAGCGAGATCTGGTCCAAGCCCACCAACGGCCACGTGATGTTCGGCTGGCAGGAAGAGTCCTCCATCTACGCCTGCACCAACACCGGCTACGTCCACAAGTTCACCAAGAAGGGGGATGTGGGCCCAGTGATGAAGTGCGACTCGGCGGTGTTCTCGTGCGCCGCGGTCGAGGACGGGAAGTACGTCTTCGCTGGCGACAACATGTCCAGCATCTACTGCTTCAACGAGAAGGGCGAGCGGCTGTGGAAGCTGTCCACCGGCTGCGGCTCCGCCTTCTCCATGCAGTTCTTCAAGGACCGGCTCTACATCGTCACCACCGACGGCTCCCTGGCCAGCATCGACGCGAGCGAGGCCGCCATCCAGGACGCCCAGAAGGGCACCCTCCCCAAGGCCGTCACCGTCAAGGCTCCCAAGCCGCTGGCCGCCGCCCAGGTGGGCACGGTGGAGACGACCCGCAGCGCGGGCTCGGGCGTCGTCGTCGAGTGCTACGAGGACGGCGGCCATGTGCGCGTGCGTGTCACGTCCCCCGGCTACAACAAGAACTGGCACGTGCAGTTCCCCAAGGACATCCGTGAGGCGGGCTCTCGCTTCGTCGTCGAGGGCGTGCGCGAGTCCGCTCGCGGCGGCTTCTACCGCGCCTATGGCGACATCAAGAAGCTGGTGAACTGACGTGAAGCTCATCGAGCAGGTGACGCTGCTCTTCCAGGAGGGGAGGAGCGACAAGGTGTACGAGGCGGACCTGCTCGAGGTCGGGGCGGGCCAGTACGTCGTCAACTTCCGCTACGGTCGGCGAGGCGCCGCCCTCAAGGACGGCACCAAGACGCCCGTCCCCGTCTCCATGGCCGAGGCGCGCAAAGCCTTCGACAAGCTCGTCCAGTCCAAGCTGGACACCGGCTATGTGCGCGCGGGGCACCCCTCTGCTGGGCTGCCGCCCCCTCCGCCTCGGCCCGCAGCGTCCACGCCGGCCGCGGCCGGTGGGCCTGCCGCCACGCCTGGGGCACCGGCCGCGCCTCCGGGAGCCTCGGCCCGCGAGAGCACCCTGCTCCAACAGCTCACGCAGGAGGTCAGCACCCGCCGCTGGTTCCGCTCCACCGAGGTGCGCGCGACGGCTCGGCCCCTGGAGCGCGTCATCTGGCGCGTGGGCGAGCTGCGCGTCCGCGCCGCCGAGCCCATCCTCCTGCCCATGCTGGAGCGTGCCAAACCGCTGCGCGCGTATTGCATCGCTGCGGCGCTCGGGCGCCTGGGCTCGGCGCAGTCCGTGTCCGCGCTCGGGCGGCTCTATGGAGATCCCGGTACTCCGGACATGGTGCGCCGCATCGCCACCGAGGCGCTGCTCCAACTCTCCGATGAAGCCACCCGTCGCGAGTTCCGCCAGGACCTGATGGGCAAGCTGCCCACTGCGCTCCGCGACGCCGCCCAGGCGGGCAACGCGGAGACCTTCGGACAGGAACTCGACAAGCTCCTCGCCGCCGGAGGGAAGGACCCTTACGCGGTGCTGGAGACGGTGTACCTGGTGGACTCGGAGGTGTCGCGCCCTGCGCTGCTGCGCGTGCTGCGGGCGGCCCCCTTCCAGCGCGGCGCAGTGAAGGCGCTGCGTCACATCTTCAAGATGGCCGAGTACCGCCGGGACGGGGAGGTGTTCGGCCTCATCGCCTGGCGCTACGAGAAGGAGCGCGCCGTCAGCCGAAGCGGGCGCGAAGGTTTCAACAAGGCCACGCGCTTGTTCCTGCGGCGCCGCGTCTGGCGCACGCTGCGGCGGATGGGCCAGATTGAGGACTCCGACTTCGTGAAGATGGCGGTGGGTGTCCTGCTGGCCTTCAGCGACGAGGACGCGGTGCCCGAGCTCTCGACGACCTCCGGCTATGGCCGCAACCGCGAGGAGCACCATTGGGGCGCTTTTGCTCCCTACTGGGCCTTCAACCACCTGCTGCATGGACGCAGCCGGCGCCTGGTGGCCGTGCCTCACAGGCTCACCTTCTTCGCCAAGTGGAAGCCGCGCTCGGATGCGGAGGTGCGCGAGCGCGAGGAGAGCTTCCCCGAGCTGTGGGACCGTACGCCCCAAGGGTTGATGCACCTGCTCGACGAGAGCCGCTGCGCGCCCGTGCACACCTTCGCTGCTCGCGCCCTGCGCGCCCTGCCAGCCTTCCTGGCTCAGCTCGACGCGGACTCGGTGGCGATGCTGCTGGACAAGCCCTATGAGCCCACGGCCCAGCTGGGCCTGGACCTGGCCATCGAGCGGGTCAATGCGCGCGGAGAGCCTCGGGCGCTGGTGCTCGCGGCGGCGCGCTCCCCGTACGCGCCTGCACGCAAGCAGGCCTTCCGCTGGTTGGATGCGCTCCGGGACGTCCTGCTGAAGGACCTGTCCTTCCTCGCCGCGCTGGCCATCTCGCCGCAGACCGAGACACGCCAGTATGTGGCCAGCCTCCTGCGCGGCTCCGTCATGCCGGATGACGTGGCCGAGGCGTTCATCCGTCACCTGCTCCAGGCGGCGCGCAAACTGGGCCCGAACGATGGTCCCCTGGCAGCCGACGTGAAGCTGCTGGTGCTCGCCGCGCTGGGCCCCCTGGGCCGGCCGCCGGGGACGGAGGTCCTCATCGAGCTGCTGGGCCACCCGCTCGTCGAGGTTCAGGAGCTGGGCGGCGAGCTGCTCCTGCGCCGGGACCTGCGCACCGAGCCGGTGCCTCCCGAGGTGCTCGGCCACCTGCTGCAGTCCGCGAGCGCCTCTCTGCGCACCCTGGGCTTGCGCCTGCTGGGGAAGATGCCGGACGCAGCATTCCTCGCGAACGAGGACGTCCTTGCGAGGCTGGCCTCCAGTCCGCACCCGGATGTCCGCCAGGGCATCCGTCCGTTGATCGGGCGCCTCGTCACTCTGGACGCGGCGGCGGGCGCGCGGGTGTTGGAGATGCTCGTGGCGGCGCTGCTCCGCCGGAGACTGCCCGAGGGGGTGCCGGAGCACGTGGCCGCCCTGATCACCGGCGAGCTGGCCACCGCGTTCCATGCTGTCTCCGCGGAGACGGTGTGGCGGCTGCTGGACTCGGAGGACGGCACGGCGCAGAGCCTGGGCGCCGCGCTCCTCGAGAAGCGGGGAGACGCACTGACGGTGGACGTGGCGCGGGCGGTGAAGCTCGCGGGCCACGACGTGCTCAAGGTGCGCGAGTGGGCCTGGCACTGGATGGAGAGCCACTTGTCCGTGGTGCGTGCGGATCTGGCCACGGCGGTGCGGCTGCTCGACACGCGCTGGGATGACGCGCGGGCCTTTGCCTTCCGCTACTTCCGCGAGCGCTTCGCCCCCGAGGACTACACCCTGGAGGTGCTCGTCTCCGTGGCGGACAGCGTCCGGACGGACGTGCAGACGTTCGGGCGGGAGATGCTGGCGCGCTCGTTCCGCGAGGAGGATGGGCCGGAGCTGCTGCTGCGGCTGTCCGAGCACCCGGCTCCCCCGGTGCAGCTCTTCGCCACGCACTACCTGGACCGCTTCGCCAGCGGCAACGTGGCCCTGGTGGAGAAGCTGGTGCCATACTTCAACCGGGTGCTGAACCAGGTGAACAAGGGGCGCGCCGCGCGTGGCCGCGTGCTGGAGTTCCTCCGAAAGGAGGGGCGGCGCGACGAGGTGGCAGGCCGTCAGGTGGTGGATGTGCTGCACCGATTGTCAGCGACGATTGCTATAGAGAATCGCGCCGCGGCGCTGGAGGCCATGCTCGCCATCGGGAAGGCGCAGCCAGCCGTCCCACTGCCCGTGCGCTTGAAGCCAGTGGAGGTCCGTCGTGGAGTTTGAGTACGCCTATCGGGGCAATACCGCCGTCGAGCACCGGGGCGACCGCACCGACCTGTCCTTCTCTCCGGACACCAAGCGCCCGCCCACGTACTTCTCCGGGGAGCTGCGCCAGAACGTGGCCTTCCGCGAGGCCATCTCCGCCCTGCACAGCGTGGTGGTGTCGGACCTGCGCTTCAAGCCCAAGGACAAGACGGCCTACAAGGCCTGGGCCGCGAAGCAGGAGGACGCGGATCTCGACACCATCTTCGCCCAGCGCCAGCAGGTGGCCGGCCGGCTGAAGGGGCTGCGCGAGGAGCTGACGGAGCTGGAGCGGCAGAGCGCCCGGCGCATGGGCCCCTTCCTGGAGGCCCGGCGGCGCTACTTCAACTACCTCTACGAGAAGAATCGGGACTTCTGGTTCGTCTTCGATCCGGTCATCACCGTCCACCCGGACGAGGCCTTCTTCGAGTGCTTCAGCCAGGACGAGTCCAGCTACGGCCGGCTGGGCGCCAGCTACGAGGTGTTCCAGAACGTCGGCGAGTTCGCCTGCGGCACCACCAACATCGACTACTCGTCGCCGCTCTATGACGAGTTCCAGAAGATCCGCTCGTACAAGAAGACGCACTTCGAGGTGGACCCGACAGGCTTCACCACGAAGACGGGCGAGGACGCGGCGTACAAGGAAGTGAAGATCGATCTGCCGGACTCGTGGGTGCGCGGGTTCCTGCAGGTGAACTCGGCCATGAGCCTGCCGGCCACGCGCGTCGACCTGCACCCCATGGACGTGCACAACTTCCTCTTCGTGCTCAAGCGCCGCAAGGAGAAGAAGGGCCCGCGCTCCATGCGCTACCGGCTCACGCCAGGGCAGCCGGTGAAGGTCGTCTTCGAGCCGTGGAACCTGGAGGTGACGTGCTCGCGCTCCATCTATGAGGGCCAGGGCACGCACGACATCCGCGTGTGGGGCCGCCGCCGTCTGCTCATCCTCGAGCGGCTCATCCCCGTGGCGCGCCGCTTCACGGTGCACCTGCTGGGCAGCGGGATGCCGTCCTTCTATGTGGCGGACCTGGGAGACCTGTCCTTCACGCTGGGCCTCTCCGGGTGGACAGCGAATGACTGGTCCACCGCGGGCAACTTCGACCTGATGGCGCCCCGCACCGAGGTGGACGAGTTCACCCGCCGCCGCGTCTTCGATGCGCTCAAGGAGACGTGGCGCGAGCCTCCGGAAGCGCTCGCGGCGAGGCTGGGGATGGACCGGGCCACGGTGCTGGGCGCGCTGGGCGCGTACACGCAGGCGGGCCGGGCCATCTGGGATCTGAACAAGGGCGTGTACCGGGCGCGTGAGCTGAGCCGCGAGCCGCTGCCCATGGAGAAGCTGCGCTTCTCCAACGAGCGTGAGGAGAAGGCCTCGCGTTTCCTGGAGGGACGGGCGGTGATGGTGCAGGCTCAGCCCTCGAATGTGGATGGAGGGCTGGAGCTGAAGGGGACGGTACGGGACAGCAGCAAGGTGCACCGCGCAGCTTTGCGGCTCGATGGGGATCAGCGTATGGTTTCCGCCGAGTGCACCTGCAACTTCTTCCAGCAGAACAAGTTGTTCAAGGGGCCATGCGAGCACCTGCTCGCGCTGCGGCTCCAGCACTCGAAGTCGCATCGGACATGAAGGGAGGGAGGGTTCGCGCACGCGGCGGTCAGAGGGCAGTACCTTGCAACCCGGGCGGCGTTTCGCCGTCCTTGCCTGATGGCCTGTGATGCATCACTGGCCCGCTCTTGACTGTGCCGTACCTCCCTACCCCAGGCGTATGGCGGTGTGGATTCCGTAAATCCATAGCGCCCGGGGTAGGGGGTACGGCTTGAGTCGAGACGAGCCAGTCCTGAGAGCAGTACGAAGGTGCTCTCGGACCGCCGCGTGGACGAACCCTCCCTGCTCTTCGTGAGAGCGCCATGGCCCAACGACCCCCGCGAAACCGGCAGGAGCTGTACGAGCGCATCCAGGAGAGCTCCAAGGATGAGGTCATCCTGGACGAGATGGTGCGCCTGGGCTACTGGCCCGCGCGCAGCGGCATCCCCGGGGATCCCCGGGATGAGATGCACCGGAAGGCCGAGCTGCAGAGCCAGATCCGGGCGCTGACCACCGAGCAGTCCCGCCTGGGGAACCTCGAGAAGCTGAAGAAGGAGCTGCGCAAGAAGCGGCTCGCGGAGAGCAAGCGCAAGCAGAAGGAGACGAAGGAGCGGCGCGAGCGCGAGCGGGTGGCCCGGGCCGAGGCCTGGAAGGCGCGCAAGGCGAAGGAGATCCTCTTCCTGGGACGCGGGGTGTCGGGCGGGCTGAGCCAGCGCACGCCGGATGCGCCGAAGCTGGAGCGCCAGGGGCTGCCAAAGCTGGAGACGCCGGAGGCTCTGGCCCAGGCGCTGGGGCTCACGGTGGGGCAGCTGAGGCAGCTCTGCTACGCGCGGGTGGTGTCCACGCGGACGAACTACGTGCGCTTCGCGCTGCCGAAGAAGACGGGGGGCCTGCGGCTCATCTCCGCGCCGCTGCCT
Organism: Hyalangium sp.; assembly: GCF_035629615.1. Taxonomy (GTDB): domain Bacteria; phylum Myxococcota; class Myxococcia; order Myxococcales; family Myxococcaceae; genus Hyalangium. The sequence goes on along the minus strand of NZ_DASPHO010000243.1, from coordinate 2,057 downwards.
CGGCTGAAGGCGGCCCAGCACTGGGTGCTGGAGAACGTGCTGGAGAAGCTGCCGGTGCACGATGCGGCGCACGGCTTCCGGGCGGGGCGCTCCATCGTCAGCAACGCGCAGCCGCACGTGGGCGCCGCGGTGGTGGTGAACCTGGACCTGAAGGACTTCTTCCCCACGGTGGTGTACCCGCGGGTGAAGGGCTTCTTCGTGAAGCTGGGGTACAGCGAGGCGACGGCGACGGCGCTGGCGCTGCTGTGCACCGAGCCGGATCTCGAAGAGGTGGAGCTGGATGGGCAGCGGTACTTCGTCGCGCAGGGCGGCAGGAGGCTGCCGCAGGGCGCGCCCACCTCTCCGGCGCTGACGAACCTGCTGTGCCGGCGGCTCGACCGGCGGTTGAAGGGCGCGGCGCAGAAGCTGGGCTTCACGTACACGCGCTACGCGGATGACCTGACGTTCTCCGTGCCCAAGGGCGGGACGGGGGATGTGGGGAAGCTGCTGCGGCTGGCGCGGTTCGTCATCCGCAAGGAGGAGTTCACCCCTCACCCGGAGAAGACGCGGGTGCTGCGGCGGGGCGGGCAACAGGAGGTGACGGGCGTCGTCGTCAACGACAAGCCAGGGGTGGATCGCGAGACGCTGCGGCGCTTCCGCGCGCTCCTGCACCAGCTCGAGAAGAGCGGGCCCGAGGGCAAGAAGTGGAACAGCTCGACGGACGTCATCGCCTCCGCGGTGGGCTTCGCCAACTACGTGGCCATGGTGGATCGGGTGAAGGGCAAGGCGCTTCAGGAGAAGGCCCGAGCGCTGGAGCGGAAGTACGGGCGTAAGACGGTGATGCCACCGAGGCCCAAGGCCGGCGCGCCCGCACAGCCTGGCCCGGCGGCCTCTCCGCCCATATCGAGCAGCCAGACGCCCGCGAGCGGGGCTCCGAAGCCAGAGGAGCCTTCAGACCCGACAGATTCGCCGAAGAAGAAGTGGTGGAAGCTGTTCTGAGTCCGAGGGCTCACCCCGATAGGCATGCTCCCTTTTCCGCGGAGGTGAGGTGTGGACGAGAAGTGGCTGATCCTCGCTGGGCTCGGGGTGCTCGGAGTGGCCATCGCGCTCCTCGTCCGAGGCACGGAGGCCCAGCGGCTGCGGCGGGCCTGGTTCCGCAGCACGCCTCTGCCCAGGGCGCAGGCGGAGGAGTCGCTCGCGCGACACCTGATGGCGCAGAGGGGGCGGTTCCCGAACCGCACCGAGGTCTGGTACCTGAGGAAGATCCTCGCGGAGCTGCGGCGGGACCGGCGCTGATCACTTCTTCGCGCAGGCATCGCCCGCGAGCTTGCCGCCCGCGTCCAACGGCATGCCGCCGATGGGCCGGTCGCGCAGAGCCGCGTTGACGAAGCTCATGCGACGGTTCTGGGCCTTGCCCTCGGGGGTGGAGCTGTCGGCCACGGGCTTGCTGTTGCCGAAGCCCACCGGGACGAGCCGCCTGCAGTCCACACCCTTCGCCACCAGCCAGAGCGCCACCGCCAGCGCCCGCTTCTCGGAGAGCGTCTGGCTGTCTTCGCCGGGAGTGTCCGAGTGGCCCTCGATGCGCAGCGCGGAGATGTACGACTTCGCGTCCAGGTAGGCGCGCACGTGCTCCAGCGCCGGCGTGCTCTCCTCGGTCAGCGTGTCCGTGCCGCTCTTGAAGGTGATGGGGGAGGGGAGCACCAGCTCGTGGCCCTCGAGCTTGAACGAGGGCTTCGCGTCCTCCGCGAGCACGGGCAGCGAGAGCAGGAGGGTCAGCGGCAGCAGGCAATGGGCGATCGAGCGCATGGGCACCACCAGAGAGAGAAGCGGTCCCCGCGAGCCTCGCACGGAACGTCACGGACTGGCAGGGGGACCGCCGGTGACGCGCTTGACGAGCCGGCCTGCCGGGAGCGTGTCTGCCGGCTTCACACCGTTGATGAGGGCCAGCTCCTCCAGCGGAATCGTGGAGGGGGAGCGCGACTGGAACTGCGCCAGCGTCATGGCCTGGTCCAGCGTCACCAGCTCGATGCGCGCGGGCTGCACGGCCAGCAGGGCCGGGTCCGTCAGCTCCCGGAAGC
>NZ_DASPHO010000242.1:0-26787 GCF_035629615.1 Hyalangium sp. | reverse complement strand
ATCGCCACGGAAGTCTACGGACGTCTCGAGCGTGGCCACATGCTGCCGAGCGTGAAGACGCTGCGGCGGTTGTGCCTGGTGCTCAACTGCTCGTCGGACGTGTTGCTCGGAGTCGCCTCGGCGGAGAAGCCGTTGGCGGTGGCCGAGGATCCGCCCGAGTACGGCGAGCGTCCCGAGGTGCGGCGCGTGCTGCGCACCTTGCGGCGGCTCGAGCCCGCTCAGCTGCGGCTGATCAGCCAGGTGGCAGGCGCCATTCGCTGAGCTCCCCGCCTTCCCACGGTGGAAGGCAGGGCTTGCAGGAAAGTCGCTTCATCGCGCGGGGTCTTTCGTCTTTTCGCAACTGCTTGGCGCGAGGAAAGAAGCGACATGGGGCGTCAGGGGCGTACATCGCCCCCATGCGCCCCCCACAGACGACGTCCCCGACGCTGGACTTGCCGAACCTCGCGGTGCACGCGCTCTGGTGGGTCTGGTTTCCCGCCTTCGTGCTGAGCTGGGGCCACCTCGCGTGGACGGGGCGAGTGGGGATGCTCGTAGCAGGCTGGGCGGTGCTGTTCTGGAACTACGCCGTCCTGCACAACCACATGCACGTGCCCATCGCAAAGCCCACGGTGCTCAAGTGGGTCTTCTCGCGGACCCTGGGGCTCGCGTGTGGCTTCCCGTACCGGGCCTACTACCTGTTCCACTTCAACCACCACAAGTACAACGACGGGCCGGGGGACTGGGGGCAGCGTCACCCGGGCGAGGGCGTGCTGCACTACCTGACGCGCAACACGCTGCAGTCCTGGCTCTGGCCGTGGGAGCTCGTCGGCAAGGTGTGGCGGGCGACGAAGACGCGGACGCAGCGCCTGGAGCTGGTGCTGGACTTCGTGCTGGTGGACGGCACGCTGCTGGGGCTGCTCTTCTGGGAGCCGGCCCTGGGGCTGAGCTTCTGGGCCATGCTGCTGGCGGGGCAGTTCTGCATCTTCTGGCTCAACCTTGCCGCCCACTTCGAGGGGGATGCCAGCCGCAGGGACTCGCTGGCCGTCACCTCCACATCCAGGTTCTATAACTTCTTCTTCTTCAACGCGGGCTACCATCAGGCCCACCACGTCTGGCCCCAGATGCCATGGCAGGGGCTGCCGGCGGCCACGCGGGAGCTGGCGGTGTCGGCCCGCGTTCGTCCAACACTGCAAACCCCGCTCTCGCCGATCAATCCGTTCTGGGTGGCGCGGGTGATCCAGGGCTATTCTGCCGGGCCGTGCGACCGGCAGACGGAGTCGACGATTACCTCCGGGACCCCCTCGGCCGTTACCTGATCGGGGATGGGTTCCTGCATTGGTACGCCTCGGCGGACCTGTGCGGGTTCATCGTGTGGCAGCGCGCGGACGAGGTGTTCATCCGGCGGCTGGTGCAGGTGTTGGATGTGGAGCGGACGCCGCATGCGCCGCACCTGTCGCTGGTGGATCTGCGGCGGCTGGAGTCGCCGGATCCGTCGGCCTTCCACCTCTTCGTCAACTACATGCGGCAGCGGGAGAAGGACTTCGCCGTGTCGGTGAAGCGGCAGGCGCTGGTGCGGCCCGAGGGCATCATCGGCGCGGTGGTGGGCGGGTTCTACAGCCTGCTGAGCCCGTCCTATCCCAGCCGTGTCTTCACGGACTCGAACGAGGCGCTGGGGTGGCTGGGGCTGCCGGAGGCCCAGGGGGCTTCGCTGATGGCGGAGCTCAACCGGCTGGTGTCGGAGGCCACGAATGAGTCTCCGCTGCTGCAGCAGCTGCACCGTGTGCTGCGCCCGCGGCTGGTGGACGCGAGCCTGACGGACACCGCGCGAGAGATGGGCATGTCCGAGCGGACACTGCAGCGCAGGCTCAAGGAGGCCGGTACCTCGTTCCAGGCGGAGCTGAACGCGGTGCAGGTGCGCACGGCGCAGCAGCTCCTGATGGAGACGGACATGAAGCTGACGGCGGTGGCGGTGGAGGTGGGGTGCGCCTCGCTGCAGCACTTCAGCAGCCTGTTCCGCAAGCTGGTGGGCGAGTCACCCAGCACGTGGCGGGACCAGCAGCGCAAGCCGCAGACTCCACCCCAGGAGCGTCCCTCGGGCGAGTAGGGCCGAGCCCTCGCTCACGCTGAAGACGCAGGCCTGTGGGTCACCAGGTCCATGGTTCGAGTCAACGTAGGGGAGCCATTTCTTCCTCCTTGCGAACTTCGCAGCGAGGGTCAGTTAACGAAGCCCCCCCAGGTACATGCCTCGGGGGCTTCGTCTTTTCTCCCCTCATTTCCCGAGGGTTTGCGCGTCGGCGAGCGTCACACGCGCCGGGACAGCGTTCGCGCAGAGAGCGCCGCGAGCGTGAAGACGGGCGCGTCGAGGGCGCGCGGCACGGCGTTCGCGCTCTCTTCTCGTGCCCGCGGGGAGAGAGAAGCCGAGACGCGGTTAACAGCCGACCCGCCCTCTCCGGGACGGTGACCGGGCGATCAACTGTCCATGCGGGGGTGGGACTGTTGATCATCGGGGCGCTGTCCCGCGCGAGCGCCGAACGGCAGCCCACGTCGGCGCGTGGCGCGCCGAAGCGCCGCGTTGCGGGCATCGGTGCGGCTCGGCGCGACGGCGCGGACGTCGGGCGCGTGGCGCGCGCTGTTGCCCCCCGAGCGGCGCCAAGTGCGGTCCAGTTTCTAGCCCGCTGCGGTCGCGCTGGTCGTGCCCAGGTCCCACGCGAGCGTCGCAACGCGCGAGGCGAGGAACGATCGCTCCCCGTCCGTCGCGTCGGGCGCGAGCATCACAACCTTGCCGCCGTCGCTGCCAGGGCGAACGTCGAGCACGACACGGACGCGAGGCATCTCGCGGCTGTGAAGGACGACCAGATCGCCCGGGCGCACGCGGCGGCCCACCTGCCCGAGGCCATCCGGTGCAGCGGTCACAATCGCGAACGTCTCCAGTGCTGCGCGATGGACGCTCAGCCAGCGTTCGCCGTCGACGCGGAAGCGCGGCGTGCGTGCCACGCTCTCTTCGAGGACGTTCTGAGCGGTCGAGTCGTCGACGAGCCACGGGCCGAGAGCCGCCAGGAGTTGGACCGCGTACCACTGTTGGTCCTCAAGCCCCTCAAGCCCGCCGCGCTGTGACGCGACGGCGATATCGGTCTCGACGTCCCACGCGAGCCACGCGAGCAGGCCGACGACCATCGACAACTCCGCGAAGCCCTCGCCATCGGCCTCGGCCTCGGCACGAGGGGCAAGCGCCTCCGGTCCCCACGCCACTGCGAGGACAGCCGACTGGAATAGGTTCCACTCGTCAGCGCGGTCGACGAGCTCGTGGCGCATGCGCTTCCACTCGGGACGCTGCTCAACGAAGCGCAGCGTGCGGATGACGCCCAGCACCGCCGCCAACTGCACGATGCCGCGCCGCGCTCGATCCGGTGCATTGGCCAGCTCGAACTGCCCCTCCATGCGCTTGATGAGGCGTCGGACCTTTCCTCGACACGCCTTCGCCAAGACCTCGGAGTCGGGCGCTTCGCGCGCCAGCTCGCCGCCCTCTTCCTCGTCGGCGCCGATCTCCTCCTCCTCGCTTCGCGGGCGCGGCGAGGCGTTGGTCGGGAGCCCTTCACCGAGTCGGCGCATAAGCGCGTCGAGCAGCACGACGATGTCGCCGCTCGCGAGACTCCGCGTGCGTCGAGACGAACTCTTCCGCCCAGCAGCTTCAAGTGCCAACGAGACAGGCGCGGCCGCTGCCTCCTGGTCTGCACCGGCTGCACCGCCCGGGCGCAGCGGCGTCGTGCGGACCACGTCGTCGGAGTCGAAGATCACCTTCTCCGTGAGCTTGAGGAGCGCCTCGAGCTGCGTCGGATCTTCTTCGAGCGCGCCGAGCGCTTGGCGCAGCGCCTTCCTCGTGTCACCGCCGAGGTTCTTCGCGATGTCCTCGGTTCGGTGAATGATGACGAGCGTGTGCTCCTTCGCGGCGCGAGCCTCCAGGTAGCGGGCCCCATCGCGGACGGCGTCGGCGGCCTCGATGACGCCACCCTCGCGAGCGACTGCCCCGCCAAGCGGAGCGTCCAGGTCGCCCGCTCCATGAAGGACAAGTCCGACGTCGAGCGACTCCTGCGCAACGAAGCCCGTGGGCGTCGGCGTGGCCACGAGGATGCGACGAGGCTCCTCGGAAGTCGACGGCGGCGCTGCCTTCCGGCGCGCAGCGACCGCGTTCCATTCGGTCGACGTGACGGCGGGCGCGGCGAGAAGCGCCTCCATATCGAGGCGATCGGCTGCTTCCTTGGTGCGGTCGGCGACGACGGCCTCCGCGTTGCGCGCGCCGGGCGCCGCGAAGAAGGCAGCGACGCTCGGGTTCGCGCTGCCCGTGACGAGCAGCTCGTCCTGCTTGCTCGCGAACCAGAACACCTTCGCGTGCAGGTAGCGCGACGCCCCCTCGCGACGCTGCGGGATTTGGGGCACGCCTGCGATGTTCACCCACTCGACGCCTTCGAGCTTCGCGGCCTCGGCAGGATCGACCTCTACCGACGCTGGGTCGATACCGATGACGAGCCGCTTGGGCCGCATATCACGCTGGAGGCGCCGCACCATCGCGAGCGTCGGGTCGAAGAACGGTCCGCCGACGAACGCCGTCGTGAGGTCCTTCGGGATGAGCGGCGCGACCTGCGACCAGAGGTCAGCGCCCGCGCTCGACTCCGTGAGGAGCTGCCGGTCCTGCGGGCCGGTTCCGAGAGGGCCATCGAGCCAGGGGACCCCGAGCTTCACGCCCTCAAAGGCCTCGGCCACGTCGGCGAGCTGTGTCGGGACGAACTGGGCGAGGTAGTTGAACGCCTGTCGGAACGGGGCGCCACCAGCACGCAGCGCTGCGCCTTCGAGCCGGAAGACATTGGTGACCTCGTCGTTGAGCCCGAAGCCCGAGAGCGTGACGTTGTGGCTCCCGACGAGCAGCGAGCCCTTCGACTTGCCGAAGCGCAAGAACAGCTTCGGGTGGAAGGCGCCTCCGACCTTCACCGGGATGAGCGTGTAGTCGCGGCCCGCGCGACGGGGCCGCAGCTCCTCGACGGCGAAGGCCTCGGCGCAACGTGTGGCGTCGACCATCAGCACGTTGTGCGTGCAGCCCGCCGCCATCAGGCGCCGGAGGACGACCTCCTCGTAGAACGGGAAGTAGCAGCTATAGGTCGTGAAGACCGACGAGCGGAAGCCGCTCTCGGCGATGTGCTCGAGCAACGACGTGGACGCGAGCTCACCCGGCACGGCAGGCCTCCAGCTCGGTTCGGCCACGGTCGGTCAAGATCATCACGCCCTCGTCGTCGTACTCGACCAGCCCGAGGTCGCGGAGAATCTGCTGCGCCCTGCTGACGCGTGGTTGCGTGAAGACAGGCGCGGGCGCCTCGACCACGCGCAGCTCACCTTCGAGAGGCCGGATGCGAAACGTGTCGCGGCGCTCTCCACGCAGCTTGCGGAGCGCCACGCGAAGGTGCCGAGCGACGCCCCACTGCACCGCGAGCCAGCGAACCCACGCCTCGACGGTCAGCCCAGCCCACTCGGTCTTCGATGCGTGCCGCAGCGAGAGCAGGTGGACCTCACGCGGGTCGAAGTACTCCGGGTCGAGCTCGAAGTCCCCGTAGGGGTATTCGTCGACGCCGCGTGCGAGGAGCGCCAGGAGGATGGCGATGCTCTCCTGCGCGATCGCTTCGAGCTTCGTGTCGTCGTTGAGAGGCAGGTTCTGAAGGCGCCATCCGCGTTGAAGCTCGTGGTCCTCGTGCTGCCAGTCGGCGAGCGCGGGTAATTCGCCGCGAACGCGCGCGACGAGCGCGTCGAGCGGGAGCTCGAGGTCCGCGCCACGGGACGAGAGCAGTCGCACCGCGATCTCGGCAGCGTCGCTTGCCTGCCGGATGCTCTGCGCCTCGTCGCGCTCGATGGCGCGAAGAACGGCCGCGAACAGCCCCTGCACCGCGAGCGAGAGCAGCTCGTTGCGCTGGTACGTGCCCCAACCGCGAAGGACGCGTTCAAGCGGCTTGGCCACGTTCCACGCCGAGCCATCGACGAGCGCGCCGGTGTAAGCCCCGCCGCGGAGCAAGCCCTCGAAGGCGTAGTCGACATCGCACGCCGTCTGGCTCGAGAGGTCGAGTATCAGCCCCAGCGAAGCCCGTCGCGTCGTTCCGCCATCGCCCTGGAAGGGCTCGGTCCGCGCAAGGAACAGATCGAGCAGCAGCTCGTGCTCGGCGGTGTTGGCGGGCAGGCCACAAGGGCAGAACGCGACCAGCTCGTCGAGGTCTTCCCACGTCGTCGTCGGCTGTTCCAGCACGCGGAAGAACGCGTCTTCCGGGACGGCGCTCGCGAACGCCTCGGCGAGTTTCCGTCCGCGATCGTCGTCGTAGCCGGGGTAGCCAGCGCCCTGGTGATGGTCGAGCACGCGCAGATCACGAAGCGGGCCGAAGTAGTACTGGCCGAGCCCGCCGAGCTTGTTCTTGAAGTAGCGGTTCGGGCCTTCGAGCGTCGCGTAGTCCTCGAGGACGAACGTGCAGTCCTCCTCGATGCGCAGAAGTTTGTCGCGGCCGACCATGGCCCGGCCGTGGAGTCCGTCATCGTTGTCGCCGACCACGCGGGCGTGGCGGATCGCGACGAGTGCGAACAGGCACTCAGCGCGACGCAGGACACGGCGGAACTCGTCAACGGAGTGGTCGGTGTAGCGGCGCTCGAAGGACCAGAGCACCCACGGGTGGAACGAGTAGTAGCGCGCGCGGTCCGTGACGTTCGTGATGCCGGGGAGGAGCTGGCCGTAGAGCGCGATGCAGGGCGCCTGCACACCGAGGTGATCGAGACCTCGGATGGGCTCGGGCGGCTCCACCCACGCGACGGTCTCGACCGCTGCCATCTACGGTTCCCCCATCATCATCGTTAGCTCGCCGTCGCTCCATGGATCCCAGGCGCGAAGAGTCGCTGCACCAGGCTGGGGACCAACTGGCTCTGCTCCTCTGCTGCCGCCTTCTGCAATCGACGCGCGTGATCGACCTCTGCGAATAGGCGGTCGAACCACCGCTGACGGTCCACCGTCGGCACCGGTACCGGAATCGCCTGCAACGCCTTCGCGGTGAGCGTCCTGTTGCGGGCTGCGGTGCCGGGCGATGCAGCGTGAACCTTCTCGAAACCGTCTGGTGTCGTGAAGTAGTACCAGAGGAACGATGGCACCGCGCAGTCGCTCCGCGCCTCGCAGGTGAGCATCCGGTGGTTGCCCACGCAGTCGTCATCCTCGGGCTTGGCAACAGCGATGGCCTTCTCCCAAGCCATGATGTTGCTGAACACGAGATCGCCCTTTTTCACCCTGTAGAGGTCCTGCCAAGAAAACTCAGCGCCGACGACAGTGCGCCGCTGGAACGTGCCCTTGTAGAAGCTGCGGACACCCAGCTCCGTATAGGTGGATTCAGGATCGATGCTGACCTCACGCCGGACCACCGGTGCGACCTCGCCGAGAGGCATGCGTGGCGCTCCCTCCGAAATGCTCTGGTAGGCGCTCATCAACAGCGCACCGAGCTCGCTCTCGACGTTCGTGCGGATCTTCTGCGCCTCCCGGACGGCTCCTTGCACCGCATCAACGTGCGCGACGATTGCACGCTGCTCTTCCAGCGAGGGAGCAAGCACGCTGCACTTCAGGAGGTCATTGGGATGTAGTCGTCGCCTTCGAGCGTTCGTGCCCGTGCTCCCGCCCGAGAGTGACTTCCAAACTGCCGGCACGCCCAGGAGAAGCTCGAGGAACCGAGGAAGCAGTAGCTCAGAGTTGATGACGAACACGGGGAACTCTGGGGACACGACGCAGCCATCACACTCAGGCGGCACCACGCCGAACGCGCCCTCCCACGCCCCAACCTTCAGGTACACGAGTTCACCATGCTGAAGCCGCGTGACAAGCCGGTAGGAGAACTCCGACCCGGTCCTGGACTGGCTTCGAAACACGCCACGGCCGAACGAGTAGACGCCCGCGAAGTCGTAGGTGGCGCTGGCGTCAACAGCAACATCGGGTTTTCGGAAGCGCAGCGCCGACGCGAGAGGCAATCGCTTCCATTCGCTACCCATGCGTCACCTCAGCCAGCAGTCCCTTCACGCGATCCATGATGGCTGCAATCTGCAGCTCCTTGGTCCTGATGCTTTCGGCCAACGCTTCCGGCGGAAGCATCATCACGTCTTGGGCCGCCCGAGGGTTGCGTCGATCCAGGTTGCACCCAGCCGCGATGAGTTCTGTGGCCGGCACTCTCCACGCGCGGTCGGTCTCTTCGCGCTTGCTCCACCATGCACGACACTCGTCGAGTTCGGCGAGTTGGAGCGGCGCCGTCTTCGTGTAGTTCCTTCGCCCCTCGGGCAGCGCTTGCTCGTAGAACCAGACGTCCGTCGACGGCCCCGTGCGGTCGAAGAAGAGGATGTTCGTCGGAATGTTCGTGTAAGGCGCGAAGACTCCGTTGGGCAGCCGCACGATGGTGTGCACGTTGAACTCGCGGAGCAGCTCCTCCTTGATGCGTGCGGCGATGCCATCGCCAAAGAGCACGCCGTTCGGGACGACGACAGCCGCGCGGCCCGGCTTCGGCGCGCGCTTCAGCTTGCGCATGATGAGCTGGAGGAAGAGCAGCGCGGTCTCGGCGGTCTGCTTGTCCTCGGGGAAGTTCGAGAGGATGCCCCGCTCCTCCTCGCCACCGAACGGTGGGTTGGTGAGGATGACATCGACGCGCTCCTTGTCGCCGATCTCGCGCAGCGGCACCGCGAGGCTGTTGCCCGGCTCGATGCGCGGCGTCTCGAGGCCGTGGAGCAGCAGGTTCATCTGCGCGAGCAGGTACGGCAGCGGCTTCGCCTCATTGCCGAGGATGGTCCCCTGCTGAAGCTGGCGGCGCTGCTGCACCGTCTTGCACTGCCTCTCCATGTGCGAGTAGGCCTCGACGAGGAAGCCGCCCGTGCCGCACGCGGGGTCGAGCACCGTCTCGCCGATCTTCGGGTCGATGACGTCGACCATGAAGCGGACCACCGCGCGCGGCGTGTAGAACTCGCCCGAGTCGCCGGCTGCGTCGCGCATCTCCTTGAGCATCGACTCGTAGAAGTTGCCGAGCGTGTGGATCTCGTCCGACGACGTGAAGTGGATGCCGTTCATCTTGTTGATGACGTCGCGAAGCAGGTAGCCGTTGATCATCCGGTTGACCGTGCCCTTGAACACGGTCGCGATGACGTCGCGGCGATCGCCCCCCTCCGCGCCGCGCAGCCCACGCAGGTACGCAAAGAGGCCTGCACCCTTCGAGCCATCGGGACGCCGGCACTCCTCCTGGTTAATGAACGCGATCAGCTCGTCGCCCGTGATGCCGTCCTCCTTCGCGGCCCAGTCACGCCAGCGGTACGGTGACTCGATGGCGGGCTTGAATTTCTTGCCCGAGAGCTTCGCCTCCTCCTCACGCATCGACTCCATGTCGTCGAGGAACTTGAGGAACATGATCCACGTGAGGACAGGGATGCGGTCGATCTCGCCGCTGAGCCCCTTGTCCTTGCGCATGATGTCGCGCGAGGACTTGAGGATCGTCGCGAGGCGCTGTGCGGTCGTAGCGGGCGCAGCGCCGTTCGCGGCAGCTCCATTCCCGTTGGTGGTCGTCGTCTTCTTCTTTGCTGCCATCAGCTCGTTCTCTCGTGCGAGCCATTAGGCCGCGTAAAGGATGGTCTGCAACTCATGAATCGCCTCGCGGAGCTTCTCGGCGCCGCCGAAGTACTTGGCGATCTCGATGACGTTGCCGTGGTCGGAGATGGGCGGCACCTGCAGCACGTCGGGTAGGACGAACTGCGCGGTGCCGTGCTCCGCGTACTTCTCCAGCAGCTCCTCGAGGATCTGCCGCGCGAGCCCCGAGTGCTTTTCGAGGAACTCGCGCCGCTCCTTGCGGACGCGGTCGGCGCGCTCGCGGCGCGTCCTCAGCGGGGCGCTGTACGCGACGTGGCAGAGCAGGTCGACGGGGTCAGCGTCGGGCTGCGCCGTGACCTTGGTGAGCTCGTCGAAGTCGATGCCACGCTCGGCGAGGCGCTCGATGATGTCGGCGCGCTTCTCCGGGTCGGCCCACGCCTTGCGTAGCTCGGCCGCCGTCGGGAAGAGCGTGCGGACGCGCTCGGCCGTGTAGTCCGTGAACTGCACGACGCGAAGCTGCTTGCCCTCGGGATCGAGCTCGTAGACGAGGTGCGCCGCGACCTGCACCTGGCCGCCGTCGAAGTAGTACTTGCGGGGCTCGCCGTGTTCCTCGTCGTCGAGCGAGAGCCCGCCTCCGTAGGGCGGCCCGGGCGGCTCCGAGACCTTCATCGGCTCGGGCTCGTCGACCTTGTACGTCTCGGGCTTCGGCTTGCCCTTGTCGTCGATCTCCTCCTCACTCACGCGGGCGGGTTCGCCGTCGAAGTCCGGGTCAGCGAAGAGCGTCGTCGCCGAGCCGGTGTAGTCGAGGATGTTGAAGAAGAGCTTGCCGTAGTCGTCGCGCACGCGGGTGCCGCGCCCGATGATCTGCTTGAACTCGCTCATCGATCCGACCACGCGCACCAGCGCGACGTTCTTCACGGTGGGCGCGTCGACGCCCGTCGTGAGGAGCTGCGACGTCGTGAGGATGACCGGCGTCTGTTTCTCAAGCTCCTGGAAGCGGCTCAGGTGCCCGCGCCCGACGTCGCCCTCGTCGGCGGTCACGCGGCAGACGTAGTCGGGGTGCTTCTGCACGAGGTCGGCGTTCAAGTTCGAGAGCGCTCGCCTCATCTCGTCGGCGTGCTCCTGGTCGACGCAAAAGACGATGGTCTTGCCGTACCGGTCGGTGTTCTTGAGGAAGTCGGTGAGGTGCGCGGCGATGGCGTTGGTGCGCGCGCGGAGCGCGACGACGCGCTCGAAGTCCTTAGTCGTGTACTCGCGGTCGGGGATCTCTCGGCCCGTCCGGTCGGTCTCGCCGGCGTTCGGTCGCCAGCCAGCCGCGTCGAAGGTCGTGATGACCCGGTGCACGCGGTACGGCGCGAGGAAGCCGTCCTCGATGCCTTGCTTGAGGCTGTACTCGAAGATGGGCGCGCCGAAGTACGAGTACGTGTCGCGGTTGTCCTCGCGCAGCGGCGTCGCCGTCATGCCGATCTGGTAGGCGGGCTCGAAGTACTCGAGGATCTCTCGCCAGCTACTCTCGTCGCGCGCGCTGCCACGATGGCACTCGTCGATGATGATGAGGTCGAAGAAGTCCCGCGCGTACTCCTTGAAGAGGCTCGGGCGGCCCTCGCCACCAGCCAGCGCCTGGTAGATGGAGAAGTACATCTCGCGGCTCTTCACCGCGTTGCCGCCTTCGATCTTCGCGCGCGCGTCACCGAACGGCGCGAACATCTTGGAGTACGGATCGTCGACGAGGATGTTGCGGTCGGCGAGGAACAGGATGCGCGGCTTGCGGTGGTCTCCCGTGCGGTTCCACCGCGCCGACCACAGTTTCCAGCAGATCTGGAAGGCCACGAACGTCTTGCCCGTGCCGGTCGCCATCGTGAGCAGGACGCGATGCTGTCCCTGCACGACGGACTGCACGGCGCGGTTGATAGCGATCTCCTGGTAGTAGCGTGGCGACTTCCCGAGAACGTTGTAGCCCGGCGTGAGAAGCGTTTCGGCGGCTTTGTCCGTGAGCTTCTCGCTGCCGCGCAGCCGGGCCCAGAGCTCGGCTGGCGCAGGGAAAACGGTTAGCTCGCGCTCGAGCCCGGTGAGGAAGTCGAACTCGACGATGCCGTGGCCGTTCGTGGCGTACGCGAACTTGAGCCCGAGGACCGTCGCGTAGTCCTTGGCCTGCTGGAGCCCGTCGCTTGGCGACTTGTACGCGGCCTTGGCCTCGACGACCGCGATCGGGAAGTCACGCGTGTAGCGCAAGAGGTAGTCCGCGCGCTTCTGCGCCTGCCGCCGCGCCTTGTTCCCGACGACCACGATGCGCCCGTCCGTGAAGGACTTCTGCTCCGTGAGGGAGTGCGGATCGTTCTCCCATCCCGCCGCCTGAAGCTTCGGGACCACGTACTTCCGACACGTGTCGGCCTCGTTCATCTCCGGCCTCCCTTCCGCGTCGGCGCCTTGGTCTTCGTCGCCGGATGCTCCGGCGCGGCCAGGCCCTTCACCTGCGACCCCATCCACGAGTCGAGGTCCTGGCGACGGAAGCGCCACTGCCCGCGCACCTTGAAGCAGGGCAGCTCGGACTTCTGCGCCATCGTGTAGACCGTCTTCTCGGCCACCTTCAGGAGCACGGCGACCTCGGCGACGGTCAGAATCTCGTCGGCCATGACGACCGGCTCCTTGGGCAAGGCGTGGTAACGCATTCCAACCGTTGCCAGTGTATGGTGCAAGCTACGCACGCCACAAGAGGGCGGTGCGGCTCGCGAACCTGGCGCATGGACGCGCACACGCGAACTCGTCGAGACCAGGAGCGATCTCGGGCCCCACGCCGAGATGGTCAGGCCGGGGGAGTGGTGGCGGGTTCCTGTAGAGTTGCGCAGCGATGGACCTCGCCCTGATGCCAGAACGGAACCTCCTCTAAGCGGGCGCGCTGCCCTTCGGAGATCTCGTTCGAATCGCGACGCGCGAGGGACGGCGCCCACGCCCGATCTACCAGATTCACAAGTGGTTTGCGCGGCGCCTTGGGTGCTCGTTCCGCGCCGTCCTCGTCGGGGCTGTCTCGGAGCCGACCGCCGACTTCTGGAAGGCGTACTACGAGACCGCGAGCCTCCAGAGCTTCACGGTCCTGGACCCGTTTGTCGGCGGTGGTACCTCCGTCGTCGAAGCGGCACGACTCGGCGCGTCCGCGATAGGCGTTGACGTCGATCCGATCGCCTGCGCGGTCACCCCCGCCGAGCTCAGCGCCGCGACCCTCGAGGATCTGCTGCCGACCCTTCTCGCCCTGCAGGAGAAGGTCGGGAAGACGATCGCGGCATTCCACGCCGTGAAGGCCCCCGACGGCACGAAGCTCACCGCCGTCCACCATTTCTTGGAGCCCTTCATGAATGCCGCCGCCGTGCAGCGGCTTGAAAGTTACTTCCAGCGAATTGGGGAGGTGTTGGGGAACGAGAGCCGGCGAGGCTCTTTCGCCTGCCCATTGGCCTTCTCTCCCGCCTTCAACTCGGAGAGGCGACCCTCCCTGTACGCCCCGTACTCGCGCCAGAGCGCGGAGCCCTCGGGCACTCTGGGCGGAGGGGCCTCTAGCACGGGGCGGTAGCAGGAGTGAGGCTCCATGTCCCGTTTGAAGAGTGCTCAACCCCGGTGGCGCTCGGCCTCGCGATAGAATTGAGTGAGAGAGAAGTCCAGCAGGGACTGGCATGTACGCATGTAGCGGTGGGCTCGGAGGAACGGAAGCCAGACGCGGTTGCCGACGCGAACCTGCGCCTCCTCGAGTTTCTTGCGCGGTATCCACTGCCCGCCCAGGTTGCGGACCAGCACCTCGCCTAAATACGCGCCCACTGCTGGCACCGCGTGCTCATCGATGTTGCGTCGCTCAAAGACTCTCGGGAACTCCTCATGCCAGAACTGGTAGTCCACGTCCGTGAGGGACTCGGGCGTCTCTTTGAAGACCGAGGGTACCTTCGTGTGCAGGAGTGCTACGAGGTGCTCAGCAAGCAGGGAGTAGTGCTCACAGGCGGCCTGGGGGTCCATCACGTCCGAAGGCAGTGCAGTATCCGCGGGCAACCATTCGTCCGGCTCAGGGGGCTGGTACGTGTTGAATTCGGCAATCTTCCGCTGGCGCTCGTGGATGGCGACGCTGTCCACCACGCGACCAAGGAGGGGAGCCACATCCGGGTGGAAGTGGGGCTCCACGGGCGCGAGCGTGGCGCTGCGATCGCGCAGGCTGTTCAGCACGGTGTCGAAGCCGAGATCCGGCCGGAGATGGACGTGTGCACGGGCCTGGGCTTTTCGTGCCCCCTCGCTGGCGAAGTCCGCGGCGGTAGGCCATGTCACCAGGAGGATAGATCCATTAGGGAGTTCCTCCACCCGGTGGGCGGGCGTGGACATCATACGATCGCGGCCGACGGCTTCCACCAACCTCGGGCCGAAGACGTTGAGCCAGAACACCTCGTAGATCTTGTCGAATCCGTCTCGAATGGAGGTCTGCATATCGCGGCCAAAGAGGGGAGAGTCCGCCACCCCCCTGTCAGCCACGCTATGGGCCGCGGCATGGGCGACGGGGTAGCGGGAGGCCCAGGCGCGCACCATCTCCACGAATTGGCGGCAGCGCTCCACCTCCGCGAAGAAGGAGAGCGGTTGTACCTTGAGAGAAATGCCCAATCCAGGAGGAAGAGGCGGGAAATCGAGCCTGGGCCACAAATACAACGCTGGCCACTTCGTCCGGCCGAGCACGATGGACGTGCTCCTTTCGTCGCGCTCCTCCTCCAGTGCCTTCCAGACGGCGGCGCGGGAGTATCTACGTCGCCGCTTGCCCTCAACGAGGTCAGGCATCCACTCGCCTGCGTACTCTTCGAGTATCTGGAGAAACGGCTCTATCTCGCTCTCAAGTGCCGCCAGCGGGTCGAAGGCACCTTCGAAATCGAGCCGGAGGCTGTCGTCCGGCTTCAAGTCCCGCAACTGCAGCCGCTTCATTGGACTAGCACCTCCACCCCCGGAACCGCTTTCCGTGTCTCTTCCACGGCTGCCTTCAACACGTCTATCTCCGTTGGCTTGAGTTCGCCGCCCTCGTAGATGAGGCGGACCCTCCGAATCTGCACTTCAGGGCCAAGGTACTTGAGCACGCGACGGCGGATGTTCAGCGTCTCGCCATAGTACCGCAGGGCTTCGCTCGCGTCCGCCGTCATCTGTCTGGTCAGTGCCTTCTCTTCGAGTAGAGAGAGATCCCGGCTCTTGAAACTGAAGGACTCTACACGCGGCGGTTGGCCTGCGGGAGGTTGCCTCTCGATGACGAGGACGTCCGCGAAGCGCACGCCGGGTTGGCCCTCCTTCGCCACCCCCACACACGTCTCGATGCGCGGATCGACGAAGTCCCGGAGCCAGAACCGTTGCGCTCGTGGCAGCGCAGCATCCGCACGCAGCAGAGCCACCATGATCCTCTCGAACGCCATCCCTCGGGCGAACCACCCACGCAGCCGCTGGTAGCCCTCCCACTGCAGGGGCCCATTGGCCTTCTCTCCCGCCTTCAACTCGGAGAGGCGGCCCGCCCTGTACGCCACGTACTCGCGCCAGAGCGCGGAGCCCTCGGGCACTCCGGGCGGCGGGGCCTCCAGCACGGGACGGTTCTGCTCCAACCACGCCACGTCCACCGGAAGGCGCTCGCCGGGCGCCTCCAGCAGTTCCGCCCGCGCCAGTCTGGCGCGGACCACCTCCGGGGTGTGGCCCACGGATTCGTCCACCAGCGAGGCCAGACTGCCTGGAGGGCTCCGGGCTCCCGCCCTCTTCGGCGTGGCACCCGCTGCCTCCTCTGCCACGGCAGCCGCACTGCCGGGGCTCTTGCCTGCACCGGCTGTGGGCCGCGCAAGGCCGCGAGGCTCGGGGTTGGCTTGGGACAACCAGGCCTGCGCCCGCGCCACGTCTCCCCGCGCCTCATAGAGAGCCACGGCTGCGCGCTCGCCCCCTACGCCCACGAGGACGGCCGCCTCCCGCTGAGCCCGGAGGTACACAGCCAACTGCCCCACGCCCTCCTCCCCCAACTGCTCCCTCAGCCGCTCCACCACCTCTGCCAGGGCCTTCAGGCGCACCTCCAGCACCCGCAGCGCCCCCCAGCGCTGCACAGCGCCCGCGATCCCCCCGCTCTCCGAGAGGTAGCGCACGCCCTTGCCGCCAGCGTACAGGCTCACCAGCAGCGCCGCAGGCGCCAGCTCACGCGTGGCCTGCTCGTACTGGCCCTGCGTCAGCGTGTACACCCCATGCCCCGTCCCCACCGCCAGGTGGTAGAAGCCCAACGGCACTCCGAACGTCATATGGTCAAAGGTGCCCGGCGCCGCATGGCCCGGAGAGAAGTGCTCTCGGGTGAGGGCCCGCTCTGTCTCGTCAAAGGCCTCCTGGTAGGGCGGTGACAGGTGGGCTCGCACGCCGTACACCCTGGTACCTCCGGCCCCATCCGCACCGGGAATGGTAGCGCGCACGTCGTCGACGGCGCGGACCAAGCCCCGCCCCACGTCGCTGAGCTGTTCGTCCCGATCCGGGTAGTCCGAGGGCTTGAAGCCCCGCCGCTCCAACACCTCGCGCACAGCCTGCATCTGCCCCAGCGTCTGCTCCAGTTGCTTGTCCCTGGCCAACAGCACCAACAGCTCGCGCACCTCGTCATCGAAGGCGGTGTCGAACAGGAAGAGGGTGAGCACCTGGGCGTACGCCCCGTAGAGCCGGTGGGCATTGACGAGGAAGGAGAAGCGCTTGAGTTGGAGCACCTGCGCGGCCGGGTTCTCCATGGGCCCCAACGCGCCGAGCCTCACGGCGGACCAGTCCCCCAGCTTCTCCACCAGCCGGGGCATGTCCACCCGGCGCTGCAACGCGAGGAACTCCGCGGGCGAGGCGCACTGGAAGAAAGGTGCGAGCAGTTCTTCGTCGAGCCAGGAGGAGTAGTCCGGCCAGCCTTCCGGCACGGCATGGCCCCCGCAGGAGAGTGGGCCTTGAGAAGTGGGCTGCGCACCGGCCGCTTGGCGCTGGGCCATCTCCTCCGGGCTCACCAGGGCCGCGTCCGTGAGCAACCTGCGCTCGCTGTGGCGCCGGTACAGCCGCACCTCACTGCGTTTCGAGGCGACCTCGGAGGCAGCCGGAGCCTGGGGCTCCTCGCCCACCTTCTGCCTCAACGCGGGCGCGGCACGCAGGCCATGGCTCGCGCTGTCGCCTGGGCGGGGCGAGGCCGACAGCGTGGCGCATCCAGTCCAGAGCACGGCTGCTCCCAGGAGCAATACCCCCCGCCTCCGCCTCGATCTCTCAGCGCGCATTGTCTACCCCCAACCCGAAGGCCGCGAAGGCTCCCGAGCGCAGTTCCCCCTGCGCTGTCGGGGACAGCAGCGTGCCGATCTGCCCCAGCGCGTAGAGCCTCCCAGCGAAGCGCCAGCGCACCTGCCCCGCGTACACCTGGCGCGCCCCCGGCTGGCCCAGCCCCAGCGCCAGCCCGCTCACCGCCACCTCGAGGCTCCGCTCGGCCAGCTGCACCGCCCAGCGCCCGTCCACGTCCACGCGGCCCCAGTCGAATACCTCCACGCCCAGCGAGAGGTGCAGGTGGCGCTGCAGCAGCCCTCCCAGCCGCACCCCATCCCAGCCCACCACTGCCTCCCCGTACGCGGAGAACCCCTCCGGGAAGGGAGCCTGCGCCACCGGCAGCCCGGAGGAGCCCACCGCGCGCCAGCGCGACAGCTCGTAGTCCGGACCGAAGTAGCCCTGGCGGAAGCCCCCGCGCTGGGCTCGCGCCTCCAGCCGTACCTTCATGTCCAGGGTGTGCCTCACCACGTCCGCGCCCACTCCCACCACCGCGCCCCAGGCGCCTGCCTCCCTCACCCGCTCGCCCCAACCGCCCAGCACGTGCAGCTCGAAGCCTGGGCGCACCACCACCACCGCCGTCCCATCCACGTGCACCAGTGTGACTTGGGGCGACACCCCTTCAGCCCTACCCCAGTCTCGCACCACGGACAGCCCCACCATGTACCGGCCCGGCTCTCGCGGTGCGCCGCCGAGCAGGTGCTCCACATCCACGTCCGCTTGCGCTCCCGTCAGGCGCGCCCCCAGCACGTCCGAGGTGAAGGCCTCCACGTACAGCGGAGCCAGCCTTGCCGTGAGGGAGGCTCCCGCCGGGTGGTAGTCCGGGTGGGCTCGGTTCGAGTAGCGCCGCACCAAGTGCCCGGACACCAAGCTGTAGTCCTCCAACTCCCCCACCCACAACCCCACTCGGGAAGCGTCACTGCCCAGCTTGAGCGCCCGCACCACCTGCCCCCAGTCCGACAGGCTGTCCCAGTCCTCCGTCCTCACCCGCCCCGCTCTCGTCTCCCCTCCCCACAGCCTCACCCGCACCGCAGCGCCCACATGCAGGCCCCACTCCGCTCCGTCATCCACCACCAGCGCGGGGCTCAGCTGCGTGTAGCCCACATGCTCTCCCGCTCCTCCCCGTGGCAGCAGCGCCAGCGTACTGGCCTCCAGGCGGATGAGGGAGTTCCACCGTCCGGCCTCGCGAGCTTCCGTGGGCGGTGCGTCCGCAGGTGGCACGACCTTGGCCGCGGAAGCCGGAAGCCACGCTCCATCGGCCGACTCCCCAGCTCCAGGGGCCTGCGTCAGCAGCAGCACCACCACCCAGGTGAGCGTCATGAGGAGTACCTCGCAGTCGGGTGCACAACCTCGGAAAGCTCCGGCGGGACCGAGTCGGTCCCGGCGCAGTCGCCGACGGCCTCTGCCGGCGCAGCGACCGAGCCCTGGAAGGAGTTCGAGAGCACGTGCACTCCTCTCGGCCACTCAGCGAGCCTTGGGATTCGCAGCCAGGCTCTTGGGCCCCCACTCCATGTTGCCCGACCTGGGCGCCTTTCTTCCACCTGTCTGCGGCGTCACGATGGTGCGTTCGCCGTGGACGGCGATGCGGTCACCAACTGTTCATGACCGTCAGCGTCGGAGGCGCCGGGCATGCCCCAGGCGGATGCCATCGGATGCCCGCCTCTTCGCCACATCAGAGCCTGCGGGAAGGATGGGATCCGGGCAGATCTGACGCAGCCGGCAGCCTCGGCACTCGGCCCCGCTCCACACGGCCTGGTACAGCGCGGTGACGCGGTCGATGACGTCGAAGTCCTCGGTGACGAAGCCCAGCTCGAAGTTGCGCGTGTCCTCGCCCTTGGCGCCGAGGCCCGCGCCCGTGAGGTTGGCGCTGCCCACGTAGGCCCAGGCTCCATCCACCACCACGGCCTTGAAGTGCACGCGCGGGCACACCTTGAGTTCCAGGCCTCCGCGCACCAGGCGCTCGCGTGAATCGAACGCCTCCCGGAACGGCCGGCTGGGCAGCTCGGCGTGCAGCAGCCGCAGCGCCACTCCGCGCGCCGCCAGCGCGTCGAACAACTCCAGGACCGGGGCGAACTTCCCGCCCTGCTCCACGAACATGGCCTTCACGTTGGCCGTGGCGATCCACACGGACTCGCGCGCGTGCGCCAGCTTGGCCAGCACCACCTCGCGGTAGAGCGCGCGGCCCTGGAGCAGCTCTGCCTGCAAGGTTCTCATCACCAACCTACACTATCTCACATCCACCTCCCCAGCGAATCCCCAGCGAGCCTTGGGAATGACCAAGGGTCATTGACAAACCGCTCTCCTCGCTCCATGGATGACTCATGGTCAGCAACGGAACGGCGAAGGCGAAGCGGGCTCTGCCCTTGAGAGCGCGCAAGGACGAGGACAAGGAGGCGCGGCGGCAGCTCATCTTGGAGGAGGCACTGGCGCTGTACACAACCACCTCCTACACGGAAGTGAAGATGGCGGATGTGGCGGAGCGGGCGAAGCTCGCGAAGGGGACGGTGTTCCTCTACTTCCCGACGAAGGAGGCGCTCTTCCTGGCGATGCTGGAGGAGCTGCTCTTCGCGTGGTTCGTGAAGCTGGAGGGGCTGCTGAGCAGCAGTGAGGGCCGGTGGACGGGGACGCGGGTCGCGCGCACGGTGGCCGAGTCGCTGGAGGGGGAGGAGACGCTGACGCGGCTGTTGGCGCTGCTGCAGACGGTGCTGGAGCAGAACGTCACCGTGGAGCAGGTGCGCGGCTTCAAGGAGCGGCTGTTGGAGGCGATGGGGCGCGCAGGGGTGCTGGTGGAGAAGCGGCTGGTGTTTCTGAAGCCGGGCGAGGGCGGGCGGTTCTTCATCCACCTGCACGCGCTGGTAACGGGGCTGCGGCAGATGGCGGACGTGGCGCCGGTAACGCGCGAGGTGCTGGATCTGCCGCACATGGCGCCGCTGCGTGTGGACTTCACGCAAGAGCTGACGGTGGCGCTGACCACGCTGCTTCGCGGGCTCGAGGCGCGCTGAGCTCCGCGGCCGCGGCAGGCGAGCCGCTTGCCAGCTCGGAGGGTCCCCAACCATCCAGCCATGCCAAGAGGGCTTGTGCCCTCGGCGAAGCCTAGCTTGAGCGCTGGGGAGCCCATGACGTTCGGAGAGTGGATAGCACTGGGCGGGCAGCTGATGGAGGGGGTGGGGGTCAGTGTCATGATCCTCGGCGCCGTCCTCTCGGTGGTCTTGCTGGGGGTGCGGCGACGGCGACGTGTGGCGGGCCTCTACCGGAAGTTCAGGCAGGACCTGGGTCGGGCCATCCTGTTGGGGCTCGAGTTCCTGGTGGCGGCGGACATCATCCGCACGGTGAGCGAGGAGCCGACCCTGCGAGGGGTTGCGGTGCTGGGGATCATCGTGGTCATCCGAACGTTTCTGAGCTTCACGCTGTCCGTGGAGCTTGAGGGGCGCTGGCCATGGCAGCGCGGGCTGGAGCACGAGGAGCCACGGAAGCCAGCAGCGCTCCCCTCCAAAGTGTTCACGGCACCCCAGAGCGAGCACCACGCGGACCACTGATTCCCGCGCCCACGAGGTGCCCAGCCTCTATCGAGGGGATGGCTGTTTCACGTACATATCGAAGCGCCATCACCGACCATGACCGACCTGACCGAGCAGGAACTCATCCGGATCGTCCACCGCTACTACCCCACCGGTTCCTTCGCGGTGTCGGACAGCTACACCCAGGAAGTCCCACCCTACACACGAACCGCCGAGCACCAGCGCTGGATGGAGGCCTGGAAGCAAGCCATGGAGTGGCCTGCGTGGGACTCCCTCTTGGAGGAGTTGGACATCGCGCTCGGGAGCGCGGGTGATGTGACCCAGCCCTATATGGCGGCCTGCCGCCGCTGCTCCAGGTCTGAGAAGCAGCCCCTGCCGGACGGAGCACAGCTCGTTACTCGCGCGATAGCCGCTGTGAGCGTCCTGGCCCCCCTCTATGTCACGTACTGCATCACGGAGACCGTCGGTCCTCGCAGTGAACCCCTCTTCCATCATTTCTCCTTCGAGCCAACGGACGACGTAAAGCCCCACTTCGTCACGCTCGCTCGTACCATCGAGCGGGTTCTGGGGTACCGGCCCTTCCCCCTGCATTTGCACAACGTTCTCGTCCCTGAAGTCTTCGTGCCCCATCTGGGCGGCGAACAGGCCACGCTGCTCTACGCTCTCTTCGACAAAGAACTCCACAACCTGCCGTGAAGGTCGGCGCCGGGGCTCGCCCTGCGCACCGTGCACGCCTACCATTGCAGGAATGAGAGATGCGCCGTCACGGAACTGGCCCCTGCTCCATGTTCTGCTCACTGTCGTGATGGCAGTTGCTGGGGTGGGATGCACCCATGGGCGGCCCGGCAACACAGTGACAGGGCGCATTACCCCGGAGCATTTCCAGTTCACGACAACGGTCAAGCCGCCGCGCCAGAAGGAGGAAGATGGTGGATGGCGTGCCGTCTGCATCCATGCCCAGACCACGATGGGGGACTCAGGCGCCACCACCGTGTGCAAGTTCGAGGTCGGCGTGCCGATCCGCACGAGCTCTCAAGGCGAAATCCCCCTTGAGGATGCCCAAGACGCCGCAGCGGACATGGCCAACCGCGCGGCATTCCGTGTCCTCTCGGAGGCCCACCCTGGTGACATGCTGGCGGAGCTCTGCATCCGCTTCAAGGTCACCTACGAGTTCATGCTGAGAGAGAAGATCAAAGGGTCCCGGATCGGCGAGTGCCGGAGCCTGGGCATCAAGACGGTTCCCTTCGGCGTCGTTATTGACCCAGCAGCGATTCCACCCGCGAAGTGATCTCGACATGGCGGCGCAGGCAATGCGTCCACGCCCCAGAGGAGCGGAGACCTGACATGGATGACAGGTACTCTCTCAAAGGCTACTTCGAGCCCAGAGGAGAGAGCGCCGTGCTCCTTTGGTGGTACAGCCCCGCTCCCACTCCCCACGTACCGTGACCGGGTACTGACGCTCGGGTTCTACCAGTCCGTGGGTGTTTCCCAGGTCCGTGGGCGGACGCGAGCTTCTGGGAGGGTTCCAAGCCATGACGATGTGGATGCGGCTCAGTGGAGGGATGTTGGGGGTGCTGCTTGCTGCATGTGGCTCTGCTGGGGAAGAAGGGCGCCCGGGGGAGGATGGGGAGAGCGGCAAGGCTTCGCTGATCCGGTTCGTGGACGAGCCACCCGGGACCCACTGTCCTCATGGAGGCACGGCCGTGAAGTCCGGGCTCGACACGAATGGCAACAGCACCCTGGAGGACAGTGAGGCCACCAGCACCGCATACACATGCAACGGGCCTCCCGGTGGGGCCGCCGCCAGGGCGCTGGTGAAGTTGGATCCCGAACCCTCTGGAACTCACTGCGCCCAGGGAGGCACCCGGGTCAACAGCGGACTGGATGCCAACGACAACGGCACGCTCGATCCCGCCGAGGTGACGAGCACTTCCTATGTCTGCAATGGGACCTCAGGGAGTTCAGGAACCCCAGGGGCCCAGACGCTGGTGCGGTCGGCACCCGAGCCAGCGGGTAGCAATTGCGCCCATGGGGGCACCGCAGTGCAGAGCGGGCTGGATGCCAACCATGATGGCGCGCTGGATACGGCGGAGGTGGCGAGCACGGCCTACGTCTGCAACGGGGCTGCGGGCACCCCAGGAGCCCCGGGAGCCCAGGCGCTGGTGCGGTTGGATCCAGAACCTCCAGGTGCCAACTGTGCCCAGGGCGGCACCGTGGTGCGCAGTGGTCTGGACACCAATGGGAACGGAACGCTGGAGGCGAGCGAGGTAGCCCAGACCCGGTACGTCTGCTCGAACCAAGCGCTCTACCCAACGGGCTGGGCCGCTTCTGCGCCGAGCTACAGCTCGGGCGATCTCCCTCCCTCCCTCTGGCACTCCTCTGGGCGCAAGGTGAGCATCCTCAAGCTGAGCGCTGCATCACGGCTCAAGATCACCGTCTCCGACAATTTGGGCGTGGGTATCGGCGTCATTGATGGCTCTGGCTACTACGCCATCAGGATGAACGGCGGCTACATGTCGCCAAACTGCCATCAGCGCCAGCGCATCTGGAATGCGCGCGATTGGTCGAACACGTACTACTTCCCCTTTGCGACGGTGTGCCTTACGGACGTGCTGCCCGCGGGCCTGTATGAATTCGAGACGTGGGCGTATTCACATGCCGGTGCAGCGCACGTGGGGGCTGGCCTCTCCCAACCTCTCGTATTCGTGGAGGAGCTGCTCCCGACAACTAGGTATGGCGCCTCCACCACGGGAGGCGAGTCCGCGACCTCGAGCAGCACCTACCAGAAGGCGTCCGGGCGCACCGTCAATTACACGAAGCAGGACGCGAACACCCTGCTCAAGGTGACGCTCGCCGACACATTCAGGAGTGCCTACAACCAGAATGGAGGGTGGGGTACGATCATGATCCGGATGGATGGTAATAACACCAGCTGTTTCACCGGCCAGCATGATGCTCAGGGCACAGGCGGTAACTTCCATCACCCTATCGTGATGACCTGTGTGCTGCCGGCTGTGGCGACGGGAGCCCATACCTTCGATGTCTGGATTCGCTCAGACACTGGTAGGGATACACACCTGGGCTGGGAACGCTCCTACCCGCTGCTAATGGTCGAGGAGGTCGAGAACCAGAAGCTCACCTACAGCAATAGCAGTTCCGAGAGTGAAGAACTGAGTGGCGACTGGGAAGGAGTAGAAACCCGCCAAGTACAGCACACGGTCAGTGCGGCAGGAAAGGCGGTCCGCGTGACCTATTCGGATACGTTCCGTGGAACGTTCAACTGTGGTGCCCAATGGGGCTATTATCAGTTGTATGTCGATGGCCAGCCCACGTACTGCTATAATGGTCAATACTCGTACAACTCCGGGTCCACCGCCCACGATCACCATCATCCCGTCAACCAGACGTGTCTCGTGAAAGGGCTGACTGCAGGCCCACACACTTTCGCTATCTGGTCCACGACCCGGCATTGGGATGGCACTGCCTGCGGCACCAACCGCTTTGGTTGGAACCGTGGCCAGAACCTCCTGCTGGTGGAAGAGCTGCCGTGAGCCGGCAGCGGTGATCACTGAACGGTCAGGTCTGAGGGCTGCCGCGGCGCCACCTCGTAGGTGGTCTCGTACTGCGCGGCCAGCCCCACCACCGTGATGCGCTGGCCAGCACTCAGGGCCTGCAACGCGGCCTTGTCGAAGCCCCCGGACACGTGGACGAACACCTGGACCTCGCCCGTCCCATCGTTGATGTAGAGCTTGTAGCCGTAGGGTGAGTCATCCTGGAAGGTCTGGGTGATGTTGCCGCTGACCTGGATCAGCTGTCCCTCGACGGACTCGTTGACGGCGCCCGTGCCCACGGTCTTGGCGGACACCTGCTCAGTGCCCCCGAGCAGCTTCACGCCCGCGGGCTCGGCCTTCAGGATGCGCAGCTGGTTCTGCTCGTCCAGGATCCCGGTGACGCGGACCTTGGCTCCCAAGCCGAAGGTCTGCTTCTCCGCCATCTTGACGTAGAGGCCGCCCGAGGAGTCCTGCACGGCGAAGCCCTCGTCGCCCAGGGCCGACTGGAACGCTCCAGGAGAAACCGAGACGAATCCCTCGATGGTCGCCTCTGTACCGTTCCCCTGTGCGCGGACCTCGGTGATGGAGGGCGTCCCGCCACAAGCGGGCAGCAGAACGGTGAGCGCCGCGGCGAGGACGGCCGAGAGCCCTCCAGTGTATCGGGGGAGACTGCGAGCGGACATTCGGAGAGAAGAGTTCATATGCGCGGTCTGCCATGGTGGCGGACCCCAGACAAGACGGGTTTCCCAGAAGCGCTAACGTTTTCCGCGCGAACCGGGCAGCGCCTCTACGTCAGACTGGCGGCCTTCCTGGAGGAAGCATGCGTCTCATCGTCACGTCCGTGTTTGCCCTCGCCCTCACCGCCGCGCTCATGTCGAGCCCCTCCCTCGCCGGAGGCACCCCCACGAAGTCAGGCTCGTCAGCGGAGAAGCCTCCTTCGAAGAAGAAGGGCTCCAACGACGCGCGCGCCACGACCCTCACCGAGGCCTGGCACCTGCTGCCGCAAGCCAGCGGACAGCGCTGCGGCGACGATCTCTCCTTCGACTACGGTGAGAGCGGAGGCATGCGGAACTTCTTCTGCCGCTCGCTCTCGGTCATCTCCTGGAAGACCTTCCTCTCGCTTGCGCCGGTCAAGCCCTTCAGCTCGGGCCCCCATAAGGATGGCAAGCTCGACCTGAACAACCGCAAGGACTTCGGCCGCTATGATCCCGCCTTCGTGAAGTGGGCGGTGACCGCGCTCGTGCCCGCCGCGACGGATCCAGCGCTGCTCGAGGAGACGCAGCCCATCTATGACCGCTCAGTGAGTACGCTCGCCCGCACGTACCACAGTGTCTGGCGCGCTCTCTCGGCGGACCCGCGCTGGGTAGAGACCGAGCGCAAGGCCTACGTCGCCGCCGCAGCCAAGGGAAAACTCGATCCGTTCGGCCCAACGCTCGACCTCTACCACGACGTGCTCGGCACCTCGGATGACAACTGGGGCGGCAACGATCCGAACCACGTCCGCTCGGCGACGGCTTGGTGGCTCCGGCGCTTCCACGACGGCACCGCGCCGCTCTGGGCCGAGGGCCTCGAGCGCCTGCTCACGACGTACGACAGCGAGTGGCTGGCCTCCGCAAAGGAGACGACCCCGCGGCCCTTGCCCGCGCGGCTGACGAAGACCGTGCCCGAGTACAAGTAGCGACTGGCGGCATTCCCCAGCCCTGTATTCTGCCCCGCCTTGATCACCTCATGGGCCTGAGCCGCCGCCCCCCCTGCTCTCAGGGGTGCGACTCCCTGGGTGGGGTTTCCCCCGGCTTTCTGTGAGGCCGGGCACACGGTGTTGGTCAAAGAAGGACGGGACAGGGCGAAAGAGGTTGCTGTCCCCCCTGAGTCGTAGCTCAAGTAAGCGGCTCGTACGGGAAGACGGGGAGCCTTGTGAGCGTTGGAGGCTCCCGGACACCAGGAGAGCAGGCATGCGCCTCGTAAGCACGGAGCAATTGACGGAGCTTCACCGTCCGCTGGAAGACGCCTTCGACCGGCTCCGAGCACGCCGCTGGGAGCAGGCCCAGACGACCGCCAAGGAGCGGCTCGCACGGCTAGAGCGGCTGAAGGCGAACCTCCTCAGCCGCCGCGAGGCGCTGGCGGAGGCCCTCTTCGCGGACTTCCGCAAGCCTCGGGCCGAGGCGGAGAGCACCGAGATGCTGCCCGTGCTCATGGAGCTGGCGCACACGGCGAAGCACCTGAAGTCCTGGATGAAACCCCGGAAGGTAGAGACGCCCCTGCTGCTGGCCGGCACGAGCAGTGAAGTCCGCTCCGAGCCCAAGGGCGTCGTGCTCGTCATCGCCCCGTGGAACTACCCGTTCGCGCTGGCAATCTCCCCGCTCGTCACCGCCGTGGCAGCCGGCAACTGCGTGATGCTCAAGCCCAGCGAGAAGACCCCGCACACGGCGGCCTTCCTCGAGGCGCTCGTGCGGGACACCTTCGATCCCTCCGAGGTGACGACGGTGCAGGGCGGCCCGGACGTAGGGGAGGCGCTGCTACGGCTACCGTTCGACCACTTCTTCTTCACCGGCGGCCCGCGCGTGGGCCAGAAGGTCATGACCGCGGCGGCGCGGCACCTGGCGGGAGTGACGCTGGAGTTGGGCGGCAAGTCCCCGGTAGTCGTCGACGCGACGGCGGACGCGAAGACGGCGGCCGAGCGCGTCGTGTGGGGCAAGTTCCTCAACGCGGGGCAGACGTGCATCGCCCCGGACTACGTCTTCGTTCATGCCTCGAAGGAGGAGGCGTTCCTCTCCGCGGCGAAGGAGGCTCTGGAGCGCTTCTACGGCAAGACGGAGGAGGCGCGCCGGGC
>NZ_DASPHO010000241.1:0-7381 GCF_035629615.1 Hyalangium sp. | reverse complement strand
TGGGGAGCGGTTGGGCGCGCGCCTGCCGTCCATGCCCGCGGACCTGGAGCTGAGGATCGATGGGGGGCCGCCCGTCTGGACTGCACCCGGCCCGGTACAGGAGCGGCCCAACGAGTGGACGCCCGGAGCTACCGGGATGCTCAAGCGCACGGTCGATCTCTCCTCCGCGTTCGAGGTGCTCACTGGCGACCCGGATCACCCCCAGGTCAGGACGTTTCAGCTGGAGCTGACCGCGCGCCAGCCAGGGAAGCTCCAGCTGACCGTGCAGGCTCCCCAGCTGGATTACCTGGCCCGCACCGAGCTCGGCGCTGATGGCAAGGAGCTGACCTTCGAGGCCGAAGGGTACCAGGACGTGCCGCTGACCCTTCCCGCCGACGCGCGCATCGTGAAGGAGGTACGGGTGAACGTCTCGGGAGCGCTGCCGCCCGAGCGCGCATTGCCGCCCTATGGGCCAGACCTCGCGACTCAGGCCGAGCTGGAGCTGGACGCGCAGCGGTCCGCCTGCGTTCGGCTCCCCACGCATGTCGAGGACACGGAGGCCCTGGAGGAGGTGACGCTGGCAGAGGTGACAGGCGTGCGCCTGCCGCTGCGAGCGATGGAGGGCGGCGCGGAGGTGCGGGTGGCGCTGCTGTCCCACCTGGGCGAAGGCCTCGGAGCCACCGGTGGTGAGCCTGGTCCTCCGCTGGAGGGCGCGTCCGCCAGCAACCCGGTGGTGCTGGAGGCGCCGGCCTCCGGGGATACCAGCCAGGGGTGGACGCTCTTCGAGTTCCCACGGCCGGTGCCGATCCGCGGGGCGATGCCCTGGGCAGTGGTGTTGGTGGGGCGCGGCACGGTGCGCTGGACGCTGGGGCGATACACCTCCTCCACGGCGCTCCGGGCGGTGAGGCGCGGCCCGCCTGCTGGGCCGTGGGTGTCCTTGCCCTCCGCGCTGGGGACGACGGTGGGCGGACGCATCCACGTGATCGGGCATACCCAGCGGGATGACCCGATGGCGCCGGTGCGGCTGCAGCCGTGCCGTCAGGGAGCGTCCATGCCCCTGGCGGTGCCGCCGAAGAAGGTGATGACCACCGCCCGTGAGGCGCTGGCGGTATGGCCGGAGACGGCGGGCCCCACCCTGGACATCGCCGGGACGGCCGCCAGTCTGCGGGTGACCAGCCTGACCGCCGGCACCCTCATCCTGCGGAACTTGATGGTGGTGTTCTCGAAGTAGGTGCTGCTGAGCGGGGGCTCTTCGAACGAGCCTGCGGTGCCAGCGTGTCTGGCCCGCGAATGAGTCAGGAGCGAGGTCATGGCCGACGATGCACGCAGTCACTTCGTGGAGGGCTTGCGGGTTACCCCCGAGCACCTCCTGCACCTGCAGGATCGCCTGCGCGAGAGCGTTCTGGACCTGCGCCGCACGGTAGGGCTGGGCCGGGTAGGGTGGGGGTTCAAGGTCGACGCTGGTACCGAGATCACGGTCAGTCCCGGCGTGGCCTTCTCCCCGGACGGCGTCCGGCTGTCGCTGGAGCAGCCGGAGTCCTTCGAGCTGCCTGAGGGCGATGGCCCCTGGCGGGTGGTGCTGCGCGCACAGAACAGTGATCGCGCCCATCTTCGCTTCGGCAACACGCCGACGGTGATCCTGTTGAGCTCCACCGTGATTCTCGAGCCTGTCAGCGAGGAGGAGCCGGTGGGGGACTCGCTGACCATCGCGTTGATCGAGTCGAACGACGGGACCCTCACTGTCTCGCAGGACCCGTCGCTGTTCATCGCCGTGGGGAATCACAGCCACAGCGGCACTCACGTGCAGGACGCCGAAGGCCGCTGGCACTACGACGGCGCGGCGCTGGCGGGGCCGCCAGGTCCCGAGGGGCTGGCGGGGCCAGCAGGCCCAGAGGGTCCGATGGGACCAGCGGGCGAGCCGGGGCCGATAGGTCCAGTGGGCCCACAAGGACTGATAGGGCCAGCGGGCCCACAAGGGCCACAGGGCACGGCGGGTCTAGCAGGGCCACAAGGCGCGACCGGTCCAGCGGGGCCACAGGGTGCGACCGGTCCGGCAGGGCCGCAGGGAGCACCGGGGGTGGTGGCCGAGCATCCTCGGGTGATCGACGTGAACTGGCCGCATGGAGGGAATGCGCCCGCTACGCAGCTCAACGAGCTGCGCATCTCACTCGAGACCGAGCTCCACAGGCGCTTCGACGACGCGATGCCGGCCCTCTTCCAGGTGTGGTTGGAGCAGGCGCCATCGCCGGATGCGCCGAACTCGCCGTCTGCAATCCTGGTGATGCACGGTCAGGCCTCCCTGGCCTCGTCCAACGAGATCGTCTGGCAATGTGAGAACGACCTCGACAAGCTGAGCGTGCCGGGGGGCACGCGCGTGCACATCCGCGTGCACGTCGCTCACATCTGGGACAAAGACGGGAACGTCTACTCGGCGGCGCCCGACGTGCTCACCGGCAACGGAATGCCGCATCTGCCTGGTGGCACCTTCGAGAGCTGGTTCTTCCTGGATCGCTGAGCGCCGGCCGCTCATGATGGATCAAGCACAGGAGGAGCCATGACGACGACGACCATCCAGTGCAACTGCGGTGCTGTCAGGATGGAGCTCACTGGCGAGCCACTGGTGCAGCTGTACTGTCACTGCGACGACTGCCAGGCAGTGCACTGCGCCGCTTACATCCCCGCAGTGATGTATCGGATCTCCGAGACTCGGATCGTCTCAGGCGATCCCCGCATGTGGAAGCTGAAGACGACGCTGCGCGCCACCTGTCGGGAGTGCGGCACCCCCATCTATTCGGAGCCACCAGGCCTGGGGATTCGTGCCATCAGGGCACACCTGCTGCCCAAGGGCATGTTCAAGCCCACGTTCCACATGAACTGCCAGTACGCGATGCTGCCCGTCAAGGACGACCTCCCCCACTACAAGGGCTTCCCGGCCATGTTCGGCGGCTCCGACGAGCAGGTGCCCTGGTAGCGGCCCTGGCGCTCAGGGGGCCTCCTTGGGTTCGGCGCCTCCGAGGGAGTCTGGGCAAAGAGCGCCGGAGTGTGGCACAAACTCCGCCGCCGCCCATGACGCCCGCTCTCTCCTTGCACTTCCCGCTGGCCCGTCAGGTACTGCTGACGACGTTGCTCCTCACGAGCGTCCTCGCGGGGTGCTCGCGCGCGCCCCGTGGAGAGGAGGCCCCCTTCGTCCCGGCCACGGACCAGGAAGTGCTAGAGCGCGTGCCTGCTCGGGCCGCGGACCCGGGAGCGCGTGAGCGTGAGGCGCTTCGCCAACGCCTCGACACCGCGCCTCAGGACCTGGAGCTCGCCCTGAAGCTGGCACAGGCCCACATCCAAGAGGGCCGTGCCAAAGGGGATCCGCGCTACCTCGGGCGGGCCCAGGCCGCACTGAGCACCTGGTGGGAGCAGGAGTCACCGCCGCTGGAGGTCCGGGTGCTGCGAGCCACCATCCTGCAGAGTCGGCACGAGTTTCAGGCGGCGCTCACGGACCTGGATGCCGTGGTGCGCGAGGCCCCAGGGCATTCACAGGCGTGGCTGACCCGGGCCGTGGTGCTGTCGGTGCGGGGCGAGCATGCCGAGGCCGCGCGCAGCTGCGCCCCGTTGGGCGGCCTGGCAGGTGAGCTGACCCGCGCCGTGTGCCTCGCACAGGTGCAGAGCACGGCGGGACAATCGAAGCAGGCCTTCGCCGAGCTCTCGAAGGCGCTCGTCGCAGCGCAGGGGGGGATTGCGCCCACTGAACAGGCGTGGGCGCTGTCCGTGCTGGGGGAGGCGGCGGCGCGCGCGGGCGATGTCCCCGAGGGTGAGCGGCTCCTCAAACAGGCCCTGGCCCTCGATCCACAAGATGCCTACACCCGCGGGGCGCTCGCGGATCTGCTGATCGACGCAGGCCGGGCCAGTGAGGCCGTGGAGCTCGTGCGCTCCTACCCCGAGGATGATGCCCTGCTGCTCCGGCGGGTGCTCGCCGAGAAGGCACTGGGGACGGCCGAGGCCCGCGCGCAGGCCGACACGCTGCGCACACGCTATGCGGCCAGCCACCTGCGCGGGGACAGTCTCCACGCGCGCGAGGAGGCGCGGTTCGCGCTCGGCGTGGATCAGGACGCCGCACGGGCGCTCTCTCTGGCGGAGGCCAACTGGCAGGTCCAGCACGAGCCCTGGGACGCGCGGGTGCTCATGGAGGCAGCGCTCGCCGCAGGTCGTCCGCAGGCCGCGCTTCCCGTCGTCGACTTCCTTCAAGCGAACGGGGCCGAAGACCCGGGCCTGATGGCGCTCGCGCAGCGGGTGAGGAGCGCTTTGCCATGAGACCCACGCCCCACCTGATGGTGTTCGCGCTCCTGGCGATGCTCGTCGCGCCGGTAGCGCTCGCCCACAAGCCCTCTGACAGCTATCTGTTCCTCGAGCGGGGTGGGGGAGGCGTCCAGGGGCGCTGGGACATCGCGCTCAAGGATCTGGATGAGGTGCTCGTCCTCGACGCGCAGGGCGATGGCGCCATCACCTGGGGTGAGCTTCGCGCTCGCGGCGATGAGGTGACGCGCTACGCGCTGGAACGCCTGGAGGTGGCGAGCGAGGGGAAGCCTTGCACCGTGACACCGGCGGGGGACTCTCCCGTGCGCGTGGTGCGCCACTCGGATGGTGCGTATGCCGCGCTCTTCCTCGCCATCGCCTGCCCCGGCACCCCTCAGGAGCTGGACATCCGCTATGCGCTCTTGTTCGACCGGGACTCCCAGCACCGGGGCGTGCTGCGCGTCACGGGGGCCCGCGCGTCCGAGACGCTCCTCTTCACGGCCTCGCGCCCGCAGCTGCGGACCTCCATCGATGCGCCGAGCGCCTGGGGTGGGCTGGGCACAGCCGTCCTCTCGGGCGTCGAGCACATCTGGAAGGGCTTCGACCACCTCCTCTTCCTGCTCGCGCTGCTGCTCCCCGCTGTTCTCCGTCGGAGCGAGCCCTCGGGGTGGGAGCCGGTTCCTGCCTTCGCTCCGGCGCTGAGTGACGTGGTGAAGGTGGTCTCCGCCTTCACGGTGGCGCACTCGTTGACGCTGAGCGCCGCGTCCCTGGGGTGGGTGTTCCTGCCCTCGCGCCTCGTGGAGTCGGCCATTGCGGCGAGCGTCGTCATCGCCGCGCTCAACAACCTGTTTCCCCTGGTGCGAGGCACGCGCTGGGCGGCCGCATTCGCCTTGGGCCTCTTGCACGGCTTCGGCTTCGCGTCGGTGCTGGCCGAGGCGGGCCTGTCCTCCGGCAGCCTCGCCGTCACCCTGCTGGGCTTCAATCTCGGGGTGGAACTAGGACAGCTCGCGTGCGTGGCAGTGTTCCTGCCGTTTGCCTACAGCCTGCGCGCCTCCTTCCTCTACCGCCGCGTGCTCTTCGTCGGCGGCTCCGTGGTGGTAGCGCTGCTCGGCTGCACCTGGCTCGCCGAGCGCGCCTTGGATCTCCAGCTCTGGCCGGTCTGATCTTCCATAAATCCATTTTGTCGGGGCTGCCGTAGGTGCCGCAGCGCCGGATCTGTTCCGCGCAGAAGCTGACACGGTGCGTCAGGGTCTTCATGACTGGCGCAGTGCGTCACACCACCCGCCGCACACGAAATGAGGAGCAGCGCATGCGTAGACCCAAGCTGGTCGGCGCGCTTTGTCTGGGGGTCGCCATGCTGGGGGCACCCCTCGCCGAGGCGTCGAGCCACCGCGAAGCCCCCTTCATCACCCGGATGCCCAAGGTAGACAGCACGGACTTCTACATGTTCCGGAGCTACGAGACGGGACGTGACACTCACGTCACGCTCATCGCCAACTACCTGCCCCTGCAGCTGCCGTATGGCGGTCCCAACTTCTTCATGATGGATCCCGACGCGCTGTACGAGATCCACATCGACAACGATGGGAACGCCGTCGAGGACATCACCTTCCAGTTCCGCTTCAGCAACACCCTGGCCACCCAGAACGGGGTGACGCTGGACATCGGCCCGGCGGGCTCGAAGAAGACGGTGGCCGTGCCCCTGCTCAACGTGGGAGCCATCACCGCGAACGATCTCAGCAAGGTCAGCGTCCTCGAGACGTACTCGGTGAAGGTGGTGCGCGGCAACCGCCGCACGGGCACCGCGCAGGACATCACCAACGCCACGGGCGGCGCGGCGACGTTCAACAAGCCGGTGGACAACATCGGTACGAAGACGTTCCCGGACTATGCCGCCTATGCCAACGCCCACATCTACACCGTCAACATCCCGGGCTGCACGGGCACGAGCAAGATGTTCGTCGGTCAGCGCGCGGAGCCGTTCGCGGTGAACCTGGGGCCGGTGTTCGACCTCGTGAACGCGCCGGCTGGCGTCATCACCGACGACGCCAACCGCGGCGCGGTGCCCAACCCGCTGCGGAACGCCAACATCACCACGATCGCCCTGGAGGTGCCCATCGCGTGCTTGAAGCAGGGGACCCAGGACATCGTCGGCGGCTGGACGAGCGCCAGCATCCGTCAGGCGCGTGCCATCAACCCGCAGGCCACCTTCGCGCGGCCGTCGCGTGAGGGCGGCGCGTGGACGCAGGTGAGCCGGCTGGGCATGCCGCTGGTGAACGAGGTGGTCATCGGCATCAAGGACAAGGACCGCTTCAACTCGAGCGAGCCCAAGGACGACGGGCAGTTCGCGGACTACGTCACCCACCCCACTCTCCCGGCGCTCATCGAGGTGCTCTTCCCCACCGTGGTGGCCCCCTCCGTGTTCCCACGCACGGACCTGGTGGCGGTCTTCCTCACCGGTGTGGACAGCGTGAACAAGAACGGCTCCACCGCCGAGATGCAGCGGCTCAACACGGCCATTGCGCCCAAGCCCAAGGGAGCGCAGAACAACCTCGGGGCCGCCGGCTGCTTCGTGGATGGCGTGCTCACGCTGGCCGACCCGGACTGCGATCCGGCCGGCTTCCCCAACGGCCGCCGCCCTGGCGATGACGTGGTGGACATCGCACTCCGGGTGACCATCGGCTACCTGTTCGCCAACGACACCCAGGCGCCCTCGCGCAACATCCCACTGCACGACGCGGTGCTCCAGGATGATGACCAGTTCGGCGACGCGTTCCCGTACCTGAACGTGCCGAACCGGGGCGCGAACGGCGACGGGACCTGAGGCCGCCATGAAAGAGTTGCGACTCTTGATAGGCGGATTGGCGGCGATCATCGCCGTGTCCTTCGCGGCCTGCAGCGGCGACGAGTGCGTCGACCGCTTTGACTGCCAGGCGAAGAACGGCTCGCCGGGTGCTGGCAAGAGGTGGGAGTGCGAGGCCAAGAAGTGCGTGAACGTCACCGTCACGCCACCGGAGACGGATGGCGGCACGGACGGTGGCACCGACGGTGGCACCGACGGCGGAGTGGATGCAGGCACGGAGTTCACCGTCTTCGTGCGTGATCTCATCCTCAACGAGAC
>NZ_DASPHO010000240.1:0-9194 GCF_035629615.1 Hyalangium sp. | reverse complement strand
CGCCCAGGCGGCAGATCCTCCTCGGAGAAGTGGTAGCGCAGGTCATCCAGCGTGGCGTGGCAGCGACTGGCGAGCTCCACCGAGCGCTCCAGCACCTCGGGGCGATCCCGGAACAGCCGCTCCATCTCCGCGGGGGACTTGAGGGTGCGCTCGGCGTTGGGCAGCAGCCGGGTGCCGGCCTTGTCCACCGTCGTCTTGTGGCGGATGCACGTGAGCACGTCCTGGAGCGGCTGGCGGCGCCGGTGGTGCGTGTGCACGTCGTTGTGCGCGCACAGGGGCACCCCGAGCGAGTGCGCCAGGGCCTCGGCCTGGGCCTCGCGGGCCTTGTCCCCCGCGGACAGCGTGCGGCACAGCCCCACGTGGAAGCGCCCGGGGAAGGCCTCGGCCAGCGGCGCCACCTGCTCGGCGGGGGCCGGGTTCGGCAGCAGCGCCATCAACCCCTCGGAGCGCTCGGCCACCGAGCGCCACGGCAGCCCTGCCTCGCCCTTGGGGTGCGACATGCGGCTGGCCGACACCAGCCGGCACATGTTGGCGTACCCGGTGGCGTCCATGGCGTAGATGATCACCGGTGGGCCGTCCATCAGCGTGAGCTCGGTGCCGAGGATCAGCTTGAGGCCGTGCTCCTTGGCGGCCAGGTGCGCCTTGACGATCCCATACAGCCCGTCCGCATCCGTCAGCGCCAGCGCCTGCATCCCCAGCCGCGCGGCCGTGGCCACGAGCTCCTCCGGGTGCGAGGCCCCGCGGAGGAACGTGAAGTTGGATCGGCAGACCAGCTCGGCGTACACGATCTCCAAGATACTGGACGCACGTTCAGAGCGCAGCCTGGAAAGCGTGAAAACCGTCGAATCTCGTGAAGATCTGCCCCCGTGTCCGATTGCTTGTCCGGTTTGCGAGACAGGGATCGAGCGGGCGCATATCTAAGGAGCGCCAGTGGGCCCGCCGGTTTGACAGGAAGCCGAGCCCACTGCCAAAGAGGAGCCCGACATGGATCTGACTCCCACCGATTGGCAGCTGTGGATCGTCGCGGCGCTGGTGTTCGGCGGCCTGGAGATGAAGCTCTCTGGGTTCGTGACGCTGTGGTTCGCGGTGGGCGCGCTGGTCTCGGCGCTCGCGGCGGGGCTGGGCCTGGGCATCAACACCCAGCTCGTCCTCTTCACACTGGTTTCGGTGGCCCTGTTCTCCGCGTCCCGGACGATCTTCAAGCGAGCATTCATGCGCTCGGCCAGCCCCCTGAAGATGGGGGTGGAGGCCATGGTGGGGCAGGAGGCGGTGGTGACCGAGGCGCTGGCGGACCCGCACGGAGGTACTGTGCGGATCAACGGCGAGCTGTGGATAGCGCGCTCGCTGGCGGGCCCGGTGGCCGAGGGCGAGCGCGTCACCGTCGAGCAGGTCGAAGGACTGAAGCTATGGGTGCGACGCCCCTCCGCGTCGCTCGAGGTCTCCGCACAGCGGAAGAAGGAGAGAGAGTAAATGACATTCATGACGGTGCTGTTCATCGTCGCGGCGCTGGTGGCGGGCTTTGCCCTGGTCACCGGCATCCGTATCGTCCCGCAGGCCAAGGTGATGGTGGTCGAGCGGCTGGGCCGGTTCCACCACTTGGCGCACAGCGGCCTGAACATCCTGATCCCGTTCCTGGACAGCCCGCGCCCCTTCGAGATGCGCACCGGCAACCGCGCCACCCGCAGCAATCTGGTGGATCTGCGCGAGCAGGTCATGGGCTTCGAGACCGTGCAGGTCATCACCCATGACAACGTGAACATGGAGGTGGGCTCGGTCATCTACTACCAGGTCGTCGATCCGGCCAAGGCGCTCTACGCGGTGGAGAACCTGGCGCTGGCCATCGAGCAGCTGACGATGACGAACCTGCGCAACGTCATGGGCGGGCTGACGCTGGACCAGACGCTGACCAGCCGCGAGACGGTGAACACCAAGCTGCGCATGGTGCTGGACGAGGCCACGGAGAAGTGGGGCGTGAAGGTGACGCGCGTGGAACTGCGCGAGATCGAGCCGCCCCAGGCCATCAAGGATGCCATGGCCAAGCAGATGACGGCCGAGCGCGAGCGGCGCGCCGAGGTGACGAAGGCCGAGGGCGACAAGAGCGCGGCGATCCTCCAGGCGGAGGGCGAGAAGATCTCGCGGATCCTGCGCGCCGAGGCGGAGCGCGACGCGGAGGTGGCGCGCGCCGAGGGGCACAAGCAGGCGGTGGTGCTGGACGCGGAGGCGAAGGCGACGGCCACGCGCCTGGTGTTCGAGGCAGTGCACGAGGGCCGGGCGACGCCGGAGATCCTGGCGCTGAAGTACCTGGAGACGCTGCAGGAGCTGGGCAAGGGCAGCAACAAGGTGTTCGTGCCCTACGAGGCCACCGCGGTGCTGGGCAGCATGGGCATGGTCAAGGAGCTGTTCTCCAAGGACGGGGACGCGACGTCCGAGTCCGGCAAGACGCGGCCTTCCGCTGCGGCCCTGAGCGCACAGGCCATCGCGCGCAACCTGGGGCAGCCGCAGCAGCCGGTGCCCGTGCGCCGCGGCACGCCGCAGCTCCCGCAGGACGAGTAACCGCCGATCTCAGGACCGTGCTCCCAGGGGTGGGCCCCAAGCTCCCTCTGGGAGGCCCGGCCCTGGGGGACAGCGGAGGTGAAGTCGAGCAGGCCGATGAACCACACCGGCCGGCTCTACGGCGACACGGCGAAGATCAGATCGTCGTGGTCCGTGT
This sequence comes from Hyalangium sp., assembly GCF_035629615.1. GTDB lineage: Bacteria > Myxococcota > Myxococcia > Myxococcales > Myxococcaceae > Hyalangium. Next base: position 6,484 of record NZ_DASPHO010000240.1, on the reverse strand, counting down.
ACGAGCCCGAAGCGCACGTGCCCGCGCTGCCCCCGTAGCGGAAGTTCGCGCGCACCGCCTGCAGCGCACCCGCCGGCAGCGTGTACGTCGCCGACAGCGTCTGCGTCCCCGACTTCGTCGGCGTCAGCGTGCCGAGGAACACCCAGCTCGGGCTGTTCGCGTTCGCCGCGTAGTACAGGTCCAGCTTGTCCGAGGTGTAGCTGGAGTACGCCCACACCGTGGCCTCGATGCGCACCGTCTTGCCCGTCCGAAACGCCGTGCCATCCGTTGTCAACACGCGGATCCGGTCATTGGACTCGTCCGAGTGGTACACGCCCGAGGTGCCATCCGCGCACGTGCCACCGAGGGTGTTCGGCTTGTTGACCTCGGGGCCCAGGTTCGCGCGGCCATTGAGCAACGAGGGGCCCGAGTCACACACGCTGTTCACGCTGGCGCACTTGGGCGCCCTCAGCGTCGCGTCATACACCGCCGTAGTGCTCACGTTGTTGACCGTGACCGTCACGCTCGCGCTGGTGCCCACGTTGCCTGCCGCATCGTACGCCTTGGCCACCAGCACCCGGCTGCCATTCGCAGACGTCGTCGTGGCCCAGGCGTAGCTGTACGGCGACGTCGTGTCCGAGCCCTTCAGTGCCCCGTCCACGAAGAACTCCACCCGGCTCACCGCCACGTCGTCCGAGGCGCTCACCGCGATGGTCGCTGCCCCTGTCACGGTCGAGCCCGCCGCTGGCGCGGTGATGGCTGCCATGGGCGGCGTGGTGTCGCTCGAGCCTCCGCTCACCGAGCCCTTGGCCAGCTCCGCCATGAAGCCCGCGGCGATCTTCGAGAACTTCAGGGCGTGCGTCGCCGTGCCCGCGCTCTGCGTCAGCGTGTCGCTCGTCGTGTGGATGGTCGGGTTGTCATCTCCCATGAGCGCCTCGAAGGGCAGCGAGGAGGCGAAGCCGTTGTTCGTCCACGACACGTGGTCCGAGCACCCGTAGCCGCACGACGTGTTGGCCCACGTGCCGATCGCGTACGTGTCGATGACGTTGGTGAGGAACGCGTTCTGCGCTGCGTTGACGTTGTCCGTCAGCAGGCCGATGTCCACGCTCGAGCCGCGGTAGTTCGTCATGTCCAGCTGCAGCACGCCCACCACGTTGACCAGGTTGTTCTTGTGCCAGACGGCAATGTCCCTGGAGCCCCTCAGGCCCACCTCCTCGGCCGCGTAGCCCATGAACTTCACCGTGCGTGCCGGCCGGTAGCCCTTGACCATCGCCGCCCGGATCGCCTCCGTGAGCGAGGCGATGCCCGAGGCGTCGTCATCCGCGCCCGGTGCCCGGCCCGTGGAGGGGCTGCCGCCGTTGATCGAGTCCAGGTGCCCGCCCAGCACCACCACCTCGTTGGGCAGGCTGGTGCCGGTGATGGTGAGGATGACGGAGGGCTGGTTGTAACCCGAGTGCGCGAACGTGGTGACGCTCACATCCGGGCGCCCCGTGGCCAGGCTCTGCCAGTGCGACTTCAGCCAGTTGGCCGCGTCCGTGCCCGTCTGCGCCGTGTAGTACCGGTTGTTGTAGGCCGCCATCGTGGAGATGGTGTTGCGGACGTTGATCTCCTGCATCTCGCTGAACAGCGAGCTCACCGTCGCCCCGTTGTCGATGGTGTAGGTGACCAGGGACTTGACGGGGACCGGGGTGCTCGCCGTGTCCAGCGCCGTCTGCGCCTCCTGCTGCGAGTCATGGGAGATGAAGCCGGCGCACCGGTTGTACTTGTCATGCATCACCTTGGCGATGACCGGCAGGTGCGACTCGCGCACCTCGAGCGCCGCCACGCCGTTCTTCACCGATACCTGGCCGTCCTGCTGCCAGCCTGCGCCGCGCAGCGCCGCCAGCACCGGCACCAGGGTGTCCTCGCCAAGGGTGATCCACTGCTCGCGATCCGCAACCGGCTGCGTGATGGCCAGGATCGGCTGCGCCTGCGCCAGCACGGGGGTAGCACCCCAGAGCAACAGCGCCGCGGTAGCGAAACGCCTCACTTCCATGATGCTCCTCCGATTCAGAAAACCTCTAATTCTTTGGAATCCTAGAGGCCGCGGCACTCTATCCTGTGGGCATGAGGTTTCCAGGCTCTGACTTCCTCGACCGGCACCGTGAGGACGCCACGCTCTTCATCCGGCTCATCGTGGGCTTCCACCTGGTGTACGGCACCCAGGACAACGTCTTCAGCTGGGAGCGGATGCTGGAGTTCGAGCGCTTCCTGGCGGAGCGCAGCGTGCCCTACCCGCTCGCCGCCGCGATCATCTCCGTCTACGCCCAGTTCTTCTCCGGGCTCCTCTTCATCGTCGGCGCCGCCGTCCGTTGGGCCGGCGCGGTGATGATCATCAACTTCATCGCCGCGCTCATCATTGCCCACCGTGGCCTGCCCTATCCGGCGAACTTCCCACCGTTGATGATGCTGGCCGCCGCGTGCTTCTTCCTCTTCCACGGCGCGGGGGGCCTGTCCTTGGATGCGGCGCTGGCCCGGCGCCGCCAGGCGGCTTCTCCGACCGGGGCATCGCGCTAAGCTGCCAGGCATGAACGCGCAGCAGATCGTCCTGAGCCTCGTGCTGGCCGTGATGGTGTTCTCGGTGGCGCTGGAGCTGCGCGTGGAGGACTTCCGGCGCGTCACGCAGATGCCGGGCAGCGTGGTGTGCGGGTTGATTCCTCAGTTCGTCCTGCTGCCGGTGGGCACCTGGGGCGCCACGCTCCTGCTCGAGCTGCCTGCTCCCATCGAGGCGGCGATGATCCTCGTGGCGTCCTGCCCGGGCGGCAGCCTCAGCAACATCATTACCCACTACGGCGGCGGCAACACCGCGCTGTCGGTCAGCATCTCGGCCGTGGCCAGCCTGCTCGCGCTGGTCCTCACCCCCTTCCACTTTGGCTGGATGATCGCCTCCAATCCGGCGACCTCGTCATGGCTGCGCGGCCTGGAGGTCGATCCGTCGGACATCTGGATCAGCCTGGTGCTCATCCTGGCGGTGCCGATGTTGCTGGGCCTGCTGTTCAACCACAAGCTGCCCGGTGCCACCGCGAAGCTCCAGAAGCCACTGGCGAACTTCAGCCTGCTCGCGCTGTTCGTCTTCATCGTGATGGGGCTGTTCCGCCAGAGCCACCTCCTGACCGCGCAGATCCTCCCGCAGTTCGTGCTGGTGGTGCTGCACAACGCGGGCGGCCTCGCATGCGGCTGGCTGTCCTCGGTGGCCATGGGGGTGCCCGAGCGCGACCGCCGCGCCGTCATGCTCGAGGGCGGCATGCAGAACGCGGGGCTGGCGCTCGGCATCATCGCCGTGCAGTTCAACTCCGATCTGGGCATGGTGATCGTCGCCAGCCTGTGGGGGATCTGGCACATTGTGTCCGGCCTCACGCTGGCGACCTTGTGGAGGAGGAAGGATGCTCGATCTGCTGCTTGAGGGAGGCACCGTCATCGACGGCGCCGGTGCAGCACCGCGCACCGCGGATGTGGGCATTCGGGATGGCCGGATTGTCGAGGTGGGTCGCATCACGGAGGCCTCGCGCGAGCGCATGCAGATCCCTGGGGCCTGGGTGACCCCTGGCTTCATCGACATCCACACCCACTACGACGGCCAGGCCAGCTGGGATGAGACCTTCTCGCCGAGCATCCACCATGGCGTGACGACGCTGATGATGGGCAACTGCGGCGTCGGCTTCGCGCCGGTGCGACCGGGCGGGCAGGCCCGCCTGATCAGCCTGATGGAAGGCGTCGAGGACATTCCGGGAGCCGCACTCGCCGAGGGCATCCGCTGGGGCTGGGAGAGCTTCCCGCAGTACATGGACACGCTCGCGGCGAACCCACACAGCCTGGACTTCCTCGTGCAGGTTCCTCACGATCCTCTGCGCATCTACGTCATGGGCGAGCGCGCCGAGGCGAATCAGGCCGCGACCCCCGAGGACATCGCTGCGATGCGCCACCTGCTGCGCGAGGCACTCCAGGCGGGTGCTGCGGGCTTCACCACTGGCCGCACCGACAACCACCGTACGGCGGAGGGCCGGGAGACCCCCGCCTCGGAGGCGAGTGCCGCCGAGCTCGCGGGCCTCGCGCAGGCCTTCCAGGGGCTCTCGCACGGCGTGGTGCAGGTCGTGAGCGACTTCGACCTGCTGCGTGACCCGGGCCGGTTCCACGCCGAGTTCGATCTGGTCGAGCAGCTCGCCCGTGCCGCCAGCCGACCGCTGTCGATGACCTGGCTGCAGCGCGACCCGGGCGGCGAGCAGTACGAAGCCATCCAGGCCCGCGTCGAGGCGGCGGTCTCACGGGGACTGCCGCTGTACCTGCAGGTTGCCGCGCGCGGTATCGGGGTGCTGCTCGGGCTGGATGCGAGCTTCCATCCCTTCATCGGCTTCCCCGGCTACAAGGAGATCGCCTCGTTGCCGCTGGGCGAGCGCGCCGCGGCCCTGCGCGATCCCACCCGGAGGGCACGCATCCTTGCAGAGAAGCCCGATCGGCTGGCCGGTGATGGCACGCCGATCCCGCCACTCGTGGACATCCTGCTGCAGCGGATCGAGCTGATCAGCGCGCGCATGTTCCCGCTCGGCGCGAGGCCGAACTACGAGCCGACCCTGGCCGACTCGTTCCTGGTGCGCGCGAAACGGAGCGGGCAGCCGGCGGTCGCAGCGCTGTACGACTATCTCTGTGAGGGTGACGGCTCGAACCTGATCTACTTCCCGATCTTCAACTACAACGAGGGCTCGCTCGACGTGGTGCACCGGATGCTCGAGCATCCGCGCACGCTTGCAGGGCTCTCGGATGCTGGCGCGCACGTGGGCACGGTGTGCGATGCGAGCTTCTCGACCTTCCTGCTGACCTGGTGGTCACGAGACCGTGAGCGTGAGCGCCTGCCTCTGGAGCGGTTGGTGGAGATGCTGTCCTCACGCAACGCGCACTATCTGGGGCTCACCGACCGTGGCGTCATTGCTCCCGGGATGCGAGCGGATCTCAACGTGATGGATCCGTCGCGACTCGGGCTCCGTGGCCCCGAACTGCGACGCGACCTGCCCGCTGGAGGCAAGCGCTTCGTGCAGACCGCCGAGGGCTATCTGGCGACGTTCGTCGCTGGCCGCGCCGTGCAGCGCGACGGCATCATCTCGCACGAGCGGCCGGGCCGATTGGTCCGGCTGGGATCACGTGCCGTCTGAGAGGCTGCCCGGAGTTGAGGCCACCCTGCCGGCGCGCTCTTGCCCAAGCTGTCTGGTTGTCAGACAGGTTTGTGCCTGGGCTGCTCAGGGCAGCGGCGAGGTGACGTAGTCCTTACCGGCTTCGTGGCAGCCGTGGCAGGTGGCGTGGCCGCGCCCGTAGTAGTTGTTGGAGTAGTCCGGCCCGAACCCCTCGTAGAAGATCCAGGTGTCCTTGCCGGTGCCCTCGGCGATCTTGACGTCCAGGGCATAGCCCCGAAGCGTCTTCCCATCATCCTTGAACAGCTCCTTCACGAGGATGCTGCCCACTGGGTGGGTGGCATTGCCAGCGCGCAGCGACTGAGTGACGGTGTCGTTGAAGAAGACCCGCACCTTGCTGCCGTGAGGAGCTCGCGTCTCGTGAACGGAGGGCTCGGCGAGCCACTCCTTGTACCGCCCGTCGCGCACGAAGGCGGTGATGCCCTCCTCGGAGGTGTCGAGCTCCTGGACAACCCCCAGGCCCTCGTCCACCGAGGAGGAGGGCCCGCATGCAGCGGCAAGCAGGAGCAGGACGGTCGGGAACAGAGAGCGCGGGTGCATCGGGCAGTCCTCTCGGGAGCAGGCGAAGCGGGGCTCAAGGATGAGTTCCCTTCCCACTACGACGGAGGCCCCCCACGGGTTACCTCAGGCCACGCAGGTCAACACGGCAGGGAGGGAACCGAATCCGCGCGGCGGTGTCTGAGCCGCTGAATACCGCAGTTGGGAGGGTCAACAATGTCGGACTTCTTCGTCGCGGGTGGTTGGGGCATGTATCCCACGCTGCTGGCCGGGCTGGGACTGCTGGTGGCCAGCATCTTGTACGCTCGCAGTCCCGAGCGACGATACGTGCCGCTGATGCTGTCACTGGGCGTGTTTACGCTGATCGCCGGAGGGCTCGGCTTCATTACCGGGCTCATGACCTGCCTGAGCAAGTTCGGCGGCCTACCAGCCGGCGCGGATCCCAGGTTCATGGCCTATGGGCTGCAGGAGGCGCTGCACAACATCGTGCTCGCACTGGTGCTGGGCATGCTCGCGGCGCTGTTCGCCTCCGTGGGAGCGTGGCGGCTGTCCCGCCAGCTGCAGCCCTCGGCGATTCCCCAGAGCATGTAGAGCGGAGGGAATCGCCCTCGGGGACCGGGGGTTGCAAGCGGGACGGGACGCGCCTATATCTTTCCCGTCTCCACCCTGCCCGAGGTCTCCGAAACACCCATGAAGCTGAACGCCTGAAATCCGCGGCTCTAGAGCCTTCCCAAGCGTCGAGCCCTGCTCGACCGGATTCAGGAGTTCCTTCATGTCATCCCTTCGCG
>NZ_DASPHO010000239.1:0-14727 GCF_035629615.1 Hyalangium sp. | reverse complement strand
GGCGGATGCCCGAGAACATTCGTTTTGGCCTCAACCGCCTGCGGAAACTCCGAAACAAGGTTGGTCACTCTGGACGGTGCGACCGACAGAGTCAGGCTGACGCCGCACAGCACTTGTCGTCGGCGATCTTTGGCATCGAGTACGCAGCGTTTCTACGGGCGAAGTTGGAACCCCCACCCACGGCAGCGTAACAGTGAAGATCGGTCGCAATGATTCGTGCCCCTGTGGGTCTCAACAAAAGTGGAAGGAGGAACATGCTCAAGCCAATACCAACCTTTCTGATGATGCTGACGGCGATGAGCTTGGTGCTATCTTTTCGGACTACTCATGCCAGTGAGCCAGAGCCCGCGGTGCTTGCTGGGGGGCCCAAGTTCAGGCGGCCTCAACTCAAGAAGCCAGGGAGCAGTGGCTCTACGGCCTCTCAGGGGTCGGTCGCGCAGGGCAAGAACACGAGCGGACAGCCTTATAGCAACCAGACCCGGCAGCAACTCGAGAAGTCCAAGAGGAGCTACGAAGAGTTGATTCGAGAGCACGAGCAGAAACTCAATGACTATCGCAAGGATCCCTTCTCCCAGGACAACAAGGGGCTACTCAAGGACCAGCCACCCGAAATTCAGAAGAAGATTATCGAGGGCCGTGTAAGGGAGTTGGAGAGGCAGATCGAGAAGCAAAAGAGCGAGCTGAAGATAGTCGACGAGGCGCTCCGCACGCATGCCGGTGGAGATTGAACATGCAGATCCAACTCTTGCAGATCGCCGTCTTGGCGAAGAAGCTGGTCGAGAACTACAGGGAGCGCGGATATGAAGCCGTGCCCATTGATGACATGGACATGTACTGGGTGGTTCAACCGCCTGAGTGGACGGATCTTCAACACGAACCCAAACTCTCCGTAGGCTCGTTGAAGGACGATTGGGAGGCGCTCCAGCGGGTGCTGGAGGGGCAAATGCCGACCGCCGTCGACTTCGACCGGCTGGCAGGAGTACTACGTGCAGTCTCCGAGCGGCTGGCTCGTTGAATGCACTGTCCCGCTCCGTGCACTGGAAGATTGTGTCCGGTAGCAGCCAGGCGCCGTGCCTGCCACGGGGACAGCCCTCGCTGGGGACCATGCTCTCGCAGTTCCCCTTGCCACATACGCCGCACGAGGGAGAGACGTCTGGGTGCCTTCAAAGGGCCGTGACTCCGCCGCGCCTTTCCCTTCAACCGGACCTTCCGGTGAGGTATATTTTAAACGGATTATAATGTCTTACGTTTATTCCCATGACTCCGTGCCCTGAGGAGAACGAGCTGCTGGAGTGGGAGCAGGGGCGCCTGTCCCCGGACGCCGTGGCCCGGCTGGAGGCCCACCTGGATGGGTGCGCGGCATGCTGTGCGGTGGTGGCGGGACTCAAGGGTGGAGGGTCCCTGTCCGCGGAGGGCCTGGAGCCCATGGCTCCGCTCGGGCTGGGCGGTACGCCAAGGGCCATGGCGCGCGTGGGGCGCTACGTGCTGCTGCGCCGCGTGGGCGAGGGGGGCATGGGGGTCGTCTTCGCCGCGTATGACCCGGACCTGGACCGGGAGGTGGCGCTCAAGCTGCTCAAGCCCGGGGCGGTGGCGGACGCGGAGGCGCGCGGGCGGCTGGTGCGCGAGGCACAGGCGCTGGCCCGGCTGTCCCACCCGAACGTCGTCATCGTGCATGACGTGGGCCTGGACGGCGTCACCGTCTTCCTCGCCATGGAGCTGGTGCGAGGGCGGACGATGCGCCACTGGCTGGCGGAGGCGCCGCGGCCGTGGCGCGAGGTGCTCTCGCGCTTCCTCCAGGCGGGCCAGGGGCTGTCCGCCGCGCACGCGGTGGGGCTGGTGCACCGCGACTTCAAGCCGGACAACGTGCTGCTGGGGGACGACGGCCAGGTGCGCGTCACCGACTTCGGCCTCGCCCGCGCGGAGCCCGCGCCCCTGACCCCACCTGAGGCGTGGGCCATGGAGGACGCTGCCCGGGAGGCCCCGTCGCCGGGAGGCGACACCCTCACCGGCGTCCGGCTGGGCACGCCCGCGTACATGTCCCCGGAGCAGTGGCAGGGCCTGCGCGCGGATGCGCGCAGCGACCAGTTCAGCTTCTGTGTCGCGCTGTACGAGGCCCTCTTCGGCCAGCGGCCCTTCGCGGGTGGCACGGCGGAGGAGCGCGTCCGGGCCCTGCGCGAGGGGCGGGTGACGCCGCCGCCCCGAGGCTTGCGCGTGCCCGGCGCCGTGCGCGACGCCGTGCTGCGCGGCCTGGCCGCCGAGCCGGCCTCGCGCCACCCTTCCCTGGACGCGCTTCTCGCCCGGCTCGAGTCCGGCGCGAGCTCGAGCCGCTGGCGCTGGGCGGCGGCGGCGCTGGCCACGGGCGTGGCGGCCAGCGTCGCCGCGGGCTTCGGCCTGGCACAGGATGACGCCGCGCAGGTGTGCACCGGTTTCGAGGCCCGGCTGGAGGGCACCTGGGACGTGGCGCGCCAGGCCCGGCTGGAGCAGCGCTTCCGTCAGGGCGCGCCGCCGGTGCCGGGGGACGCCTTCGAGTCCACCGCGCGGGCGCTGGACGCCTATGCCCAGGCGCTGGTGGCCCAGGAGCGGCAGTCCTGCGAGGACACGCGCGTGCGGCAGGCACAGTCCGAGCAGCTGATGGACCTGCGCGCCGCGTGCCTGGATGGCCGGCGCCAGGCGTTGCACATCCTGGTGGAGCTGCTGGAGGGCGGCGAGCGGGAGGCGCTCTCTCGGGCGTCCGAAGCCGCGCGGCAGCTCCCCTCCCTGGCCGCGTGCGCGGACCGGGACGCACTCGCCCGCGTGGACCCGCTGCCGGAAGCCCCGGAGGCCCGGCGGGAGCTGGCGGCGCTGCGCCGGGAGCTGGACGGGCTGCGCGTGCAGGGCGCTGCCGGGTTTCATGAGCGTGCGCTGCCCCGGCTGGAAGAGGTGGTGGCGGCACTGCGGGAGCTGGGGCACCGGCCCACGCTGGCGTGGGCCCTGCTCCTGCAGGGCGAGCTACGGGGCATCGCCGGGAGCTTCGCCGCGGCGCGCGAGGTGCTGGAGGAGGCGGTGCGCGTGGCGGAGGCCGGGCACGACGACGAGACGGCCGCGCGCGCGTGGAACCGCCTTCTTTATACCGAAGTCCAGGGCATGGGCCTGGTGAAGGAAGCCCAGCGCACCGCGCGCATGGCGGAGGCGGCCCTGGAGCGGCTGGGGCCCGAGGCCTCCCTGGAGCTGGCCGCGGAGCTGCGCCGCGTCCGCAGCAGTCTCAGCTACCGGCAGGGCGAGTACGCGCGCGCACTCACGGATGCCAGCGAGGCCCTGTCCCTGCTGGAGCGGGCGCGCGGGCCACAGGACGTGGCGCTCGCCGATGTCCTTACCGGCATGGGCATGGCCCTCAACGCGCTGGGGCGCTACGCGGAGGCGGGGCGGCACTATGCGCGCGCCCTGGCCCTGGTGGAGGCGGTGTACGGCCATGAGCACCCGCTGTGCGCGGCGCACCTCAACAACCTGGCCACCGCGCTGCGGCTCCAGGGGAAGGTGGCCGAGGCGGTGGCACGCTACGGCGAGGCGCTCGAGCTGGCCGAGCGCCTCCTCGGGGCGGAGCACTCCAGCACCAGCATGATCCGGGTGAACCTGGGCGATGCGCTCTCGCGACAGGGCCAGCTGGCGGAGGCGCTGCCCCACTATGAGCGCGCTCTGGCCAGTCTGCGCAAGGGAGGGGACGGCGAGCAGCTGCGGGTGGCCAACGTGCTGCTGAGCCTGGGCAATGCACGGCTGGACTTGGGACAGCTTCCGCTGGCGGAGGCGGCCTACCGTGAGGCGCTGGCGCTCCAGGAGGCGCAGCTCGGCCCCCGGCACCCGGACGTGGCCCTGTCGCGCAACAACCTGGGCTCTGTGGCGCTGGACGCAGGCCGCCCGCACGACGCGCGCGCCCACTTCGAGGCGGCGCGCGCGCTGTGGGAGGCCACGCTCGGCCCCGGCCACCCGAAGGTGGCCAGCGCGCTGTACAACCTGGGGCACGTGGAGCTGCGCCTGCGCAGGGTGCGCCCGGCGCTCCTCCTCCTGCGGCGGGCGCTGGAGGTGCGCGAGCAGTCGCTCGGGGCGGAGCACCCCCGGGTGGCGCAGACGCTCGCACTGCTGGGCGAGGCGCTGGTGCAGGGCGGCCAGCTGCGCGAGGCCCGCGAGCCGCTGGAGCGGGTGGTGATGCTCTCCACGCGGGTGGAGCTGGCCCCGCCCGATCTGGCCCGGGCGCGCTTCGCGCTCGCCCGCGTCCTCTGGCCGTCGCACGGGGAGCGGCCCCGGGCGCTCTCCCTGGCGCGGGAGGCTCAGGCAACCTACGCACGGAGCGCGCCTGCCTACGCGCCCCGCGCGCGAGAGGTACAGTCCTGGCTGTCAGCCCACGACCCCTCCTGAGCCGGGGCGCTGTGTCTCACTCCCGCCCGAGTGGGCGGGCTTGTCGGTGGAGGTGGTCCGTGACGTCCGAGCACACCGAGTCCTTCCTCTCGCGGGCGCCGCACGCGCTCGTCCCGGCGCTGCGGGCGCTTCCCGGCCTGGAGAAAGCGCTCGCGAGGCTGGTGCGGGAGGCGCGCGAGGCGTGGCCGGAGGTGGGCATGGACGCGGGGGCCTTCCTGGCGCACGTGGCGCAGCGCCTGCCCTCCACGGGCGAGGCCCGCGAGGTGCTCGCGAGCCTGCGCGCGGCGGACTTCTTCCTCGCCTTCGCCTGCGTGCGGGGGGAGGCGCGGGCGCACGAGGCGCTCGACACGCACGTGCTGTCCCAGGTGGGGACGTGGCTGCCGCGGGAGGCGCCCGCCCTCGTGGATGAGCTGCGGCAGCTGTTGCGCCAGCGGCTGCTGGTCCCGGTGGACGGGGCACCGCCGAAGCTGGCCTCCTATTCCGGGCGCGGTCCGCTGGGGCAGTGGGTGCGGGCGGTGGCGCTGCGGCTCGACATCGACCGGCAGCGTGCCGCGCCGCGCGAGCTGCCCATGGAGGAGGCCCCGGTGGCGCTGGCGGAGCGGCTGGGCGCGGACCCCGAGCTGGCCTTCATCCGCGAGCGGCACCAGGAGGACTTCCGCGTGGCCTTCCGCGCCGCTCTGGGCCGGCTGGAGGCCCGGGAGCGCAACCTGCTGCGGCTGCACCACGTGCACGGTCTGTCCATGGACGAGGTGAGCGCCACGTGCCAGGAGCCCCGCTCCACCGTGGCGCGCTGGATTGCCCGCGCCCGCGAGCGGCTGCTGGCGCTCACCCGCGAGGAGCTGACGGCGCGGCTGGGGCTGACGCCCGACGAGCTGGACAGCATGCTGCGCCTCGTGCGCAGCCAGCTCGACGTCAGCCTGCGCCAGCTCATGGCGGACTGACGGGCCCGCGGGGCTCCACTGTGTGCACCTTCTTCCGCCGTAGCTGCCCGGCACTATTTTTCGGCTCCGCGTGAGACGCGCGCCACGGTTCTCCGTCCTTACAGGGAAGTATCCGTTGTTCCAACCGACGCGGGAGCTGGCCTCCGGCGTTCACCTGCGGAGAGAATCGTGACGAAGAGACATGCGCGTTCCTGGGTCGTGCCCTTGGCGCTCCTGGGTGTGGTGGGCTGTACCAACGCCGGGGTCGAGGAATCGATCGAGGCCGCTCCGAAGGACGAGCAGGTGACGGCGTGGGTGCCCGGGAAGCCGTTGCCCACGCAAGCGCACGCCGAAGGAACGGAGCATACGCTCGAGATGGACTGGGTCCGCCACGGAGGTTCGGTCGAGGACTTGACCGACCACTCGGCGTTGATCGTCAACGGTCGGGTGGAGTCCACGCGCTTTGACGTCGTCCGCGCCTACGCGCAGTCCAAGACGGAGGGGCAACTCTCCGGAGAGGAGAGCGGCATCTCCAGCGACCTTCCGGTCACCATCGCGACCGTGAGGATCGACGACCTCGCGCGCTCCTCACTGGAGCTCAAGACCGCCTCGGGCGGCGTGATCGCGCAGGGCGCCACCGTGGACGTCATGTTCCCCGGCGGCCTGCTCTCCGACGGATGCACGCTCGCGCCGGCGGACAACCCGCTGCCGAAGGTGGGCGAGCAGGCGGTCCTCTTCCTCACGCCGCAAGGGGGCACCAAGCCCTTGGCCGCGCGCTCCATGACGGGCGTCTACGCCGTGACCGGCGGACCGCTGGGTCGAGTCCTGGTGCAAGACGGCCTCGTCCAAGGCGCGAGCTCGTCGCCTCACGCCACCGCGATCCAGGAGCATGTCGGCCAGCCGGTCGACGCGCTGCTCGACCGGGTCGAGGCCCGCGCACGGGCCGTCCAGTACATGGGCCCCGACACGCGCGAGGAGCCCCTGTTCAAAGCGGGCCCTGACGAGGTGACCGCCCAGAGCTGGTGCGGGCTCCAAAACTTCGGCTACAAGTGGTGCCGGAACCCCACGAACGTCACCTTCACGGACTTGACGGGCACGCGTTGGCCGGTCGGTGACTCCATGAACGCGTGGATGTACACGAGCGTGTCGAACAGCCTGTATCTCCACTGGCGTTCCAGCGGCGCCTCCGATGTCACGGTTTACGAGGCCTACTACGGCTACAACGGCTGGTACGGGTACGCTTTGAATTCCTGGTCGGGCACCTGCATGACCGGAAGCACCATCAAGCTGAACAACACGTACTACACGGGCGCGCACTACGCGAAGACCGTCACACTCCACGAAATCGGGCACTCCCTCGGCTTCGCCCACCACGGCAACTGCAACTCGATCATGTACACGGACCCCACCCAGTGTACGGCCGCCCTCACGTCCTGCGACGCGCAGGCAGCGGGGGAGCGCTATCCGTACTGAGCGCAGGCTGATCACAGGCTGACCCAAGCGCGCCTCCCGGCCCATCGCCGCGGAGGCGCGCGCACGTTTGGCGGGGCTCAGCGCACGCTGGGCTTGCCCCGGTGACGTGGTCGATCCTGACGAGGAGAGGGGCATGGATTCCAGAGAACTGTTTCAAGGTGCCGCCCGGCTCCGCTGCCAGCTGACGCATGGTGTCGAGCACCTGCTCGCTGATTTCGTCGCTGCTGCAACCGCTTTTTCGCGGTCCTCGCGTAGAGTCGTGTCTGCAACACGTCGACGCTGTCCCCCCCCCAGGAAGGAGCGACGGAATGCGCACCATGAGCAAGCTGTCAGTTGCGGCGGTGTTGGGTCTCTGGCTCACCAGTTGTGGACCCCAGGACCTAGGCGGCGAAGAGCTCGCAAGCCAGCTCGAGCAGGACTTCGGTGGTCCCAGCGGCCTCATGGACTTCTTCGAGAGCCACACGGAGGACGAGATCCGGTGGGCGATGGAGCCTTACGGCGTCGGGTTCATCACCCCTGCCCTCATCACCGATTGTCCGCAGTTCTTTCCGTCGAGCGACCGGAACACCTGGCACACCTTGAATGGAAAATACCACTTCATTGACAGCTCGGGTCGGCCGCATCGGGCGTACGCGTACTTGCCGCCCATCAGCACTGCGGCGCGCAACGACTCTTGTCAGGGGAACGTGGGTCAGTGGGGCGACGCGGCCAACCCCAGCAACGACTACGACGGGGGACACCTCATCGGATCGCAGCTGGGGGGCTGGGGAGGACGGGCGAACCTCGTGCCTCAGGATGCAAACTTCAACCGCGGAAACTGGGTAGCGCTCGAGAACAAGATGGCCACGTGCGCGGGTCTGCCGAAGGGCCGGCTGCGCTACTACATCGGTGCGAACTACCCGAGCGGCACCACGCTCATCCCCAATAACCTGACGATGGAGATCAGGAACCAGTCCACAGGGAGCAGCGTGTCCCTGTCGTTCTCGAACACGGACGGCGGCGGCTCGAACGGTACGAACGAGAAGAACCGTGGCGTGAACTTCCTCACGAGCCAGGGGTGCAACTAGCAGCTCGCGGCGCGCGCTGGAGCACGCCCCGGCCTCTTGCCTCGGCCCTGAAGGGACAGAGGCCTGGGCCGGGGTGACTTCTCGCCGTGACACACCTGCACCGGCCATGATGCAACACCACCTCACGCCGCGAGGAAGCCTCCGTCCACCGGCAGAGGCGCACCCGTCACGTAGCCCGCGCTCTCGGAGCACAGCCAGAGCACCGCGCCGGCGATCTCCTCTGGCGTCGCCATGCGCGCCATCGGATGTTGCGCGACCAGCTGGTGGACGATCTCCGGCATGAACGCCTCGGCTTGGATCATGCCCAGCGTCCGGGTGACGCCTGCACAGAGGGCGTTCACTCGGATTCCCCGCGTCGCGTACTCGAGCGCCACCGACCGCGTCATTCCCACCACCGCGTGCTTCGAGGCGACATATGCGTGGTGCGCGGCCTTGCCCCTCATTCCGTAGATCGAGCTCAGGTTGACGATGGCGCCTCCTCCCGAGGCGAGCATCGCCGGGATTTCGTAGCGCATCGCCAACCAGACGCCTCGGGCGTTGATGGCCATGACGCTGTCCCAGACCTCCTGGTGGGTGGCCTCCAGCGGGGCCATGTCGCCGCCGCTGCCCGCGCTGTTCGCCGCGAAGTCGAGCCGGCCGAAGTGCTTCACCGCTCCTTCCACGGCTCGCGCCACGGAGGCCTCCTCTCGCACGTCGGTCTGGAGGAAGAGGGCACGCGCGCCCTCGGCCTCCAGCGCCGCGCAGGCCTCGCGCCCGGCTTCTTCACCCCGGGCGGCGAGGACGACACTCGCCCCCGCCCTCGCGAACTCACGCGCCGTGGCGAGACCAATGCCGGAGGTCCCTCCGATGACGAGCGCGACCCGCCCGGAGAAGTCGTACCTGACCATTCGCGTTTCCTTTCGCTAGGACCTGGAAGAGCCCAGGCCACTTCGGATGAAGAGGACTGCTTGTTGAGCAAGACGGCGGCGGCGCTTGGGGCCCAGTCGCTTGCGAAGGGAGTCCGAGGCCAGCACCTCGTGGAGCTCGGCCCCGAGCTCCTGGAGCACCACGTCGGTCAAGCCCGGGCCGATGATGGTGGCGACCAGTCGCGTCGCCACGTTCAGATCAGGTGCCTCCAGGGCTCCGCTCGCCGCCCCGTCCTCGAGCACCGCCCGGAGCTCCACGAGGCCGGCCTCGCAGATGGCCTTGTGCAGGCCACGGACTTCCACGTTCGCCGTCGGATCGGCGGCCGCCGCAGAGAGGCGTGCCAGGCGCGGGTGCTCGACCAGGAAGGCCATGCCGCGCTCGATCTGGGTCTCCAGCCGCGTCCAGAAGTCTCCCTCCTGGCTCGCGGCGCCGAGGAACTCGCGCTTACGCCGCGGCGCCTCCTCCGTGAGCAGCCAGCGGTACAGATCGAGCTTGTCCTCGAAGTATTGGTACACGCTGCCCTTGGGGATGCGCGCGCGGCGCGCGATCTGCGAGAGCGAGGCCTCGATGTAGGTCCGGTCGGAGAACTCGGCGATCGCCTCGTTTACCAGGCGCTCCCGGCGCTCCTCGGGAAGTCGAAAGAACGTGCTCGTTGGCATGTGACTGACCGGTCATATGACCGATCGGTCACACCTGGCAAGAGGATCCCTCCTTCGCTCCATCGAGGGTATAAGGAGCGATCAATGACACCCGAGATAAAGGCGGACGCGCAATGAGCTCACTGACCCTCTATTTCCACCCCTTCGCCTCCTTCTGTCAGAAGGTGCTGATTGCCTTCTACGAGAATGACGTCGCCTTCAAGGGTGAGATCGTCGACCTTGGCAACCCCGAGCAGCGCGCCGCCTTCGCGCGGGTCTGGCCGCTCGCCAAGTTCCCGGTGCTGCGAGACGAGGCGCGAGGGGTCACCGTGCCGGAATCCACCCTCATCATCGAATATCTGGGGTGGCACTATCCGGGACCGGTGCAGCTGGTCCCGTCCGATCCAGACGCGGCAATGCCCGTGCACCTGTGGGATCGCTTCTTCGACAATTACGTCCAGCTCCCGATGCAGAAGGTAGTGGGGGACCATTTAAGGCCTGCGGGCACCCAAGATCCGCAAGGTGTAGTGGAGGCGAAGGCGCAGCTCGCGGCCTCCTACGCCATTCTCGACCGCGAACTGGCACGGGGCGGCTTGGCGGTAGGAGAGGATTTCACCCTCGCCGATTGCGCTGCCGCGCCGGCGCTCTTCTACGCGAACATCGTGGCGCCGTTCGCCGAGCATCGGCATCTTGCGGCTTATTATCAGCGACTGCTGAAGCGCCCTTCCGTCAGCCGCGTGGTCGAAGAGGCCCGGCCCTATCGCAAGCTGTTCCCGATGGAGTGGCCGGCGAGCTATTCCTGAGGCCGATCGGCCGGTCGGACTGTGGGCGCCCCCTGTTGGCGCGGCGGGGCCGGTACGCTGCAGATCACCCACTGAGTTCAGAGAGTGGCTTCTCGCCTTCGACCGATACAGGTTCGTGTCATGCGCGCGCGTCACTCACCGGACTGGAACTCCTACGTCGCGTGGCGTCCCTGGTGAGCTCCCCTGAGCGTGTATGCGACCTGCCTCCGCGACAGGATGGCCTTGTCTGTCGCGGGAGGCACGGTCCGCACTCTCAGGCGCGAGCGCGACGGTGGGCGAAGGCTGCCAACAGGAGGAGGAACGCCATCGAGGAGGCCGCGCCTGGGTTTCCGGACGAGCAGGCACAGCCGGAGTCCGGGTCGGTCGTAGAATCCCTGGGCGTGACGGTGACAGTGAAGAGGACGTCCGCGGTCCCTCCGTCGTCGTCGGCCAGCTGGGCTCGGACGATGTGATCGCCCTGGGTGGAGGGCTCGGGTGTCCAGCTGTACTTTCCATCGGCAGCGAGCGTCCCGGGGCCCTCGAGGAGGCTCCAGGAGAGGGGATCGCGCGAGCCCGCAGCGTCCGTGGCCTTCAGCGCCAGCTCCACCGCCTCACCCCCACGCACGGTGCGAGGGGACACCTGCTCAGGCACCGGGGGCCTATTGGCGACGTGCACCTCGCGCGTGGCCTGGGTGAAGGCGCCCGAGTCGTCCGTCACCGTCACCTTGACGGTGTAGACGCCGTTGTCCGCGTAGGTATGAGGAGTCTCGGCGCTCGTCGCCGGGGCTGAGCCATCGCCGAAGTCCCATGAGAAGGAGAGGGTGTCGCTCGAGCCCCGATCGCTGGCTTGCGCGCGCAGGGTCAGTGGCTTGCCCTCTTCGGCGGCGGCCGGGTCTTCCAGGGGAACGATGACAGGAGCGGTGTTCTGCACCTCCAGCCTGAGCATCTTCTGGACGATGACGATGCCGTCGGAGACCGTCAGCACCACATCGTAGGTGCCCTGGTTGGCGTAGGCATGTGAGGGGCTCTGCTCCTCGGAGGCAGTGCCGTCGCCGAAGTCCCAGTCGAAGGTGAGAGGGTCCATGTTGGCGTCTACCGCCATGGCCTGGAAGTGGACGCTCTCTCCCTCGAAGGGCTGGAGGGAATCGGCGGAGAGGGTCACCTCGGGGGCGCTGTTGCCCACGGTGAGGGAGACTGTGGCGGGAGCGGAAGAGGCCTGGCCGTCGGACGCGATGAAGGAGAAGGAGTCAGCGTCGAGATAGCCCGGGTCCGGGGTGTATGTCACCGCGGGAGGAGTGCCGCTCAGTGTTCCATGGGAAGGCGGCGTCTGAAGGATGTAGCTCAGCGGATCTCCCTCGACGTCCGTGGCAGACAACGTGATCGCCGTGGGCTCTGTGCCCACCGAGAGCGTCATGCCGTTGGCGACGGGGGCATCGTTGACCGGAGTCACCGTGAGGGACATGGTGGCGCTGGATCTCTCAACGCCATCGGAGACCTCGAAGGTGAAGCTGTCGGCACCGTGGAAGTTGCCCGCTGGCGTATAGGTGAGGTTGGGAGGAGTGCCTGCCAGCGAGCCCTGAGCTGGAGCGCCTGTGACGGTATAGGTGAGGCTGTCGCCGTCGATGTCGCTGGCGGTCAAGGTGATGGCGAGGGCCGTGTCTTCATCCGTGGAGAGGTCCTGCGCGAAGGCCCTGGGCGCATCGTTGACTGGAGAGATCGTCAGCGACACGGTGGCCGGTGCGGAGGTGGCACTTCCGTCCGAAGCAGTGAAGGAGAAGCTGTCGGAGCCGTGGTCGTTGGCCGCTGGAGTGTAGGTGAGGTTCGGCGGTGTACCGGAGAGCGTGCCGTGCGCAGGCTGCGTGCTCACCGTGTACAGCAAGCTCGCCCCTTCCGCATCCGTGCCCGACAGGGTGACGGCCAGGGCCGTGTCCTCGGGGGTGGTGAGTGACTGGGCCTGGGCCTGGGGCTCATCGTTCACGGGAGCCACGTTGATGCCGAGGTTGGCGGGAGCAGAGCCGACGCCCGAAGGATCCCTCACGATGAACGTGAAGCTGTCGGCGCCATGGTAGTTCGTTGCCGGTGTGTAGATGAGGTTCGGCGGTGTACCGCTCAGCGCGCCGTGCGCCGGAGCTGTCGCCACCTCGTAGGTGAGCGCATCCCCATCCACATCCGTCCCCTGCAGGGTGAAGCTGCGCGGGGTGTCCTCGTCCAGCGCCACCGAGGTGGCCGCAGCCACGGGAGGATCGTTGACGGGGTTGATGGTGAGGGACACCGTGGCTGGAGCCGAGGTGATGTTCTCCACGTCCGTCACGGTGAAAGAGAAGGTCTCGGGACCGGAGTAGTCGGGCGCTGGCGTATACGTGAGGTGGGGGGGTGTGCCGCTCAACGTTCCATGCGCGGGGGCCGTCGTGATGGCGAAGCTCAGGGGGTCCCCATCCGGATCCGTACCCGCCAGCGTCACGGCCGCAGAAGTGTCCTCGGAGAGCTGGACGGACTGCCCCACCGCCGAGGGGGCACGGTTGAGGGTGATGAGGCGCCCACGGATGCGCTCATTATTGTAGGTCGAAGAGCCATCGTAGCGCTGGTACACGATCAGGAGCTGGAGCGGCGCTGCCGAGGCCATCGAGGGCACCTGCTCGTTCCACCCATCCCCAGCGATGAGGAGCCCCGTGGGTGTCTTGACGCTCCCCGTGCTCGACACCTGTGTTCCGTAGACATCCCAGCTCCAGTTGCTGCGCAGGTCCTGCCAGGCGACGAAGTAATCGCTCCCGCTGGAGCCGACGTTCGAGTACTTCTGGCTGTTGGCGCCCGCGGAGATGGCCACGCCCGTGGAGTCCAGCACGGCGCCAGCCCCACTCACCCGTGCGCCGTAGACATCCCCACTCCCATCACTGCGGTAGTCGTCCCAGACGACGAAGAAGTCCGCACCGTTGGAGGCCACCCGGGGCAGCTCCTGGTGGCCAGGGGCTGTGGAGATCGGGAAGCCCAGGAAGGAGCCAGGCAGCCCCGCGGCCGACACCAGGTTCCCGTAGATGTCCTCGCCACCCGTGTTACGGAGGTCCGTCCACACGACCAGGTAGTTCGTCCCGTTGAACGCGAGGGTGGCGCGGATCTGGCTACCAGTCGCGCCGCAGATCGTCGTCCCGGAGCCGGAGGTGCCCACCACTCCCGTGCTCGTCACCGTCGTACCGAAGATGTTGGAGCCGCTGGATGGACTCTCGTTGCTCGACCAGACGACGAAGTAGTCAGCACCATTCGAGGCCACATCGGGGTTGCTGCGGTAATAGTTGCCCTGGGTCACGATGTTGAGCGCGCTGTCCAACACGACCCCGCCGCTCGTGACCCGCGCCCCATAGATATCCGTGCCGAGGGTGGCGCCATTGCGCTGGTCCTGCCAGACGACGAGATAGTCCGTGCCATTGGACGCGACCGCCGCGCCGGTCTGTGAGTTGACCGCCGTGGAGAGAGCGAGCCCCAGCGGATCCAGGATGTCGCCCGTGAGCGAGACCCGCGTGCCATAGATGTCGGAGACGTCGCCGCGGGTGTCGTGCCAGACGACGAGGAAGTTCGTCCCGTTGGTGGCGACGTCCGGCGCGAACTGCCAGTTGACCACCGTCGTCAACAGCACCCCCGGGTCGAGCACCGCTCCCGAGCCTCCCGAGACCCGCGCGCCGAACATGTCCGAATCCTGCTGCCAGACGACGAGGAAGTTCGCCCCAGTAGAGGCCACCACTGGGAAGACCTGGGAGCTGTCCGTGCTGGGGTTGGAGATAGAGAGGCCCGTGGGATCCAGCACCAGCCCCGTGCGTGTCACTCGTGTGCCATAGATGTCCGGGCCCCCGCTGTCAGTGCGGGAGTCGTACCAGGCAACGAGGTATCTCGACCCATCGAAGGCCACAGACGGATCGACCTGGAAGACAGGGGCGTTGGAGATAGCCAGACCCGAGGGATCCAGCACCACGCCTTGGCTCGTCACTCGCGTCCCGTAGATGTCCGTGTTGTTGGTGCCGTTCCGGTCGTCAGCCCAGACGGCGAGGTAGTCCACACCGTCGGACGCCACAGCGACCCCCGACACCACCGGGCCCGTCACCAGGCGAATCCCCGCGGAGTCCAGCACCTGCCCCATGTCCGACACACGCGAACCATAGAAAGCGGTGCCGCTGCGGAAGTCCTTCCAGGCGACGAAGTAGTCCGAGCCGTTGGAGGTGACGACGGGAAAGGCCTGGAGGTTGGCCGCGTTGGAGATGACGAAGCCCGCGGGATCCACCACCACGCCCTGGCTCGACACCCACGTCCCGTAGATGTCCGAGTTGACGTCGCCATTGCGGGCGTCCTCCCAGACGACGAGGTAGTCCGAGCCGGCGGAGGCTACGGCAGGATTCCTCTGGTTGCCCGCACCCACATAGAGGGGCAAGCCCTCGAGCTCCTGCACCGTGCCTGATGCCGTCACCCGCGTGCCATAGATATCGGAGTTGGCACCTCGATCATCCCTCCACACGACGAAGTAGTCCGCACCGTTGGAGGCCACTTCCACCCGGCTCTGGTTGCCAGC
>NZ_DASPHO010000238.1:0-10956 GCF_035629615.1 Hyalangium sp. | reverse complement strand
CGAGCCGCTCAACACGATGGTGCTCTATGGCTCCCAGTGGGGTCGCGCCACGATCCACAACACCGGCGTCGGGCCGCTCCACATCAACAACCTGACCGCGTCTGGGCTCAGCATCCGGGGCATCACGCTTCCCGCGACCGTCGCGCCCGGCGCCACACTGTCGTGGTCCGTCGGCTGCATTCCGACCAGCGGCACCAAGCCGATCCGATCCTCGATGATCGCCTGGCATGATGGGGCCCCGCCCGGCATCCACTCGCTCTTCAGCATCACCTGCTACCACTACATCATCGTGGTCGACCCACCGGGGCCACCGACCTCCCCCTCCGCGGCTGCGGGAGCCTCGTCGCGCTGAGCGACTAGGCTCTCTCCGAGTCGGCGGTGCCCCGAGCGCCGCCTCTCTGGGGCTCCATCCACATCGACCGAACGCAGTCGCCCGGACGGGGCGGTTCGTGGTTTCTCGAAACAGGCGCTCGTGGCGTGCTCTCAGGAGCCCTCGCGCCGGTGACTCCGGCTGCGCTCTCGGCCTATTGTCGCCGCACCATGGATGCGTCTGCGATTGCCTTCCCCATCGCGTTTCTGCTGTTCCTCGGCGTCCTCTTCCTGTCCATGAGGAAGATGTTCCTGGTGGACGCCTCTCTGGACACCTGGGCCCAGGAACTGGGGCTGCGACGCGACGAAGATCTCCTCGAGGGTGTCATCCGAAGCGTGCCGGTACGGATCGCCCTGGAGCGGGACGACACCGACAGCGAGACGCGGCGGATTCTCGTGGTGAGCGCGGACATCCCCTGGGAGCTTCCCGAGTCCTTCACCGCCGCTCCCCGCCGGACGACGACATGGATCGAGCAGAACCTCGCCGATGACCTCATTCGCTCGGGCAATGCCGCGCTCGATGGGGAGTTCGTCTTCCAGAGCGGTGAGCCAGAGAAGGGGCAGCGGCTCGTCGAGGACCCCCGGGTTCAGCGGGCGCTCGGAAGGCTCATTGTCCCTCCGAAGGCGGGGTACGTGAAGAAGGGGCGGACCCATCTGGCCTACCGGGACGTCGGCCGGAGCACTGAGCAGCTCCGCAAGGATCTCGATGTAGTGGTGGATGCTGCGCTCGTGTTCGCGGAGGTCTGCTCCCACCTTGACTCCACCTCCCGGAAGAAGCACCCAGGCTGAGGACTTCTCGCTCTGTTCCGGCTTCGGTCCCCATGAGCGCCCGGCATACAGCCTGCGGGCGATCCGCCACTCCCAAGAGAGCCTGCAGTTCCTGGGGCCGTGGAACGCGCGGCGAGCCATGCCGCGGATCCCCCGGCAATCGCGCAGGTGCCCGCGATAGGTAAGTCTTGAAATCGAGGGCGCCATGAGACCTCTCCCGCTTCCGCCTGTGCGTTGGCACAGGCGAGGACTCGTTCTCTCGCTGTCTGTCCTGTCCTTGCTGCTGGGCCTGGCGTGCCAGGGATTGGGGGAAGTCCCCACACCGGAGGACTCGCTCCGCGAATCCGCCGAGGCCCTCATCCTCGCGCCCGGGCAGGTCATCGTCTCGCTCCACTTCGACGACAGCCTGGCCAGTCAGGCCGAGGCGGGCCCACTCCTCGCCGCGCGAGGGATGCGCGGCACCTTCTACGCCAACAGCGGGCGCGTGGGGACGCCCGGCTCTCTCACGTACGAGCAGCTTCGACAGTTCCAGGCCGCGGGTCACGAGGTAGGGGGTCATAAAATCTCCCATCCCCGCCTCACCACGCTCGGCGCGGCCGCGCAGCGCCAAGAGGTCTGCGGCGACCGGCTCGCCTTGTTGAACGCGGGGCTGCAGGTGAAGTCGTTCGCCTACCCGTTCGGCGATGCGGACTCGGGAACCCGCCAGCTCCTCATCGACTGTGGGTACAACTCAGGCCGGGAGTCGGGCGGCTTGCGAACGCCTGGCAGCTGCAGCAGCAGCCCCTATGCCGAGCCTGTCCCGCCCCGGGATGCGTACGCCATCCGCACGCACGGCTCGGTCACCCGAGACTGGACGCTGAGCTACCTGCAGAACCTGGTGCTCCGGGCCGAGAGCGCCGGCGGCGGTTGGGTGCCCATCGTCTTCCACCAGATCTCGCCGACGACGTGCTCCACCTCCGAGACGTATTGCATCTCGCGCTCCACGTTCATCGCGTTTCTCGATTGGCTGGCCCCACGCACCTCGCGCGGCACCGTCGTTCGCACCGTGGACGAGGTCATCGGCGGGCCGCCCCAGCCACCTCCAAGCGGGACTCCTCCCCCGCCCACCCAGCTGCTGATCAACCCCTCGCTAGTCTCGGAGTGAGCCCGGCTGTCTATGCGGGTCGAAGCGCGTGGAGGACGACACGCCCTCGCCCAGTGGACTGTCGACCACGAAGTTGAGGCGGCGGGAATTGAACCCGCCGCCCCATGCTGGCGAATCACCGGCAGCGCACCGAGGAACTCGTCACCTTCGGACGTCAGGCCGCATCCCCCAGGCTCTCGGGCAGGAAGAATCCCGGCAACCTTCAGAGAGACCGGGAGGCCCCTCTCATCGCCAGGACCCATGTGTTGAAGGTCGCTTGTTTGTACCGTGGGACCTCATTCGGATCGATCCAGTCGACCTTGATGCTCTGCAAGTGCCAGTCCGGGCCATTGCCTCTCGTGCTACGGTTGACACTCAGGGTCTGGGGCGTGCCGATGGAAGCACCGAGCAAGGTGACCTTGTTTGTCTGCCCCCGTTTGAAGAGCCCAGGGGGTGTTGCGTCAATCCGCGTTCCGACCTCGCCGTTGGTCCCTTTCAGCGAGAAGTAATCGAGTGCCGGTTCTGCACCGTCCAGACGTACACCATGCTGAAACTCTTGTTCCCTCAAGCGGGTGAGGAGCCGTGCGACGGTGGTTCTATCTCACCCTGATGGTGGTGGCTTCGGGAGGCAGCTCACGGCAACGCGGAGCTCAGCCCGTCTCGAAGCCCTCTGCCACACCCGCGGTTCCCTGTCAGCGGGTGGGCTTCCCGGGCCTGCCCCTGTCCGCAGGGGGAGATGCCCCGAGGATGACCCTCGCGGACGTGAACGGCGATGGCCGACAGGACGTCATCACCGCCAATACCGGCAACAACTCGGTGACTGTCCTGCCGGGAAACGGGGGAGGAGACGGGACGTTCGCAGACAAGGTGGACCACGCCGCGGGGTTCGGTTCCTCCTCCCTCGTCGCTGCGGACTTCAATAAGGACACCCCTTCCATCCTTCCTATGCTCTAAAGGCGCGGGGCTCGCCTCTTCCGGCTTCGGCTCTGCCCCCGCTTGGGGGAACTACAACAGCCGCCTGGCTTGGAGACCCTTCCGGATCATCAAGTGCTGACTGTCCCCGGGGGTGCCTCAGTGAGCATCGTGTGCATCATTTTCCAGGGCGCCGGCTCCATCCATGGGAGACGGGGGCTTGATTGCTGCCCGCTCTGTCCATGAGGGAGCCTATGAAGAAGCTCGTCTGGTGTCTCGCGGTGGTGGTTGCTGTGTCCGGGTGTGTGACTCCCGGGCAAAGGTATGCGGCCCTCAAGGAGGAGAGTCTCAAGGCGCGAACATTGGAGGAGGCGGTCAAGGCGTCTCCGCTGAGAAAGGTCAGGGTCGGCCGGGAGATCAAAACGAATCTCAACAAGCCAGACGACATCCTGCTCACGTCTGATGGGGCTTCTTCCGATTCATATTACGTTTCATATTATCAGCTCTACGCGTTCGCGGTCGTTGCCGGCAAGAGCTACACCCTCACCGTCAAGAGCTTTTGTGATTGTCTCGGATTTCAGAAGCTGATGCCGGTACCAGAGGCCTACGTCGTGGATGGCGAAGGAAGGCTCATCTCTCGAGTGCTCCAGCCCGTTCATCAGGAGGGGTTCAACGGCGGGTTGGAGGGTACGTGGGGGTTTACCGCTGAAGAGAATGGCCAGTACTTCCTTGTCCTCGCGGCGAACAATTCTGATCCAGGGCAGGTGGTCGGCGAGGTCGTGGGGTTCGTGTACAATCCAATTTCCAAAACGTCCAACGAGCTCAAGCTCCCCCTGCAATCGAGCACAACCGGCTCGATGACTTTTGAAATCAACGCGTTCTAGAGCCCCGCTCCTGCACGCGGAGCGGGGAATTCTGGCCCACGACGATGAAGGGCGCCCAGGCATGGGGGTGAGGCTGCGTCTGCCGCAGCGCGAGCATCGCCTGGCGCAGGGCCGTGGCGCGGCCCTGCCCCGCCAGGAGGTTGCGGTAATAGCGCTCCATGAGCACCCGTGTCGTCTCGTCGTTCACCTTCCACAGGCTCATCACCACCGTCTCCGCTCCCGCCGCGACGAAGGCCCGCCGCAGCCCGTAGACGCCCTGGCCCAGCTTGACGGCCCCTCGCCCCGTGTCACAGGCGGACAGAACGACTAGCTGGGTGCCCCAGAGATTCAGGCCGGCCAGTTCCAGGGCAGTCACCAGGGTGCTCTCAGGCAGGGGCCCGGCGGCACCTGGGGCGCTGGACGCGGGGGCACTCGCGCCCGCCAGGATGAGGCCGGAGCGAAGCAGCGGATCAGCGGGGGCCGCGGATCGGGCGTCCACCCCCAGCGCACCGAAGTGGCCCACCGCACGGGTGGCCTCCCGTGCGACCGTGTCCTCGAGGAAGAAGCCGTGGGTGGCCAGATGCAGCACGCCCGGGGCGGACAGGTGCAGCAGGCGCTCCTTGGTGGCCTCGGCGCCCAGGAGGAGTTCAGCGCGAGGAAACATGCGCTGGATAGCCTCGGCCTCCCCGCGGGTGCCAGGCAGCGGTGTCCAGGGCCCCCGGGCCACGTCGGCGCGCAGCGTGGAGAAGAAGCGCTCGACGAAGACGGAGCGCTCCTCCTGCCCCCGCGCCGTGTCCGGGGAGTTTGGGACTGGGACATGAAAGTCCGGGTCGGCCAGGACGACCACCGATTGTGAAGGCCCCACCGCGCGGGCGCGCGGCAGCAAGTCCTTGCCGGAGGTGAGGTACGTGAAGTCGTAGAGGTCCACCAGGTACTGGTGGCCATCGTGGAGCGCCGCGAAGGGAACGAGGTTCAGCTGCCCGTCCGGCGAAAGGAAGACGTTGCGGGTGTTGCCCAACAACTCCCTCAGGGGATGGAAGACCCGCCCGTGGAGTGCCCGGGCGGAGTCCAGGAAGGTCGCGTCGCGGCGGGCCATGGCATCCCGCATCGCCACGGCGGCGTCGTCGATGGGCGCGGCGGGTCCCAGGTCGAGGGCGCTGGTACGCCCGTTCTTGAAGAGGACCAGCACCAGGTAGCGCAGCTGCTGAGAGCGCCGCGGCTCCCGGGTACCGGGCTCGCGGAGGATCGAACGATCCGTGTAGGCGATGAATTCGACCAGGGCGCTGTCCGACGGGAGGGCCGACGCGACGCGGTCGACCATCTCTTCGGGAGGGGGCAGCGTGATCAGCGAGCGCAGGGGCGCCGATCTCATGGCCAGGCTCGCTTCGAGCGCATCGCCCTGCTCGGCGAGGGCCTTGAGGCGCTGCCGGTACTCGAGCGGGCTCAGCGAGCCGGGCCCCTGAAGCGACAGGCTGGCCAGCTGGCTGCGCAGGTCGCGGAGCCGCTCGAAGTCGCCACGGTTCCGATCACTCACGCGCCGGTAGATGATGCGCGAGGTGTCGGCCGTCTCCGCGACGGAGCGGCCCTTGCGCAGCAGCGCGGCGGTGAGCACCAGGCGCCGTACGTCCTCATCGTCCGGCTCAGCTCGAACCAGCTCGTAGAGCAGCTCCTCCTGGGTGCGCAGATGCGACATGAAGCTGGAGAGGCGAGACTCGGAGGAGTCAAGCGCCTCCCGGCGCAGGCGGAGCTCGGAGATGGCGAACGCGCGCCTGAACAGCGGCAGGGCGTCGTCCAGACGATCGTCGGCCACCCGCAGCTGAGCAAGGTGGTTGAGGAGATCGGCGATGGAGGGGTGGTTCCTGCCCTGAGTCGATTCGACGATCCCGAGCGCGCGCTCGTAGAGCGCCTCGGCCTCTTTGTAGGAGCCCAGCTCGTAGAGCCTTCTGGCCTCGTCATAGGCCGTCTGTGCCTCCTCCAGCCGGGCGTCTGGCGACTCCTGCCCGGCCGCGGGAGCTGCGGCACAGCGGAGGACAGCGACCATGATCCACGCGAGAGCCTTCCGCATTACAGCCTGCCGGCAATGCCCAGCGTGCCCCCCACTCCCTGCCGCGCCAGGGTCAGCACGGGAACGAACCGAGGCGCAGGGCGTGGAGAGCGCGACGCATAGTCCTCGGACAGCCAGGGCTTGGGCGCCGAGAGCTCATAAGCCGTGGTGGCTACAAGGGGGGTCAGGATTAACATGCCGACGACCATGGGTCCCACGGCACCACAGTCCCAGATGGCTTGGGTGTCGCAACCACTGGCCAGAAGGAAGCCCGTCCCGACAAGCAGTGGGGCCCCGAAGCCAATGAGGCTCCCCAACAGGGCGAAGCCAGCTCTGCCACGTCCGTCCAGCGCCCAGCCCGCGAACGTCACTCCCATGGCGCTTCCCACGATCCCGAGCGCCGCCGGGAGGGCTGCCTCCTTGAGCGTCGGGTAGTCGGAGATGGCCACCATCCCAACCACCACGCCTACGAGCCCTATCCCAAGCCCACTCAGGTATTCGATGTAGAGACGGGTGCCGATTCCATGATCGACGCTCTCTCCATAGGGCGTCGTGGCCAGCAGGTGGAAGCTCGCCTCCCGGGAGTCAGGGGACATCAGGGAAGCACCTCTCTCGAGCTGAGCGGGTACGGAGGCCTCCAACGTCAGGGGGTGGGAGGCCAGGACGGCGGTCAGGAGGAAGAGCATGTGCATATAGCACCCCTGATGGAGCCACAAAGGCAGCGGCCCCGTCAATGCGTCGGCAATGGCTGGCCACGCGGCGGGGTTCGAGGCACGGAACAGCGGCTCCGGTGGACGAGTACCTGCACCGCCCCGACAGTCAGCAGGGCGTCACCTCGTGGAACACCGGCGTCGGCAATGAGTGGGCGCTGGAAGTGGTCCCGTAAGGGGTGTGCAGCGTGACAGCACCGCCCGCCCGGTGTCTCAGGCGAGCCGTGCTTCCGCTCCAGTGCATCCCCTCGAACTCACGGAGCCTGACTCAGGCTGCGCAGCACCTTCTGCCGGTAGACCTCGGCCTGACGCGCGATCTCAGCGGTGTCCAACGTCAGGAGGCGGCGATCGCGCATGAGCACCTTGCCATCGACGATCGTGTGCATGACGTCCGAGCCATTCGCTGCGTAGACGACTGCGGACTCGACCGAGTAGACGGGCTGGGTCTTCGGCTCCGCGAGGTTGATGACGATGATGTCAGCGCGCTTGCCCGGCTCCAGCGTGCCGATCTTCTGATCGAGCCGCAGGACACGAGCGCCGCCGATCGTCGCCATCTCGAGGACCTGCCGGGCCGACAGCGCCTTGGGATCCTTCCGCGTCACCTTCTGAAGCCGCGCCGCGCTCGCCATCTCTTCGATCATGTCGAGGTTGTTGTTCGAGCCCGCGGGCCCGTCGGTTCCGAGACCGACGTTCACGCCCGCGCGAAGCAGCTCTGGCACCTGGGCGACTCCGGAGCTGAGCATCATGTTGCTCTCGGGGCAGTGCGCCACACCTGCGCGGCGGCTCGCGAGCGTCTGCACTTCGGAGTCCTTGAGCCACACCGAGTGGGCAGCGACGACGTCGGGGCCGAGGAACCCGAGGCTGTCGAGATAGGCGACAGGTGTCATTCCGCCGGACCGCTCCGCGACCTGCCGCAGCTCATCCTCCGTCTCCGCCACGTGAATCAGGATGGGAGCCCCGAGCTCCGTGGCGGTGCTGCGGACCTGCTTCAGGTGATCGGCTGACACGGTGTAGGGCGCGTGAGGAGCAAGCGCCGCCGTGATCAGGGGATCGTTCTTGAACTCCGCGGCAAATGCTCTGCTATATGCGATCGCCTCGTCCCACGTCTTGTTGTCGGGAGCAGGGAAATCAATCAGCGTTTCACCGAGCACCGCGCGAAGCCCCGCCGTGCGGGTCTCGCGGGCGATGTCTGCTTCGAAGTAGTACATATCGGCGAACGTCGTCGTACCGCTGGCAATCATCTCCGCGGCGGCGAGGCGGGTGCCCCATTTCACGAACTCCCGGTCGACGTTGTTCTTCTCCGCGGGGAAGATGAACTGCTGAAGCCAGTCCATCAGGTCGCGGTCATCCGCAATGCCACGAAACAACGTCATCGGAACGTGGGTGTGCGTGTTGACGAAGCCGGGAAGAACGGCCATCCCTCGAGCATCGATGCGATCCGCGGCAGTGTAGGCCGACGCGATCTGTGCCGTGGGCCCGACAGCCACGATGGCCCCGTCGCGCACGGCAACCGCTCCGTCGCTGAGGTTCGGGCCGACCATGGGGATGACGGTGCCGTGCTCGATGATGAGGTCAACACGCTCGGCGTTCTCTGACGCGGACGGCGTCGTGGCGCAGCCGACGACCAGTGTGAGAACCATCAGGACCAAGGGGTTGCGCATGATGTGACGTCTCCGAGTTGCAGTTGAGGGGATGGGTGCCATTGGGAGGCATCCCCTCACTTTCAGAGTAGGCAGGCAAGCGTCGCGTGCCTGGGGGAAAACCCTATGCTTCGCAAACGGCCCTCAGTACCGCCGAGTGCCGCTGTTCGAAGTCTAGAGCCGCCAGACGCGCAGGCCGTTACTGTGCGTCGCCGCGAGCAATTGGGCTCCGAGCGGGACGCGCCACCGGATCTCGCGCGTGCCGAGGTCGATCACGTGAAAGTGACCGTGGCCGATCGCGACCACGCTGCGCCCATTGGGCGAGAAGGCGACGCGCTCGGGCGCCGCATCCTCGCTCTTGTAGACCTGCTCGAGGAAGATGAACGGCGGCTCGTCGATCGCCGGATATGGGTCGCGCGAGATGGGCTTGCCTGCGCCCTTCGACACCCGCGCGGGCTTCGCGGACGTGGCAGCGGAGGTCTTCGGCGCCTTCGGAAGGAACGCCGGGTGCTCCCATCCGGGCAGCGCATCGTTCATGGCGCGAGCAAGATCGGCGGCGGCCGCCGTCGGCGAACCCTTGCCGACCATCTGCGCGAGCGGCAGCACGCCGACCTCACCGGCCTCGCCGCCACCGGTCCACCGACTGCTGATCCCGTCGACCTCGCCATACAGCGCGGTCAAGGTCTTGCCGAGGCCACCGTCGAGGAGCTCGTTCGCCTTGGCGAGGGCCGTCGCAGAGCACGGCTTGCCGAGTCTGGCCTCGGTGAGCTCGACACCCGGGGTCGCGCGCAGGCGCGTCACGCAGTCATCGATTCGTTGCTTCCAGGAACCCCCCATGACCGAACGTGGCATCGCGCGTATTTTGCAGCGCACCGACCACCACCAGCAACCAGCAGTCGATTTCGACTTCGACACATAGACGACCCTCGACCCTGAGCATAAGTGGGTCTGGGTCAACTTCTCCCGGGGAGCCGGGCCGAAGTCATCGAGGATGTTAGGCGTCGATGATCGAACTCACTCCGGCATCTCGCTGGTGCGGCGCACGACGAGGGCCAGCGGCTACGCGGTGAGCCAACGCAAACGCAAGCTCATTGAAGAGGTGTGGGGCTGGATGAAGACGGTGGGGGGCTTGAGGAAGACGAGATGCCGCAGAGTGGTCCGTTAAAAAGCCATTGGGGAGCACCTGGCACTGCCTCCGCGGCCTGCTCAGCGGGTCCCCGCAGGCGCCGCAGGCCTCCGGCGAGAGCGCGGGTCTGCGCCGCAAGTCTCCAAGTCGAGGGGCCGTGGCTGCCTGGGCTCGCTCGACGGCTTCCTCCCTACAGAGCTGCCCGTGCCAATCGTGACAGGTCCGGGAGGAGATCATGGAACAGGCACAGAGAGAGCGGGAGATCATCAACCTGGAGCACGCTTACTGGCGGGCCATCCAGGCGCAGGATGTCGACGCGGCGATGGAGCTGACGGATGAGCGCTGCGTGGTCACCGGGGCCCAGGGATACGCGAGCATCGAGCGAGACCAGTTTGCGCAGATGATGAAGAGCGAGCGGTGGAAGCTGCACCGGTATGAGCTCCTCGGCGAGCCCGCGGTGCGCTTCCTCAGCCCCGACGTGGCGGTCGTCGCGTACAAGGTGAAGGAGGAGATGAAGGTCGAGGGAAAACCGCTGACCCTCGAGGCCGCGGACGCGTCGACGTGGGTGCGCCGAGACGGAAAATGGCGGTGCGCGCTGCACACCGAATCCCTCGTCGGAGATCCCTTCGGTCGTGACCGCGTCTCGAGGGCGCCGACGGACGAGCCGATCGCCGCGCAGGACGCGGTCGCCAACCTCGCGGTGAAGGATCTGAGCAAGGCGAGGAAGTTCTACGAGGAGACGCTCGGGTTGAAGCCCGTCCACGAGGAGGGCGGCGAGGTGGTCGTGTACCAGAGCGGAAACTCGACCGTGAACGTCTACCGCTCGGACTACGCGGGCACCAACCAGGCCACGGCGGTCACCTGGACGGTGGGCAACATCGAGGAGGCGGTAAAGGATCTCCAGTCCAAGGGCGTCACCTTCGAGCACTACGACATGCCCGGCATGCGGCTGGAGGGCGAGATCCATGTCTCGTCCGGGATGAAGGTCGCCTGGTTCAAGGATCCAGACGGGAACATCCTGAACCTCATCAGCCCCGAGGGAAAGGAGCCATGACTCCGGCCTCGGCTCGCTGACCGGTCCCGGTTTCCAACTCTCGACGCCGATCCCGTACACGGTCGCGCCGGGCGCGAGCCAGAGTGTCGCGGTCGTGTGCGCGCCGGCCACGACCGGGACGCACACCGGCACGCTGACGCTCCAGCACGATGCCGGCGCGCCGGTCTCGATGGGCCTCACGTGCAACGCATTCGCTGGCCAGCTCGAGGTCGTCGAGCCGCTCAACACGATGGTGCTCTATGGCTCCCAGTGGGGTCGCGCCACGATCCACAACACCGGCGTCGGGCCGCTCCACATCAACAACCTGACCGCGTCTGGGCTCAGCATCCGGGGCATCACGCTTCCCG
>NZ_DASPHO010000237.1:0-29025 GCF_035629615.1 Hyalangium sp. | reverse complement strand
CCGGGCTTCACGCTGGCGTTGGCGTCGTTGCAGTCACTGGAGTTGGACACGTAGCCCGCCGGCATGGAGCAAGCCTGGGTGCTCACCGAGGCACTACCGTACCCATCCGCATCCGCGTCCCGGTAGTAGGTGGTGCCCACTCCCTCGTCCGTGGTGCCATTGCAGTTGTCGTCCACCGCGTTGCACACCTCGGTGGCGCCGGGCTTCACGCTGGCATTGCCGTCGTTGCAGTCCGAGGAGCTGGTCACGTAGCCCGCTGGCGCGGAGCACGCCTGGGTACTTACCGCCGCATTGCCGTACCCATCCCCATCCGCGTCACGGTAGTAGGTGTTGGTGCATGGGTTTGGCGGTGCGCCGGCGTCATACAGCTCCGCCGTCGCTGACACCGAGCCCGCGTGCCCTCCCGCCACCAGCACCTGGTTGCTGGCGCTCAGCAACGCCGCCACATGGAAGCTGCGCGCACCGATCATCGAGCCGGTCGTCGTCCACGTCCCCGCCGTCGCGTCGTACACCTCCACGCTCGCCAGGCCCGTACCCCACGTTCCTGTGTCTCCTCCGGCCACCACTACCTTGCTCCCCACCAGCGTCGCCGTGTGCGAGGCTCGCGCCCCCGCCATCGTCCCCGCGGCGCTCCACGTCCCGGTCGCCGGGTCATACAACTCCGCGCTCGCCAACGCTCCGTTGCTGTTACGCCCGCCCACCACCAACACCTTCCCCGAGGGCAGCAGCGTCGCCGTATGGTCTTGCCGCGCCGTGCTCAGCGAACCCGTCGCGCTCCAGCTGTTCGTCGCCGGGTCGTACACCTCCGCCGCCCGCGCCGCTCCCCCACTCCACCCTCCCACCACCAGCACCTTCCCGTTGCCCAGCACCGTCACAGTGTGGCTCCGCCTCGGCGTCAGCAGCTGGGCTCCCGCGCTCCACGTCCCAGGGCCTGGGTCATACACATCCACCGTGCGCTGGGCGCCGCCAGACGTCGACCCGCCCACCACCAGCACCTTTCCCGAGGGCAGCGCCGTGGCGGCCGCGTACGCGCGCGCCTGGGTCAGGCTCCCAGCCCCCGTCCAGTTCCCAGACGCCGGTTCGTACGCCTCCGCTGTCCCTAGGACTCCGGCGCTGTTTTCCCCTCCAGCCACCAGGACCTTGCCCGTGGGCAGCAGGACGGCCACGTGCGCCTGCCGTGCCGTCGCCATCGAAACGGCGCTGGACCACGTTCCTGTCGCGGGGTCGTACACCACCGCCGAGGCCTGAAAGCCACTGCCCCAACCGCCCGTCACCAACACCCTGCCGGAGCTCAGCACCGTCGCGGCGTGGTAACGCTTCGCCTGGGGCATGGCCCCCGTCGCCTGCCACGTCCCTGCCAATGCGGACTGCTCTGTGAGCAGCGCGGGCCCCTCTTCCACCACGCTGGTGCCGCAACGCGCAGCAGCGACTACGAGTCCCAGACCCATGAGACAGACAAGTGCAGGCCGGTACATCGACTCCCCTCTCAGTGATGCCATGCGATGGCATGGGCTTCGTCCCGCGCCAGCTTCCTGGAGGCTGCCCTTTCTGCTGGGTGGTGACGGTATTGCACCCGCCTACATCACCACTGGTGACTCGGTCAACACTCTCCGTATTGCCTGAAAGGTTTCACGCATAACGCATAGGGCGAATGGGAGGCCTGTTGAGGGTGAGGGCTGGTGCAGAGGGGCCGAGGAGGGCCGCTGAGGGGACGTGTGGGCTGTGCGCCAGGCCGGTGGAGAGGCCTCGCAGCCCCCTTGGGGGTATCCGTCCGGTCAGCGACGTGCAGCCGGGGCTTGAGGAGGGAGAGGTGCCGTGCTCGGCGGTGGTCGCGAGGTCGAGTCGGACGAGTTGGGAGTGAGGCCGGAGCGGAGTTCCCTCAAGCGGGGGCAGAGCCGAAGCCGGAAGAGGCAATTGAGCCGCCTTTAGCAGCGGCGAGGCAGGAGCCGACCAAGGAGCGCACGCCGCGGCTGGATTGGGCCGGGCTGCTACGCAGCAGCTTCGCGCTAGACGTGTTCGCGTGCGGCAGGTGTGGAGGCAGGCGCCGGGTGCTGGCGTATCTGACGGCTCCCGGTGGGGTACGTGCCATTCTGGAGCACCTGGGACTGCCCTCGCAGCCTGGGAGGCTGGCCCCGGCACGGGGGCCACCCCACAACTCGTGGGTTTGAGTCCACAGCAGCAGTGGCCCATCTCTTGCCGCCTCCTCATGGCAGGGCGGCTTGAGCAGGCGTCTACCCTATAGGGCTGCGCGGTGGGCTCACCGACGTCGCACTCGGCTCTCCGGCACTCGTCAGCTGCCCTCCTCTGCCTCTCAACACACCCCTATTCGTCCGAGCTCCGCAACTTTCAGCCCCCTGAGGTCGATAACCTCCCGACTGTCACACTTTACGAGGATCTGGAAATGCGTGTCTCCGCCGCCCCGCGCAGCAACATCTCCGCAGCGAGTTCACCTGCGCAGCCCACCCTGAAGCTCGGCTCGTCCGGCGCGTCGGTGAAGACCCTTCAGCAGGCGCTGGCCAACGCGGGCTTCTCGCCGGGCGCGGTCGACGGCCAGTTCGGTCCGAAGACGGCCGCCGCGGTGAAGTCCTTCCAGAGCGCGAAGGGCCTCGTCGCCGACGGCATCGTGGGGCCGAAGACGTGGGCGAAGCTGACCGCAGCTCCGGGCGGTAGCGGTCCCACGCTCAAGCAGGGCCAAAGTGGCGCTCCGGTGACCGCGCTTCAGAACCGGCTCAATCAGCTCGGCTTCAATGCCGGTGCGGCGGATGGCCAGTTCGGTCCGAAGACCACCGCAGCGGTGAAAGCGTTCCAGAGCGCGAAGGGCCTGGTCGCCGATGGCGTCGTCGGGCCGAAGACCTGGAGCCAGCTCGGCATCACGGTGGGCGGCACGCCCACGACCCCCGGCACCGGTGGCGTGCACGGCAACTCCGCTCTCGCCAACAACGCCCGCTCGGTGGCGTTGAGCATGGGTGGCCACTCGAGCCAGGGCCTTTGCGCCACGGGCGTGAGCCGCGCCATTCAGAACACCTACGGCATCAAGGTGTGGGGCAACGGCAACCAGATCGACAACAATCTGCCGAGGAACAAGTTCAAGCAGGTGAACCTGTCGCTTGCCGAAGCGCTGAAGATCCCCGGCCTCGTGCTCACCTGGGAGAAGACCTCCACCCGCCTCGGCAGCATCTACGGCCATACCGCTATCACCTCGGGCGACGGCCGCAGCTCCTACAGCGACTTCGTGGAGAGCAACACCCTGGGCGCGAGCGGCCGCAGCGGCTTCAAGGTCTTCATGCCGATCTAGGTTTTCGACTGCGGCTATCAGAGCAGTCCGTCGAGCTCCACTGCGTGCCACACCTGCCTCGCCGGCTGGGGGAGGTGCTCTCCGTGGTGCCGCATGAGCAACCGGCGCCCCCAGGCGGGTCCTGCCCTCACCCAGGCGGGTCTGCGCGTCTCGGGGTCCAGAGGCAGTGACAGGGCCCTGTCCCCACGGCGCACGTAGGAGGAGGTGACCTCCAGCTCGACACCCGCCACGTGCCGCACGAGCGTCTGATCCAGGCACGAGCGCACGTGCGACTCGAGCTTCCCCGAGGGCAGAAGGCGCAAGCCACTCTGGAGCCGCTCGCCCAGGTAGTCCGTCCCGTCCTCGAGCCACAGTCCTCCCTCGGCATCCAGCACCAGCCGGTCTGTGGCATGGCTTGGGGGAATCTCCACGACGGCGAGCTCCTTGCCGCTCCTCGGCGCTGGACGCTCTCGAAGATGCTCTTGCCCAGACAGGCGTCTCACCACGTACCGGAACCCGAGCGCGTCCCCCTCGAGGTTCGAGATGTCTGCCGGAGAGCACAGCGAGGAGGTCGGGTCCAGTGGCCCGGTCCCTTTTCCCCTTTCCTCCAGGCTCCGCGATGCGTGGTATTGCCCCCGTGACACATGGGGGCTGGATGAGCGCGAAGAAGAAGGCCGCGAAGAAGGCGACGCAGACGAAGAAGCCACCGCAGAAGGTGCCTGCCGGGGGAGAGATACCGATCGCGTCCTTTGCGCAGCCGCGCGCGTGGGCCGACTGGCTCGCCTCGAAACATGCGTCTTCACGTGGCGTGTGGCTGAAGCTCGCCAAGAAGGCCTCGGGGATCGAGTCGATCACCTACGCGGAGGCGCTGGAGGAGGCGCTCGCGTGGGGCTGGATCGATAGCCAGAAGGTGGCCTTCGACGACACGGCGTGGCTCCAGAAGTTCACGCCCCGCGGCCCCAAGAGCATCTGGTCCAAGATCAACCGCGAGAAGGCGCTGGCGCTCATCGCGGCCGGCAAAATGAAACCGTCAGGGCTCGCGGAGGTCGAGCGCGCGCAGCGAGACGGACGCTGGGAGGCGGCCTACGACTCGCAGAGCCGCATGGCCGTGCCCGAGGATCTGGCGGCCGCGCTCACCGCGAACCCCCACGCAGCCGACTTCTTCGCCACGCTCAACTCGGCGAACCGCTACGCGGTGCTGTTCCGGATCCATACTGCGAAGAAACCTGAGACCCGCGCCAGGCGCATCGCTCAGTTTGTCAAGATGCTCGCCCGGCACGAGAAGCTGCATCCCTGATGCTGCGGTGCCTCTCCGCGATCCACTATCGTGAGCCGCCATGGCCAAGACCAACAAGCTGCTCGTCTGGGGGTTGATCGCTGCCGGCGCGTCGTGCGGGCTTTGCGGCCTGGGGACACTGGCCATCATGGCGCTGGGCCTCTCCACGGACGATGGACGATGAAGGCGCCAGTGCGGGTTCAGCGGTGGCTCCCCAGCGGGAAGCGGCGCAGCGCGGCGCGCCAGGAGGCTTCTCCTTCGAACCACCTCTGTCGCCGGGCAACGTCGGCCGCAGCGGCGAACTCTATGTGGCGGAGTGATCCGTCCGATGCGCACCGGACCTCCTCTAGACTGGGAGCGGGTGCTCTTCAGCGACAGGTGGAGTCGCGGGCAGAATCCCTCTGACAGACGGACGGATCAGGCGGACTCGAAGGAAACGGAGTGACGCCATGGGAAGGGCGCGCCGGCGAAATCTGTATTCAAGGCAGAGCGAGCAGCCGCGCACGGGTGGCGCCCGCCACTCCTGTCAGCCTGGTCGAGCTCCCTTCGACGACGTCATGCAGCACGAGCCCGCTGTACGTGAGCACGAGGAGCATCCGTCCATCCGCGCTGATGTCGAGTACTTTGGACACCCCCTCAAGCTCTATCTCGCGGGTCGCGTCGCGAGCGAGGTCGTACTCAAACAGACGGAAGCCGCGGTAGATGTGGCCCTCGAGGAAATACACGGTCCGCCGGAGCAAGCTTGCCGCGACGAAGTCTCTCGTGCTGCACTCTCCCTCGTGACGTCGCCAGACCCGCTCCTGGCCGGTGCTCAGCTCGAGGCGCCGGTAGGTGCCGGGATTCGACTCATCGCAGCCAGCTCCTTCTGGCGGCCACGCGCCCTCGCGATAGAAGACCATCGTCTCCCCGAGCACCAGGGGCGTCAGCAGCCCGCGGCGCTCCTGTCTCAAGGGAGAGCCGACCTTCCACGGCCGCTTGCCCGTAGGGTCCAGCGTGGCAAGGCGGACGCCACCGCGGGGATGCCTCAGCACG
The DNA here is from genome assembly GCF_035629615.1 of Hyalangium sp. GTDB lineage: Bacteria > Myxococcota > Myxococcia > Myxococcales > Myxococcaceae > Hyalangium. The sequence continues at coordinate 23,443 of NZ_DASPHO010000237.1, read as the reverse complement.
ATGCGGGGCTCACCGCTGATCACGTGGTTGCCTTCGCTGTCGGTCATGCCGGAAGGGAGCACGCGAACGCCGTCGGGCCGAGGAGCGAAGCTCCAACTCCAGAAGTCGCGTAGTCCCGAAGCGCCCGCGGTCACGAGCACGCGAGAGCCATCCGGCGTGAACGCCACGGGGCTCTGTTCGCGGTAGGTCCCATCGGCAGTCCACATCTCCGGAGTGCCAGAGGTGACCGCCACGACTCCGTTGCCGTCACCCAGGATGAGGAGATCGCCTTGCTTGATGCGGCCTGCTTTGTCGGTGGGCAGGGCGACCTCGCGGCCAGACACCATGACGCTCACCGTGCGGCTAGGGCCGGTGCTGCCAGTGACCAATGCCTCCTGCGCCCAGCGCCCTGTGGGCGGGTGCACGACGAGGCTCCCGAGCTGGCACGGTCTTGACGTGCGCTGGATCTGGCCCCGCTCAGGACCTGCGAGGATTCGAAGCTCGCTGACCTCATGGCAGTCAGCGAGGACTCGCGAGCCGTTCGTGTCAACGTGGATGACGGTCCCCGCGTCGACGGCGATGATCGGCACTGGCGACACAGGGGCGTCGGCCCACGCCGCGGTCGCGGACGTGGCCGACAGGGCGGACAACAGCATCACTCGCAACGTGTTGAGCATGTTGACGATGACGGTCTCGTAAGGCCCGTATTCACTTACGGTGAGTTCTCCACACGTTCGAAGGCGATTCCTGACGCGGCGCGGAACCTCTCCGTCCCCGCAGGCGATACGCACCTCCTCGTTAGGAGCGGACTCGGCTCAGAGCGGCGGATTGTTCTGCATGGAAGCGGCGGGAATCGAAGCCGTGTAGGGGGTAAATCGGCCCGCTCTGAAAAATGGCGCTCCCCTCTGTTTCCCTCTGAAAATCAGCCCCTCTTAGCGTCCACACGCGTCCGCACGAGTCCAGCGGATTTGGTCCTTTTTTGGTCCCCTTGGTCCCCCGCAAACTGGGCCCCTGGGGCCTCTGGAGCACGTCAGGACGGGCCGTGCTTCACGGAAGGGACTCCACCTGTCCAGGTCGTCAGGAAGTCGCAGAGATCCCGCACCCGCATCTCCACGTTCGCGCCGATGGTGGCCAGCGTCGCCTGTTCCTCCGTCGTCAGGATGGCCTTGTGTTCCAGCAAGTTGGCCAGCACCGCACTAAGGCACTCGCCCAGACTCACCGCCGCCCCAAGCTTGTCCGCGACGGTCGCGCGGCCTTCACCCGTGACCGCCTGGGAAGGATGGGCCACGAGCCGCGCGCGGATTTCTCCCGCACGTTGCACCAACTCCCCCAGCTTGTCCGCGCTGACAGGCTCGCACTTGCACTCGGGGAAGCCGATGCAACCACCACCGGGGCCGCGAAGGTGGCCGCAGGGGTTGAGGGGGTAGAACATCGTCGGGGCGTCTTGCTGCGGGGGCGTGGTCATCCTCGATCCTTCCTCTGGCGCCGGGGGCGCTTGGGCTCCGTTACGAAGGCCACGACAAGCCGCAGGATCAGCTTGAGCTGTAGCCCTTGAAGCCGTCCCAGCAGGCGCAGCAGGCGCCGCATTTCGGGCGTGGGCGCCAGCTCGGGCGGCACTTCGAGCTGTGCCGCTTGAGGCAGGCTGGCCACGGGGGCAAAGCCCATCAGCTCGTGCGGGCCACTTCGCAGGGCCACGCACAGCCGGAACAGCGTGGGCACGCTGGGAAGCATCTTCCCGCGCTCCATCCGCCCGAACACCTCGGGAGCAATGCCGACGCTCTCGGCAATCTCGGTCTGAGTGAGCCCCGCGCGCATCCGCGCCGCTCGCAAGGCCCTTCCGAGCGTTGCCCCGAGCCGTTGCCCTTGGCGCTTCGCGTCCCGAGGAAGCAGGGGACGCCGACTGCGGGACTTGCGCCGGGAGAGGCCCTCTGCGGGCCGTGCTGTCTGGTGGCCTTTCATCGTCGGAACCTCGCGCGCCACACCAGCACGAACGACCCAAGCCGGGAGCGCATGACAGGGAGAGAGGCAGGCAGCCGATCAGCTCACTGGGCGCGGTGAACTGCCGCGACCAGGGGCGCCCCCAGGATGCAGGGCGCCCCCAGTCGCTTCGCACTGGCCACGCCGATCCCCCTCGGTGTGGCCAGTGGCGCGCGCTCCGATGGGATCGGCCTGTCCCCCCTCCAAGGTCAGAGGCAAGCCGATCCCGTCGCGGCGCGATGCCGATGCGTGCTGCGGGGCTGAGAGCGGAGAAGGAGCCGAGTGCTACGCGGAGCTACCCGGGGACGTGATCACGTGATCAGCGGACAGCTTGCGCGTAGTGGACGCGGAATCCTGTGCAGTGGGGCCGCCCACGTCCTTGTGCATGCGGGCGGCTGCCGAGTTGCGCCGCAACTCCGCGATAGCTTCGGGGCCGCCGTAGGGCGCGCCCAACGCGGCCAGTCCCTTGCGGAGATCGTCCTCTAGCGCTGCCGCTGACGGGTAGCGCTCTTGCGGGCGCCGCTGGAGCAACGTTCGGAGGATAGAGCGCAGCGGGGGGAAAACATCCTCCGTCAGTTCCTCTATCTCCTGCGCGGTGTACGTGGCAGCCCGCAGGATGTAGTCGTCAACTTGCTCGGGCAGTTCGGCAATCGTGGCGATGTTGTGAGCGGCTACCACCTTCGCGCGCACGTCGGGCGTTAGCGCCTCCTCCAAGTCCGAGGCCCGCAGCGTGGGCGTGCTGTAGAGCCCCCTTCCGGTGACGATCTCCAGCATCACCAAGCCGAGCGCGAACAGATCCGAGCGCGGATCCATCGGCTCGCCTAGAAGTGCCTCGGGGGCGCCGTAGAAGGCATCCCCCTGCGGGCGGGGCATAGAGGTTGCCACCCGGCCCGGTAGCAGCGAGCGGGCAAGCGCAAAATCCGTGAGCCTGATCGAGCCGTCACCCTTCACGTAGATGCGGGCGGGGTTCACGTCGCGGTGAATGATGCCGAGCGGGCGCCCCTTCTCGTCCGTGCGCGTGTGCGCGTGGTCTAGAGCGCTCGCCACTTCGGCGCCCACGTGAAGCGCAAAGCCCGCCGACAGGCAGACGCCCCGCATGCTCGCGGCTGTCTCGATGGTGTCTAGCCGCGTGCCTGAAACTCGCTCGCACAGGATGTAGAGAACCCCGTGAGACTCGGCCCGTCCCAGAACCCGGGCGATGTTCGGATGATCCAGGTAGGTGGCCAGCCGCGCCTCTTCCTCAAGCCGCGCGCGTATCCTGGCGAGAGATTCGGGATCGTGCTTGGGCGACGTGGGCAGCACCCGTCGCGCGATGTAGTTGCCTTCCGGTCCCAGGCGTGAGCGCTGCTGCACGATCAGCACCGTTTCGCCGTGGTTGGTCGTCTCCAGCACTCGGAGGAACGCATAAGAGAAATCGCCCAGGGAGAAGAGGATCGCCCCCTCGGGCAACTGGGGGCCTGTGACGGTGGCCATGGATGGAGACTCCTAGAGGCACGCGAGCGGGGCGCCGCGCGACGGGAGGAGAAACTACCCGGCACATGGGGGCAGGGGGAACGATGGGGGAGGTTGGGCGGAACCGTTCAAAAACCGGCGAATTTCCAGCGCTGCCGCACAAATGCACCCCTTAGCGCTCGGGAGTCTCAACCCGGGCCGAGCTGGAGCTGTCCGAGGTGGGCGCCACCGGGGCCGAGCTGGAGCCGTCCGACGCGCGCCACCGGGGCCGAGCTGAACGCGGCGACGATTGCTGCCGTCCTGGCGCGCGCCACCGGGCCGAGCTGGAGCTGTCCGACGCGCGCACCACCGGGGCAGAGCTGGAGCTGTCCGACGCGTGCGCCACCGGGACCGAGCTGGAGCTGTCCAGCGTGCGCGCGCCACCGGGCCGAGCTGGAGCTGTCCACCGCGCGCGCCACCGGGCCGAGCTGGAGCTGTCCGACGCGCGGGCGCCACCGGGGCCGAGCTGGAGCTGTCCGACGTGCGCGCACCACCGGGCCGAGCTGGAGCTGTCCACCGCGCGCGCACCACGGGGCCGAGCTGGACGCGGCGACGGTGGCTGCCGTCCTGGCGCGCGCCCACCGGGCCCGAGCTGAACGCGGGGACGATGGCTGCCGTCCTGGCGCGCGCCACTGGGGCCGAGCTGGACGCGGCGTAAGAGTTCGCCGTCCCCCGTCTGGACAGAGCGAGGGGCCCGCCCATCCGTTATGTTGGGCGCCCATGGCACAGAAGAAGGTGAAGACGGGAGTGCAACTGGGCAAGGCCGCGCGGCGAGAGGCACTTGACGAGATGGAGGCATGGTGGGACGCCGAGGTTGGAGAGTTCCCAGCGGACCTGGACAGCACATTGGGGCTCTTTCTTAAAAGCCTCCCCGTCGAAATTGTATGGGACGCGTTGCGACGGGCAGCTCAAGACGACGCATTGCAAGACTCTGAGGACGTGCTGGAGCGCGTAAAGCAGAACATGGCCCAGGTCCGAGCCCCGCCTCTGCAAAAGGTGACCGATCCAGCAGAGTTCGGGCTGAAGGTGCAGATCGAAAGACTCCTGGAATGGTGGGACGAAGAAGTGGGAGAGCGCCCAGCAAACTTGGAAGAACTGATCGGAAACCTCTGCCGTAAAACGAGCGTCGAAGTGGTGAAGCGTGCTCTGCAAGGAGCGCGAGCCAAGAAGGGCTCTCCAGAAGAAGTGCTTGAGTCGGCGCGGAAAGACTTGAGGGTCTATAGGCGAATGCGCAGAAGGCGTAAGAGTTCGCCGTCCCCGTTGTGACAGAGCGTCCAAGGTATCCACCTGTCGGGAGAACCCAACGGAGCGGGCGAACTCGGCTCAGCGTGGGGAGGGGGCACGGCGAACAGATACGACACGGCGACGATGGCTGCCGTCCTGGCGCGCGCCACCGGGGCCGAGCTGGAGCTGTCCGACGTGCGCGCGCCACGGGGCCGAGCTGGACGCGGCGACGATGGCTGCCACCCTGGAGCGCGCCACCTGCCCGAGCTGGAGCTGTCCGACGTGCGCGCCACTGGCCAGAGCTGGCGCTGTCGGACGCGCGCTCCTCCATCGGCTCTCGCTGTTGGGGCGTGCTGATATGCTCCAGCGGAGAACCGCAGCCGTGACCCGCAGCACCTCGCTTGATTGAAAGAACGTGGCCATGCGTGCGCGAACTTGCAGCGCCCCCCTGATCCTGATCCTGCTCTCGGCCTGCGCCACGATGGATCCGAGCCCGGGAGAGTTGGAGGACCCGCGTCCCCCGAGTCCGAGACTCGCCAACCTTCAGCGGGCGGCGCAGTACCCGTGGACGGATGATGGGAAATGCGTGGTGCGGGAAGCCTCCAACGAGTGGCCGATCCTTGCGGAGCGGTGCTTTCATGCTCTCGACCGCGACAGGGTCAGGTTTCGGGATGTCACCAAAAGATGCGCTGTCGCCTCGGTGGATGCAGCCGCTCCCGCAGTCGTGGCCCTCTGTATTTTCGCGGCACCCGAGATCGTCGTCGGTGCAGTGATTGTTATCAGCGCGGTGGTGGTAGCCGCCGCCATCCAGGAGGGGATTGAGGCTTATCAACGGAACGCGTCCCGCGAGCGCGCGAAGCCCAAGGCTCAAACGCAGCCCGCTCAGGAACCGTTAGCGAAGCGAACGCCCAAGCCAAAGGGCTCCCCCTCCGGAGACATCTTCCCCCCACCGCCAGAAACCACGCCGCGCCGTCCGTCGTGCGAGCCCATCCCGGTGCGGCACGCGGGCGGAGATGTCCCGCATAACGAGTGCGCCGATAAGTTTCCGCCCAACCTCTACCCCGGCATGGACGTATTCGTGGGCGGTGAGCGCTTCGATGCGCTGCAAGTCGGCGTGCGCGTGCTGTGGGAGATCAAGACCAACCGATTTGACACCTACCCTGACTTTATCCGGAGGCGGGAGCTTGAGAAGGAGGTGGAGCAATTGACCAAGGAACTTGCCGCTGCGCGGGCCTGTGGCTACGACTTCGTCGTTGGGGTGAGCACGCAAGCGCACAAAGACGCGCTGATCGCCCGGATTCCCACCCTCCATGTCGTTGTCACGGGGTGCACACGATGACCATGCCTAGAGTCCTCGTTTTCATCGTCTACGCGCCTGCGCTCGTGGGCAAAGACGGCCGCGCGCTCGATGTCATCCAAGGGATGGAAAAGGCCCTTCCCGGTTTGCGCCTAGCATGGAGGATCTCCGAGAGCGGGCGCCCCATCGCCTTGCCGCAGCGCGACGCGTGGCTCATAGAAAGGATTAAGGACGGGAGAATCCCTCTTCTGTGCAACGGGGACGAGAGTTACCCCGTGACGGTTTCGGGGAGACAGAGCCCAGCACTCCTCAGCCCGGGCGGTCAGCCGCAACTCGACGTTTATGCGGAGTTGCCGCTAGACGAGGCCGTTATCTCGGCAGCGGTGGCTATGCTTGAGGCCGTGGCGGAGGGGGCGCGCGCGTTCTGGGGGCATGCGTCCCGGTATAGTTACGGCTCGGAAGTCGGGGAGCAGTTTCGCCGCTCCGCTGATGGACCGGAGCGCTCACCCCGTGGGCTTCCCATGCTCAATCTTCCAGAAAAACTCCCCGCGCCTGAGATTCCCTGTTTCCTCGGGTGGGTGAACTATTGGTCTGCTGCTGCCGCGCAGGCCATCGGGTTCCCGGATCCTGCTCGCGACGCCGAACTACTCACGCGGGCGCGGCGCACGCCGTCGGGCGGATGGGTTGTGAAGCTCACGGAGGCGCCGCTCGATTATGACAACCCCGCCCACCTAGACGCGCTCAATCGGGCCTATGAGCGCTTCCCGGTGATCGGCGGGCGCGACTCTCCACGCTGAAGGAGGCTGCCGCGCGTCTCCTGGCACACTCCACCGGGCCGAGCTGGAGCTGTCCGACGCGCGCGCCACCGGGGCCGAGCTGGAGCTGTCAGACGTGCGCGCGCCACGGGGCCGAGCTGGAGCTGTCAGACGTGCGCGCGCCACGGGGCCGAGCTGGAGCCGTCCGACGTGCGCGCCACGGGCCGAGCTGGAGCTGTCCGACGTGCGCGCGCCACCGGGGCCGAGCTGGAGCTGTCCGACGCGCGCACCACCGGCCCGAGCTGGACGCGGCGACCATGGCTGCCGTTCTGGCGTCAGCCACCGGCCCGAGCTGGAGCTGTTCAACGGGGGGCGCCCCGGGCCGAGCTGGACGCGGCGACGATGGCGCCGCGCTGCCAATTCCGCCGCCGTTGCGGAAGGGCGCCGCGCTTCGAGCTGGACCGGCGCACGATGGCCATGCGCAGCCAATTCCGCCGCCGTTCTGAAAGGCGCCGCGCTGCCATTCGCGCCGCCGTTCTGAAAGGCGCCGCGCAGCCAATTCCGCCGCCCTTGTGGAAGGGCGCCGCGCTGCCCGAGCTGGGCGCGGCGACTTGGCGCCGGGTTGCATCTAGCGCGTTGCTCCACCTTCCCGCGTCGGAGCACTCCACCGGCCTAGCAGGCGAGCGGGGGTGCAGGTGGGTTCCGTCTGCCAGCGGGCAAGCCGGGACGCGGGCAGGCTTCACCGGGCGCCCCGGTGGCGTCCCTGGTGACGATCCCGAATTGCCGCCGTGGCGGCCCCGGGGGTGGCGTGGTGGGCGCCGTAGTGGGGCGTAATCCGCCGGGGTGGGGCCTTCATGGGTTCCGGGGGCGCCGGGCGTGGCGCCGGGGTGGCGCCGGGGTGGCGCCGGGGTGGCCCCGGCCGTGGCGCCGGGCGTGGCGCCGGAGAAAGTCCCGCAGAAGTCCCGTTGTCAGCCCCGCATCAGCGCCGCGCCCGCGACACGGCCACCGATTCCGCCACGCCGCACGGCGGTTGATCCGCCCGCGCGCATTGGCCCTTGCTTGCCCGTCTGCACGCTTGCCGATCTGCTGTCACGTTGCGTCCGTGACCTGGACACCCGCCGTTGCTCTATGTCACTTCTGCCCGGGTCGTTGTGGGCTGTTCGGTGAGTTGAAAGGGCGGGTTAGGTGATGGTCGGGATCGACTCCCAGGAGGGGCAACCCTCCATGTGCGGCGCATTCATGCGCCGTTGTTGGCTGCCGGGTGAGAACGCCGGGAAATCCGGTGACAACGCCGGGAAAAACGCCGCGAAATCCGGTTTCAACGCCGGGAAAAACGCCAGCGAGAACGCCAGCGAAAACGCCGGGGCGCGCCGCTGGTCACTCCAGGCGGCGCCGGTAGTCACGCCAGGACGCGCCGCGCGTGCTGGCGCTTTCGCTGTCTCCCTTCTGCTTTGCTTGTGGCCAGGGCTGGCGAGCGCCAACGCTGCCCGCCGTCCTGGCCTGATCCACGCACCGGGGCGGCCCCTGCCCGGCGCAGGCGTGCTCCACGGGCTGATCACTTCCGCCGCGACCCTGCCCGCAGTCCTCGCGCTCTCCACCGCGCCGCGCTTGTCTGGTGTCCGTGCGTGCTCCAGCGTGAAACGCGGAGATTGTAGGGATCTGCCTGGATCCGCCTGGATCCGCCTGAATACGCCTGATCTTGCCCAATGTCCGAGCGCGCCGGGTTTGGGCACCGTGGGCGGCATGAGTCACGCCACACGAACCACCCCACAGCGGACACGACGTGCGCCCGCGCTTCCCAGGTGGGCAGCACGCGCCCGCACCTGTCCAGCGGTGGCCAAGCCTGCCCAGGAGTGCCCAACGCGGCCAGTCGCGTTGACGGTGCACGGCGGGACGCGAGACAACGCGCCCCGTGCAGTGAGACACGACGGCGGCCCCCGGTACATGGGGCGGGCCGTTGTGAACGGCACCCGCAGCGCATCGTCTCTCCGTGCCCCCGGAGTGCGCGCGGCTCGCCTCCAAGGCTTCACGGCCTCTGGCCTCTCACGGCATGGCGTCGCGCGTCCTGGTGACATGCGCGCGGCGCCCCACCGTCAGCAGTCGGGAGAGTTTCAGCCGTGAAGGGGCAAGGCAACGAACAGGACGACATCCTGCGGGCCATCTACGAGGAGCTGCGGGGGCTGCGCGAGTCCGTCAACGAGATCCACACGAAGATCAGCAACGCCGCCCCCGCTCAAGCTGCGCGGGCGCGGGCTGTCTCGGTGGAGGAAGCGCAGACCCTACTTGGCTGCGGGCGCTCGCGGATCTTCGAACTGTTGAGGAGCGGAGCGCTACGACGCGGGCCGAAGGTGGGCAGAGCCGCGATGATCTGCGCGAAGAGTCTAGAAGCGCTCCTAGAGCGCGTGGCCCGCGAGCCGGAGGCCCCCCGGCTCAAGCGGCGCCCCGCCCGGCGTGATATTGGGCGGGGGAAGAGTGAGAGTGCAGCAATCCTCAAGCTGATTCGGCAAGCCTGAACGGCTCACATAGGGTAGGCAGCTTCACTGAGCCTATTAGCGAAGAGCTTGCATCGCTGCTCAACCTTGGCTCTACAATGCGCGAAATTTCCTTAGTACCAGCTTCACAGTGGCCAAGTCCCGCGTCGCCCAGTTTTGTAGTGCATCGAGAGTCGCTTTCCCTCAACTCTATTGACCGAAGAGTTACCTATCATGCAGGTCCCCAGAAATGTCGCAATCTTGCCGTATGTCCGCACAACCAAGGACATCACCATCAATGGATTTACCTTATGGTCAAACACTCCAGCCAACTGGCTGTCTAAAATTGGCAAGGATTATACACCACTGACAATTGCCTACGTTGATCAAAGGGGCAAGCCTGTCGGCGCCAGGGCCTCCATCCTGTCCCGCGATAATGGACAGTCGGCTACCTTGGCAGAACTCCGCGACATTGTTGTCAGTCTCTCATCTATCACATGGTTACAGCGAACACGTGCCGCAGACTGCTGGGTATTTGAGTCTTGGCCGATCCTTGACCAACAAGGTCCTGACCCGTACTTCGTTAGGATCGGTAAGTTTAGTCGAACAATTGGGACTCCCAGCACAAGCAGAATGCATCCGTCTCCGTATACGTACCCAATCCGACTCAGCCCCGGCATTCCTCAACCGATTCTGGATTATTTCGATGCCGAGCTGAAGAAACCCAAGGAGAACTCGATCATAACTAGCCTGTCGCACTTCCACAGAGCACGTTTTGAGACCCCCTTTTTCTCCCTTCCTATTGATGACGTCGAAACCCTGTGGTCTGGATTCGAGGCTTACTTTCATTTCCCGTTCCCGCTTCCTCCAGCCACCAGTAGAGATCAGTACATGCTAGACTCCTTCAAGAATGAACTCAAAAATGAGCCCCTCAGACAGGAGTTCTGGGTTGGCCTCAAGAAATGGATTGATGCAACATACTTGGCTCGCTGCAAGCATACTCACGGATCTGAAGTGCCTGATGCGGACTTACTGCTTCAGCCATACGATGCCTATATTCTTCATTTAGGCCTGACGCTCGCAGAAGCGCTTATCAGGCTACGGGCAATGTCAGGCGATTATATTCGATTCGAAACCGTGGAGCGCCTGAATCACCTGTTTATCATGCGGTCTACGATAGACAGTGTTGCGGCAAGACTTAGGGTAGACCGCAAATCGTTGTATCCTGGTGACGGCACTCTGTCGCAAACCGACTTTGTTGAGCTACGACAATTGCTTCAAGACCTTGTGGCATTTCAAACGGTGCATCCAGGGTATCAGAATAACAAGCCCATAGCAGATGCCCGCATGAAACTTGGATTGATACTCTCTGCTTGGGCGGAGGAGTTGACAAAAAACCCTCCCCCCGCTGTCAATATTGAGTATCTAAATGGCATCAGGGAAATCATCAAAGAAGGTACTAAAGCCAAAAAGAGCAATGACGAGATCGACAAAGAGATCGCGCTTCATCTGGTCGGTTCAGAACTCGACTACCCAGAGTCTTTCATTGAGAGCGACAATGCTGATATTGAGAAGCTCAAGATGGGCGGAGAGATCCCGTTCTGGCTGGTCGTTGACGCATTTATTCGCTTGGAAGAGCTCTACATCGGCTATGAACTCAGGTAGCAGCAGCGGCATCCTTAGTGCGTTTGACAATCATTAACGTCCAAGTCCAAGCGATTGCCCACCCAGGTTAGGAGATAGAAACGACGCTCAAGCTGATTCGGCCAGTTTGAGCGCAATGCGTCTGCCCGGCAGCAGCGCAGGGTCTTCGGGGTGCTCTAGCTTGATCGGGATCTTAATCATCGGGGGCACCTTCACATTCTCGTAAAACCGTTTCGTCGTGTGCGCGGAGTGGTGGCCCACGACAGCGGCAACAGCCGCCAGGGGAAGCCCTCCAGACTTGGGCCGCACTTCCTGTCCGCACTCGGAGGCCCATGTGACGAAGCTGTGCCGCAGTTCTCCGAAGCGCACCAGAGGCACCCGCACCGACTTGCACGCACGACGCACAATGCGGCGGATGTGGCTGTCTACGGGCGCTGCGCCGCGCGCCTGGAGCCGCTGCACAGCCCCCAACGTCTGACGGTCGATGCTCTGGCGGTGTACCTGTCCGCTCTTGTGAATGAACGTGACGGTAGCGGCGATCTCGCCCGGCTCCGTCACCAAGGACACCTTGCCCTCACCACGCGCCAGCCGTTCGATCTCCGTGCCGTGCATCCCTGTTTTGGCGTGGATGCACAGCACGTCCCGCACGCATTGAACGTCCGTGCGTTGCCGCGTCTCCTCGCGGTTGAAGTTGCTGAACTCCCAGCCGGTGATCGCACGGTAAAGCCGCTCGATTGTCTCGATGCTGTAGCCCTTCTCCCGCACGGACTTCTCGGGACGGGCCACCGGGATCTTGAGCGAAATGGAAGCGTCCTCGCCCGCAGTCAACGCGCCCTCTACCTCCCGCAGCCACGCACAGAAGGACTTGAGCGCGGTGATCCGGTTCTTGCGTGCCGTCTTGTGCTTCTTCAGTTCCCGCAGCAAGTCCTGGACAGTGACGGTGCGCAGGTCACGCCCTGCGAGCCCATCAGCCCACCCGGCCAAGTAGTAGCCCACGTTCTTAGCGTAGCGCTCGGTTGTGCCCTTGCTCCTCATGTGTTCGAGGTAGCGGGCCACGGCTGCCGCGTCCATGTAGACGGCGGACTCGTTCTTGATCTTCTGAGCCTCGCCCCGCGTGCGGTAGCCCTCGGGGTCACGCACGAACAAGGCGAGTTCCGCTTCCGCCTCTGCCTCGCTGCGCGCGTCCAGGTGGACCGTGTAGTTCCGCCCGCTGATCATCTTGCGCAGCACGTAGACGGGGCGCCCGTCCTTGCCTGCGAACATCCGCCCGCCCGCCCACTTGCCGATCCACACCTTGGTACTCATGCCGTTACCGCCTCCAGTTTGGTCCTTTTTTGGTCCCAAAAAACCGGATTTGGTCCCGAAATGCAAGCGCCGCCCCTGTTCTCAGAGGGCGGCGCTTTGAAAGCGGCGGGTTGCTCGGCTTGGAAGCGGCGGCAATCGAACCCGCCGCTCCCACACACTGCCCCGCGCCCACCGCTACCAACAGGCGATGGCCCGGCTGAGGCAATCCTCCGCCGGCTGACACGCTCTGCGTCACCTGCGCCCGGAATTGTCACTGCACGGCAGACAGTGGGGTGTGCGCCACCTTGGATTTCGCGGGGTTGGTGGAGCGCGCCGCCCTGGCATGTCGGGTGCTCAGGTGGCACGGCGACACCGCTTACCTCGGGGCGCAGGCCTCTGAGGAAGGCGTGTCACCCGGCCATAACCGTTGACGCGCGTGGTGGCCGTAGCGGTGGGCTTTGGCCACTCGCTGGCCCTGCGTAAGGACGGCACCGTGTGGGGCTGGGGTAGCAACTTCCTCGGCCAGCTCGGCACTGGCACGGGACTCGATCATCTGGTGCCGGTGCGGACCCTGGATCTGACGGATGTGGTCGCCATCGACTCGCGGGACGACTCCTCCTACGCCGTTCGCGCCGATGGCACGGCGTGGGGCTGGGGCCTCAACAACGTGGGCCAGCTGGGCCTCCCGCCAGAGAACGATATTCAGCCTGTACCCGCCCAGGTGCCCGGGGTGACACGGGTGGTGTCTCTGGCGGCCAGCAGCGGCCATGCGCTGGCGGTGCGCCGGGATGGCACGGTGTGCAACGGCGCAGGTGGGGCGGTAGTAAGACGATCTGGAGAGGGCCTCAGGCAGCTCTGGCGTCCACCGGGCCCAGCTGCTGCCTGAGCCCTGATGATGACTGTTCAAGACCCCACAGGGGGACGAGAGAGAGGCTACCGCCGTCTCAGGCAACGCGTTAGGGCTCCAGACATCCGGTTGGGGGGAGGCCCAAATGATGCACTTCAGTTCACCCGGGCTCGCGGCCACCGCGTATCCGGACCCGCAGGCGTCCCCTGTGCGAGCCAGGACGCGCTCCTGGTGGCTCGAGCGGCTCGACGCCCTCCTGCTCCCGCGCAATCCACAGGACCTGCCTCCACAAGACCTGAGCCGCTTCCGAGTCATCTCCATCGCCGCGGGCACCCTGCTGCTGGTGAACGTGGCCCTCCTGCGCTCCGTCCCGGAGGTGCTGCCCCCCTCACTGACGCTCTCGTTGTTGGTCATCCCCAGCTTCACCGCCCTCCTCCACACGGCTACGCTCGTCCTGCTGCGCCGCTCCCGCTCGCCCCGCCTCCCGGCCTGGCTCCTGTGCACGACCCTGGCCGTGGGCTACATCACCGTCAACCTCGCCATGGGCAACCCCTATGGGGCCTCGCACGTCGCCAGTCCGCTGATCACGCTGCTGGCCTTCTTCCTGCTCGGGGCCCGCGGCGGGTTCGCCTTCGCCACCGTCATGAGCCTGTACGCTGTGGCGCTCCAGCCCTGGATCCTGGGCAGCGCCCAGAGGTGGGTCCCTACGGGGAGCGCGCGCAACATGACGGCCGTTGGAGACGCCTTCGCCGGGCTCTGCAACATGGGGGTGTGGGCCATGGCCTGGCTCAACAGCCGGGCCCGCGACAAGGCCCAGGTGGCGCTCGTGCAGACGATGAAGAATGTTCGCGAGGGCGAGCGCAAGCTGTCCAGCCTCGTGGAGAGCACCGAGGACATCGTCTGCTCGCTGGATGCCGAGGGGCGCCTGCTGACCGCAAACGCGGCCATGCGCCGGTGGTTCTCCCTGATCTTCGAGCAGGAGCCCCGACTGGGCGAGCCGCTCACCCGCCCCAGCTTCCTGGCGCGTCACCCGGAGTGGCCAGAGAGCTTCCGCAAGGCGCTCCACGGTGAGCGTGTCCGCGTCGAGCTCGTCTACCCGCTGGGGGACACGAGCCTCGCGCTGGACTTCTCCCTCACCTCCATGGCCGACGAGGGCGGGCGGCCCGCGGGGGTGACGATCTTCGGCAGAGACGTCACCGCGCGGCGGCAGGCCGAGGCCCGGCTGAGCGAGCTGCACCGCACCCTGCTGGAGACCTCGCGCAAGGCGGGCATGGCGGAGATCGCCACGGGCGTGCTCCACAACGTGGGCAACACCCTCAACAGCGTCAACGTCTCCGCGACGCTCATGGAAGAGCGGCTGCGCGGCTCGCGCGTCCAGGGCCTGGTCCGCGCCACGCAGATGATGCAGGAGAAGGGCCCGGACCTGGGTATGTTCCTCACACGTGACGAGAGGGGGCGCCTGCTGCCAGAGTACCTCCTGTCCGTCTCGCGGCAGCTCGCGGAGGAACACGCAACGATGCTGGTGGAGCTCCAGTCCCTGACGAAGAACGTGGACCACATCAAGTCCGTGGTGAGCATGCAGCAGGAGCACGCCCGCTTCGTCGGAGTGCTGGAGGAGGTGTCGCTGCCCGAGCTGCTCGATGACGCGCTGCGCCTGCACGCCACGTCCTTCGAGCAGCTGGGCATCCAGGTCCGCCGGGAGTACACCCCTGTGCCTCCCCTCCAGGTGGACCGGCACAAGCTGCTGCAGATCGTCGTCAACCTGCTGAGCAACGCGAGCCACGCGCTGCTCGACAGCCAGCGCCCGGACAAGCAGCTCACCCTGCGCATCGCCCCTCAGCCCGAGCAGCGGCTCCGGATCGAGGTGGCCGACAACGGCGTGGGCATCTCCGCGGAGCACCTGCCTCGCATCTTCAGCCAGGGCTTCACCACGAAGAAGAACGGCCACGGCTTCGGGCTGCACACCAGCGCGCTGGCAGTCAGCGAGCTGCAGGGGCACCTGTCCTGCTCGAGCCCCGGGCGTGGCCACGGCGCTACCTTCATCATCGATCTTCCCCTCACCCCCGAGCAGGCCCGCGCATGAGCGCAACCGCGTCGCCCCGCCGCCGCATCCTCATCATCGACGACAACCCTTCCATCCATCAGGACTTCCGGAAGATCCTCTCCGCCGTGGAGGGCAGCACCTCGCTGGACAGCCTGGAGACGGCCATCTTCGGCGCGCCCCAGTCCCGAGCCGGTGGTGCCTACTCCTTCGAGGTGGACTCGGCCGCTCAAGGCGAGGAAGGCGTCCAGCTCGTCGAGGACGCCTCGCGCGAGGGCCGGCCCTATGCGCTGGCCTTCGTGGACATCCGCATGCCCCCCGGCATTGACGGCGTGGAGACCACCGCGCGGCTCTGGAAGGCGGACGAGGATCTGCAGGTGGTGCTGTGCTCCGCCTACGCGGACTACTCGTGGGAGGAGGTGGCGCAGCGGCTGGGCATCAACCAGCGCCTGCTCATCCTGCGCAAGCCCTTCGACAACATCGAGGTGCGCCAGATGGCGCACGCGCTCGCGCAGAAGTGGGATCTGTCCCGCCAGAGCCGGCGCCGGGAAGAGGAGCTGGCTCAGGCGGTGACGGAGCGGACCCGGGAGCTGCAGGCCACCAACGCACGGCTCCGTCAGGAGATGGAGGATCGAGCGAAGCTGGAGGCCCGGCTCGCCCAGTCCCATCGGCGCGAGGCCCTGGGGCGGCTGGCCGCGGGGATGGCCAACGAGATCAGCAGCCCGCTGGGCTTCGTGAGCACCAACCTGAACCACCTGCGGCTGGCGCTGGAGAAGCAGACCGGCGGGAGCCCGCTGGAGGATCCCGCGGAGCTGCTGGACGCCTGCCGGGAGGCCATCGAGGGGATGGAGCGGCTCAAGCGGATCGTCCAGGACGTCAAGCTGTTCGCCCGCGTGGGCCCTCAGCCGGGCGTGGCAGTGAACCCGCGCAAGGTGTTGGACGACTCCCTGGCTCGGGCGGAGCCGAACCTGGGCCCCCGGATCCAGCGGGTGCTGGAGCTCCGGGAGGCACCGGACGTGCTGGCCAGCGAGGAGGCGCTCGCGCACGTCTTCCTGAACCTGATCGTCAACGCCGCCCAGTCCTTCCCGGAGAGCCACCCCGAGCCCCGCATCCGCGTCAGCCTGAGCGCGCAGGGCCCGGATGTGAGCGTGGAGATCCAGGACAACGGCAGCGGCATCGAGGCCGAGCACCTGGAGCACATCTTCGAGCCCTTCTACACGACGAAGCCGGGCGGCTCGGGGCTCGGGCTGTCCATCTGCCACAGCATCGTCACCGGGTTCAGCGGAGACATCTCCGTGGACAGCACCCCCGGCAAGGGCACCACCTTCCGCGTCAGGCTGCCGCGTGCCGCCTGAGCACCCCATGCCCGTCCTCGCTCAGCTCTTCATCCACCCCGTCAAGTCCACGCGGGGCCTGCCGCTGACGAGCGCCCGGGTGGAGCTCCTGGGGCTGGAGCATGACCGCCGCTGGATGCTCGTGCGCCCGGATGGCTCCTTCATCACTGGGCGCGAGTCCCCTTCCCTCGTGCGCGTGAGCGCTGTCCCCACCCTGGAAGGTGAGGGAGGGCTGCACCTGTCCGCCCCAGCCCTGCCCAAGCTGCGAGTGCGGGTGCCGCCCGCGGACGCGCCGCGCCTGGAAGTCACCGTCTGGAAGGATCGCTGCTCGGCGGCCCGCGCGGGCGAGGCGGCGGACCGCTGGTTCAGCCAGTACCTCGGCGAGCCCGTGGCCCTGGTGTACGTGGATGCGCGGATGGAGCGCCCGGTGGATCCTCAGTACGCCGGTCCCGAGGAGCGGGTGGGCTTCGCGGACGCCTTCCCGCTGCTGCTGCTGTCCCGCGCCTCGGTGGAGGAGCTGAACCGGCGCCTGCCCCGGCCCATCACCGTGGAGCACTTCCGGCCCAACCTCGTGGTGGAGGGCTGCGAGCCCTTCGCCGAGGATGGCTGGAGGCGCCTGCGCGTGGGCAGCGTGGAGCTGGAGATCGTCAAGCCCTGCGCCCGCTGCGTCTTCACCACGGTGGATCCGCTCACGGGGGTGAAGGCTCCGGACGGCGAGCCGCTGCGCACCCTCACGTCCTTCCGCCGCAGCCAGGGCAAGGTGATGTTCGGCCAGAACCTCCTCGTGCGCCGCCCGGGGACGCTCCAGCTGGGCGATCCCGTGGAGCTGCTGGGCTGAGCCCTCGGGGCCTGGAGCGTCCTCAGGAGATGGAGAAGCGGTAGAGGACCAGGAAGGCATCCACCGGCAGGCGCGTCACTGGCATCAGGCAGCCTCCCCGTGGTCTTGGACCACCGCCCTCTGTCTCGCCAGGAACGCGACGCCTTTCACTTCCATTTGGGGGCTCCGCTGGCAGAATCTGCTTACTGGTTTTACAAGTATTCCACATTATGCTTCGTTCTGCTCTTCCCTGCACCGCCTCCGTGGTGCAGGGTGTTCCTCGATTCGAGTCCAGGTCCGCCGCTTCTTCCCCTCTCAAAGACCCTTGCGGAGCCTCTAC
Source organism: Hyalangium sp. (assembly GCF_035629615.1). GTDB lineage: Bacteria > Myxococcota > Myxococcia > Myxococcales > Myxococcaceae > Hyalangium. The sequence goes on along the minus strand of NZ_DASPHO010000237.1, from coordinate 5,942 downwards.
GCTCTCCCCATGAACCTTCCGCTCCTGCTGGGCTTGACCGCCATGATCACTTCCAGCGCCCCACCCTCCTCGGACTTCAGCGCCGAGGCGGCAGCCCGCTTCGCGGAGCTGGCGCTCGCCTGCGTGCACAAGGAGTACCCGAACAAGATCGCGCACGTGCTGAGCGGCGACGCGGACGTGCGCCCGCCTCGCGAGCTCACCCCGGCCTTCTTCGGCTGCTATGACTGGCACTCCTGCGTCCACGGCCACTGGCTGCTGGCCCGGCTGGCGCGGACGTTCCCGGAGGCGGCCTGCACCCCGCGCGCCCGCGCTGCGCTGGCCCGAAGCCTGACGCCCGCCCATATCACCGCCGAGGTGGCCTACCTGAACGGACCAGGGCGCGTCTCCTTCCAGCGCCCCTATGGGCTGGCCTGGCTGCTCCAGCTCTCGGCCGAGCTGCGCGAGTGGGATGATCCCCAGGGCCGGGAGTGGGCGGCCACGCTGAAGCCGCTCGAGGAGGCCTCGGCGCAGCGGATCCGGGACTGGGTGCCCAAGCTCACCCGGCCCATCCGCGTGGGAGAGCATGATCAGACGGCATTCGCCTTTGGGCTCATTCTCGACTGGGCACGCAAGGCGGAAGATCGCGCCATGGAGCAGCTCCTCACAGAGCGGGTGCAGGCCTTCTACGGGAAGGATCGCCGCTGCCCGCTGGCGTACGAGCCCTCCGGGCACGACTTCCTCTCGCCGTGCATCGCCGAGGCGGACCTGATGCGGCGTGTCCTCCCGCCCGCGCGCTTCGCCACGTGGCTGCGGGACTTCCTGCCGGAGCTGCCCTCGAACGGCTCGGCCTCCTGGCTGGAGGTGGCAGTGGTGTCTGATCCGGGGGACCCGAAGCTGGCGCACCTGGATGGCCTGAACCTGAGCCGGGCGTGGATGCTGGAAGGCATCGCCGCGGCCCTCCCCTCCACGGACAAGCGGGTGAGCGCTCTGCGCGCAGCCGCCCAGGGGCACCGGGAGGCAGGGCTCCGCTCCGTCACGGGAGCACACTACGAAGGTGGCCACTGGCTCGGCAGCTTTGCCGTATACCTCACCACGGGCAGGGGGCTGCCACGCAAACCGTAAGGCCTGCACGCGAACCCGCACCCATCTTCAAGCACCTCGCGAGCGTAGAAAGCCGGCATGGGGGCTGCAAACCTATGCACAGTCTGGGGCATATATGATCTACGAGGTAACGGGAGACATCCTGCTGTCCAAGGCCCGGGCCATCGCCCACTGGGTCGCGCCAGGAGATCCCTTTGATCAGGGACTGGCGCAGGCGCTCCAGGAGCGCTGGCCCTCCCTGCTGAAGGACTTCCAGCACTACTCGAGCTCGTACCACCCCAGCCCGGGGCAGGCCTGGGTGTGGGCTCCCAGCTCAGGCCCGCGCATCATCCACCTGCTCACGCCGGAGGCAGCCCCTGGAGAGAAGAGCCAGCCGGCCACCACGAGCCTGGATCTGCTCACGCGGAGGGCTCCACCTGTCGAGAGGAGCACGGCGGCCTCCATGCTCCTGGAGAGCGTCAACCACGCGCTGCGCGAGCTGGGCCGCATCCTCCGGGAGCAGAAGCTCACCAGCGTGGCGGTGTCCCGCCTCTATAGCGAGGTGGAGGGGCTGGAGTGGAGCGACATCGTAGCCCTCATCCACGCCCAGCTAGGGATGCTGGACATCCCCGTCATCGTCTACAGCCACTACCACCCCAACCTGCAGGTGCTGGAGCCCCTCTCCCGGCGGAACCTGGCGCAGAGGCTGCGGCCCGAGGCGTGGTGACGCAAAGGCTGCGCCTCCCCGTGGGGCGCGCGAGGCTCGGCGCATGAGCGCTACCGCGTGAGCCGGGCCAGTGAGAACCGGGCAAGCTCCCAGGGCACCTTCTGATCCATCGCCCTCCAGGCAGCGATGCGCCCCAGCAGCACGGTGAACTTGAACCCGTGGCCGCTCAGCCCGCCCACCAGGGTGACGCGAGGCTCGCCGGGCAGGTGATCCACCACGAAGTCGTGGTCCGGCGACATCGTGTAGAGGCAGACCTTCTCGAAGGCGACGCGGGGTGAGAGCCCGGGCAGGTGCTGGGCGCAGTAGCGGCGCAGCGGCTCGCGATCGGACTCGTGGAACTCTCGCTCCACCCGATCCGGGTCCGTGGGCGCGCCCGTCTCGTGCCACGCGACTTTCACCCCTGGGGCCTGGCCGTCGTACGGGAAGCCGTAGAAGTTCGTCGCGAAGTCGATCCACACCGGGAACTGCTCCGCTCCGAACTCCGCAGCCGACACCTCCGGCTCGAAGTGGCAGTAGGTCTGCCGGGTCACCGTGAACGGCAGGGGGACGAAGCGATCCAGCAGGCGCGCCGTCCACGGCCCCGCGGCCACCACCACCCGGTCGAACTCGAGGGACTCGCCGCTCGCCAGCGCGAGCGTGATGCCCCCTGGACGAGGCTCGAGGCCCTCGACGAGGGTCCTCGTGCGCAGCCGGGCGCCGTGCGCGGCTGCGAGGCGAAGGTTGGCTCGGACGCATGCGGAGGCGCGGAGGAAGCCCGCCTCCCGCTCGAAGACGCCGGACTCCCCCGGGAGCAGCCGGAGCCTGGGGAACCTCCGCGCGCATGCGGCCGGATCCAGCTCCTCGAACGGAACTCCGTTGTCCTTCAGCGCGCGCCGGATGGCGGCCAGCTCCGGATGATCGGTGGGGCCGAAGAACAGCCCCCCGGTCCGCTCGAAGAGGCGCTCGCCCGCCTCACGCTCCAGCTCGTCCCAGAGCGGATACGCCTGGCCCATCAGCGCCGTGTAGAAGCCGTCCGTGTACGTCTTCCGGATGATCCGAGACGTGCCGTACGAGCTGCCGCGATCATGGTCGGGCTCGAACTGCTCGACCACCGTCACCTCGTGCCCCTCTCGCGCCAGGAACCTCGCCGCCGCGCTGCCCACGCCTCCCGCTCCCAGCACCGCGATGCGTGCCATGCGCCACTCCTGCTCCACCGGGTTTTACCGGCTCGACACTCCCCGAGACGAACAGACGATAGACCGGTTGCCAGGAGGCAGCGTGCTCCCCTCTTGCGCGGTGATGTTCGCGGGGTGGTGGGGCGGGAGGAGCTCCGCGAGACTACAGCTCCCCCACCTTGATCTTCGCGAGGATCGCGGCGGCCGCATCCTTGCCGGACAGCGCCGCGCCCTCCATGAAGCCCTGCCACCAGTAGAACGAGTTCGCGTGCTCGCCCGCGAAGAAGAGGTTGCCCACCGGCTTGCCCTCGTTGCCGCAGATCGAGGTGAACTGCCCGGGCTTGTAGGCTGTGTAGCTGCCCAGCGTGTTCGGGTTGGACGGCCAGTGCTCCAGGTGTGCCAGGATCTTCCCGCCCGCGGTCCGCGTCACCCGCTGCGCCGCGCCCGGGTACACGCGGCCGAGCTCCGCCACGAAGCGCTCCGCCTCCTGCGCCACGTTCCTGGGATCCAGCGCGGCCCCGCGCGCCGCGCTCGAGTAGTCCGTGAGCACCGCGCTCTGCGAGGTGGCGTGCGCGGGGTTTGTCTCCCACGTGGCCTGGTGGTTCGGCAGGTCCGAGTACGAAGCGCCATTGGCGCCCAGCTCCGCCCAGAAGGGGCCGTTGAAGCCCACCATCATCTTCGCGTTCGTGCCGTAGCCCAGCTGCTGGATGGCCAGCGTCTTCCACGCCGGCAGCGCCAGCGAGACATCCAGCGACACCCTGCGCAGCACGGTGAAGGGCACGGCGAACACCACCGCGTCATACGTGGCGGTGATCGACGTGGAGCCGCGCCGGAAGGTGAGCTCGATCGCACCCGCCGCCGTCTTGCGCGCTGCCTCCAGCCGCTCGCCGTGGCGGAGCTGCCCGGGCAGCCGCGCGGCGAGCTCCCGAGGGATCTGCTGGTTGCCACCCACCAGGTGATAGCGCTCGTCGCTCACGCCGAACGGCTCGAAGCGCGAGCGCCGGTTCGCGCGGATGAAGAAGAGGAAGTTGAGGCAGCTCTGCTGGTGAGCCGCCAGCCCGTACTCCGCCTCGTACGCGGCGATGATGGCCGCCTTCACCACCGGCCCCGCCCCCCGCGTCTCCAGGTAGGTGCGCAGATCGATCAGATCGTATTGGCGATCCACGGGAGTGTGGACGTCCGCCGAAGGAGCCCCCGAGAGCGCCTGCAGATCCGGCCGCATGGCGGCGACGAAGTCGCGGTACTCCTCGACGACTGCAGACTCGTGATGGCGCTGGCCGCCGAAGAAGAAGAACTCCTCGCCAGGGGCCTTGATGACGTCCTCCTTGGCAAGGTTGAACGCCTGCGCGTACCCGAGCATCGTCTTGTGACCGGTGTCGATGAACTCGCCGCCGCGCTCCACCACCTGACCGGGAAAGCTCACCGGCCCGGGGAACGCCCCACCCATCGAGAAGACGCGCCCGCCGACCCGATCGTTCGTCTCGTGAAGGGTGGAGAGGATGCCCGCGCGCTTCAGCTCATATGCACACGCCAGGCCCGCGAGGCCCGCGCCGACAATGCCCACGCGCAGATCCGAGCCCTTCCCTCCGCCGCTGAGGTCCCCGGCCAGCGCCTGAGTCCCCACCCCGGCCACGAGCCCGCCGCCCACGACCGTGGCGCCCTTGAGCAGGGTACGCCGGGAGACCCGCATGGTCTCCGTGGCCTCGCGGCTGGGAACCCCCTCCCGCTCCGAGGCCAGGGCAATTCGGGTCGTCTGCCGGAACAGCTCGAACAGCGGAGTACGGGCCATGGTCTTCCTCCTGGGGGGAGAGGCGATTGAGAGCAACTCCCCCATATTGCCTGAAAATGAGAAATTCAAGCAATCGTGGAAAGACCTCGGAGTATTGACCAGGCGGCAATTCGCACCGCTGTGCGTCCTTCACTACGTCGTCAGTGCACCCTCGAGGATGGAGAGTCCCTCCTTGAAGACGGGCTCGGGGATGGTGAGCGGGAAGAGGAAGCGGATCACATTGGCATAGACGCCGCAGGTCAGCAGCACCAGCCCGCGCTCGAGCGCCCGGGCCTGGACGGCGCGGGTGAAGTCCGGATCCGGCGTGTGTCCACCGGGCTGGCAGAACTCCACCGCCAGCATGGCCCCCAGTCCGCGCACCTCGGCCATGCGAGGCACCCGGCCGCGCAGCGCCTCCAGCCGGCCGCGCAGCTCCTCGCCGAGCCGCTGAGCCCGCTGCACCAGGCCCTCCTCCTCGATCACGTCCAGCACGGCGTGCGCGGCCGCGATGGACACCGGGTTGCCCGCGTAGGTACCCCCGAGCCCTCCCGGCGCCGGCGCGTCCATCACCTCCGCCCGGCCGGTGACGGCTGACAGCGGAAAGCCACCCGCGAGCGACTTCGCCGTCGTCATCAGGTCCGGCGCCACGTCGTAGTGCTCCATGGCGAACCACTTCCCCGTCCGCGCGAAGCCCGTCTGGATCTCGTCGGCGATCAGCAGGATGCCGTGCTCGTCACACAGGCGTCGCAGCCCCACGATGAGCTCGGGGGGCGCTACGTAGAAGCCTCCCTCGCCCTGCACGGGCTCGATGAGGATGGCCGCCACGCGCTTGGGATCGATGTCCGCCTTGAAGAGCAGCTGCAGCGCCCGGAGCGAGTCCTCCACGCTGACGCCGTGCAGCGCCGTCGGGAAGGGCACGTGGTAGACCTCGGCCGGAAAGGGCCCGAAGCCCGTCTTGTACGGCACCACCTTGCCGGTGAGCGCCATGCCCATCATCGTCCGCCCGTGGAAGGCGCCGCTGAAGGCGATGATGCCGGTGCGGCCCGTGGCGGCGCGCGCGATCTTCACCGCGTTCTCGATGGCCTCGGCGCCCGTGGAGAAGAAGGTCGTCTTCTTGGGGAACGCGCCGGGGGTGAGCTGGTTGAGGCGCTCGGCCAGGGCCACATAGGCCTCGTAGGGCACCACCTGGTAGGCGCTGTGCGTGAAGTCGTCCAGCTGGGCCTTTGCTGCCGCG
>NZ_DASPHO010000236.1:0-2264 GCF_035629615.1 Hyalangium sp. | reverse complement strand
TTGATCAGCAGCCCGCGCGGGGTGAGCACCTCGCCCTGCCCTGTCGCTCCCGAGACCTCGAACACGTGGGCGAGGTTCACCAGCAGCATCCGGTACCGGAGGTTGAACAGGTGCGCCCACTCGACGGACTCCGGGTGGGTGATGAGCGCGCTCTCGGGCTTTGCGGCGGCCCGGCCCTTCGCGAGCGACAGCACCTCGCGATTGGCGTTCAGGTCCTGCGTCGTCTTCGGGTTGATGGGCACCGGCCGCGTGGGCACCCAGTCCCCGGGCTCCGGGAACTCCTCATAGATGTCCACGAAGCGGCGGAAGTGCGAACGCTCGCTCAGGTCCGAGTCGTAGAAGAGGGCCTCGCCCTGCTTGCCGATGGCGGCCAGGGCCTCCACGGCCTCATCCCGGGAACTCACCGGCTGGACGAGGACGTCCGGCGTGCTCTCGCGGTGGTTGGCGGTGGTCTGGCCGCGCGCGCCGCGCATGTAGCCCCGCCCCCACTCGTCCCACGAGGCCTGGAACGTCGTGGTGCTGGCCTGGAAGTCCCCGTCCTTCACGTACTCGGGATTGGCGAGGATCTTCTGCATGCGGTCATAGAGCTCGCCCACGCGGTGCAGGGCCTGCCCGGAGCCAGCAGAGGACTTCATCGCGCGCTTCTTGATCTCGCGGGCCTCCGGGGTGTCCCAACCGGCCGGCATCTCCGCATAGATGTAGCGGGCCAGCGAGTCCTTGGTCATCGGCTCCAAGGTGAAGTCGAAGGGGTAGAAGTCGCTGCCCCAGGGGTAGTCCTCGCGATCGAGGCACAGAGGCGCGCCAATCAACCGCAGCACGTTCTGCACGGTGATGAGGTGCCCCATCTCCTCCTTGGCGATGCCCAGCACCACCTCCTGCCAGTGCCGCACCTTCTCGCGATGCTTGGAAGGCACCTGCGACCCGCCCAGCGAGTAGGCCGAGTAGAGGTACTGCACCATCAGTGCGTGCTCGACCTCCGCTGCGATGTGGAGCAAGAGGACGGCGTAGTCGTGCCAGGAGAACTCGGGAGGGAGCACGGGCTCGCTCCGCACGATGGGCTTCACACCGCGCGCCCTCGTCTCCAGGGTCTTGAACAACTGAGGCGCCTGGTCGAGCTGCAGAAGCGCGCCGAGATGCCTGCTCATCCTTTTGCGCATGTCCCCCCCTCGGGTGACGGGCAGATACCGGGAGTGTGGGTGCGCACGAGACCATCGGGTCACGAACATGTCAATTGAGGACGCTTGCCAGATGCGTGAGCTGTTCGCTGGGAGTAGCCGCGTCATAGAGTCGTTGCCTGCGATCGTGCCCTCCCACAGAGAGGATCCCTTGAATCCCGACGAGAAGAAGAACCCAGGGCTCAGCCGGCGCGGCTTCCTGAAGGGAACCGGAGTGGCCACCGCGAGTGCCACCCTGCTCCTGGATGCCCAGGAGGCCGAGGCGGCCGCACCCAAGGTGAACGGGCCTGGCGCGCTGACCGTCACTCTGAACGTCAACGGCGCGGACAAGAAGGTGGAGGTGGAGCCGCGCACCACGCTGGCCCAGGCGCTGCGCGGCAAGCTGGGCCTCACGGGCACTAAAGTCTCGTGTGACCGGGGTGCGTGCTCGGCCTGCACGGTGATGCTGGATGGCAGGCCGGTGCCCTCGTGCATGACGCTCGCGGTGGACGTGGGCCGGCGCAAGGTGATGACGGTGGAGGGACTGGCGCGCGGCGACAAGCTGCACCCCGTCCAGCAGGCCTTCGTGGAGAAGGACGCCACCCAGTGCGGCTTCTGTACGCCGGGCATGGTGATGAGCTGCGCCGCGCTCCTGCAGCGCAGCCCCAACCCCTCGGCCGAGGACGTGAAGGAGGCCGTGTCCGGCAACCTGTGCCGCTGCGGCACCTATCCCAAGGTCTTCGAGGCCACGCTGGCCGCCGCGAAGGCAGGCCCGGGTGTGGGTGGCTCCGAGCCTCCTCCGCTCGCCATGAGCGCCGTGCCTCCCGAGCCGCTGCCGCGCGGCAAGCTCAAGGTGGGCATCGTCTCGGAGGGCCTCCAGGAGGTGGAGCGCCCGGTACCCGAGACCGAGCCGCCCCAGTGGCCACCCAACGCGGAGCTGGCGGTGGTGGGCAAGCGCACCCCGCGGCTGGATGGCGCGCTGAAGGTGATGGGCAAGGCGCGCTACACCTCGGACGTGCAGCTGCCCGGCATGCTATATGCCCGGAGGCTCGTGTCGCCGCATGCCCATGCGCGCATCAAGTCCATCGACACCTCGGCGGCGGAGAAGCA
>NZ_DASPHO010000235.1:0-4723 GCF_035629615.1 Hyalangium sp. | reverse complement strand
CACCGCCAGCGCGGCCCCCGTGCTCTCGGAGGCGCGCGCGAAGGACCTCGCGCTGGCGGCGGCGAAGCTGGTGAAGGTCTTCCCCACCAGCGGCCCGCTCGACATCGAGTGGGTGCTGGAGGGCGAGAAGGTCTGGATCGTCCAGGCCCGTCCCTTCATCGAAGGTGGGAGCTGACTCACGCAGGGCCGTGGCTCAGAGGAGCGGGCCGCCGCACTCTTCTCCCAGCGCGAGCGTCGTGACGGTGCCGCCCTCTTCGCCCAGCGCCTTCGTCGTGACGGGGCCGCCGCAGCCCTCTTCTCCCAGCGCCAGCGTCGTCATCATGCTCCGGCCGCCCTGGATCTTCTCCAGCGTCTCCGCCGGCAGCTCGTACTGAATGAAGGACTTCCTCTTGCCTTGCTTGCTCATCGCACGCTCCTTGGACCTGGGTTCGTGTCGGTCCGTCGAGCAAGGCTGAGTGGACCCGCGTGGCTTGTGACAGGAGTGGCCGGGATGCGAGGCAAGCGACGGCTCGTCCGCTCAGCTCACGGGATGTTCCCCACCGTCTTCATCCATTCCCGCAGGGCCGCCGGGTCCGTGGGCAGATCATCCGCCCAGCTCCGCAGCGTCCCATCCCAGCCGCTGGAGGCCAGGTGCTTGTTGTCCAGGAACACCACCCCGGTGGCTCGCGCGGCGTGGCCTCGCAGCACCCGGCTCTCATTGGTCGCCAGGTCCCACAGCCGCACGGTGTTGTCGATGCTCGACGAGGCCACCCGCCGGCTGTCGGGCGAGAGCGCCACGTCGGTGATGTCGCCCTGGTGCCCCTGGAGCACTCCGCGAGACTCGCCCGTCCGGGCGTCCCACAGCCGCAGGATGCCGTCCTTCACGCTCGCGCTGACCAGCAGCAGCCCATCCGGGGACATGGCGATGTTCTGCACCCCGTTGCCGCTCGCGCCCGCCTTCTGGCTGGTGCCAGTCGCCAGATCCCAGATGCGCAGGGTGTGATCCAGGCTCCCGCTCACGAGCCGCTGGCCGTCGGGTGAGAAGAGCAGGCTGGTCACCACGTCATCGTGGCCGTGCAGCTCCCGGAAGCTCCCAGTGATGAGGTCCCACAGCCGGAGCTCCCCCTTCTTGCTTCCGGAGGCCAGCCGCTGGCCGTCCGGCGAGAAGGCCAGCCGGCGCACCTCGTGGTCGTGTCGGCCGAGCGAGCGCGTCTGTCCCGAGTTCGGCTCCCACAGCCGGAGCTCCCCCGAGTCGTCCGCGGTGGCCAGGCTCTGGCTGTCGCGATGGAAGGTGAGCGCGGTGATGGGCTGCGTGTGGCCCTCGAGGTGGCGCACAGGCTGCCCGGTGGCGATGTCCCACAGGCGCAGCCGGCCATCCTTTCCTCCGGCAGCCAGCCACCGGCTGTCGGGCGAGAACTGGATGGGGGCGGGCTCGCCGTTGCTGAGCTGCTCCCGGAGGAGGATGGCCTTCGTCGTCACATCGAACAGGCGGAGCGAGCCGTCTCCGCCCAGGGACGCCAGGAGCCGGCCCGAGGGAGAGGCCACCAGCGTGTTCAAGGCCACCGAGGTCTTCGCAAGGAGCCGGTTGGGCTCCGCCTTCACGTTGAACAGGCGCGTCGTCTTGTCATAGCTGCCCACGGCGAGCCACTGCCCGTCCGGGGAGAAGTCCATGGAGTACGCCGCCCCCTGGTGCCCGCGCAGGATGCGGCTGTGGCCGTTGGCCAGCTCCCAGAGCCGCGCGGTGCGGTCGTCGCTGCTGCTGGCCACCAGCCGGCCGTCCCGGGAGAAGAGGATCTCGTTGATGCGGCCTTCATGGCTGCCCAGCAGATCGTTCTTGTTCGTGTCCAGATTGAAGAGCCGGAGCTGCCCCTCGCTGGTCCCCACGGCGAGCTTCCCACCGTCGGGCGAGAAGGCCAGGTAGGAGATGGAGCCAAGCCGCTGGCCGAGGATCCGGCCCTTGCCCGTCCGTGGATCCCAGGCGCGCAGGGTCTGGTCCAAGGCGCCCGTGATGGCGAGGTCCCCCCGGGGAGAGAATGCGATCGCCGTCACCGTCCCCTCGTGCTCCAGCGTGTGCGCGGTGCCCTGCTGCAGATCCCAGAGCTGCGCGCGCGGTCCCGAGAGGGCGTGGACGAGGACATAGCGTCCGTCCGGAGAGCGCGAGAGCAGGCTGAGCGGGCCCAGCCCGGTGTCGAGCGTCCGATCGAGGCCTCCGCTCGCCACGTTCCAGATGCGCAGCAGGCCATCTCCCCGATTGCTGACGATGAGCTGCCGGCCGTCCGGGGTGAAGAGGACGGTGTCCACCGGCCCCGTGTGGCCCGCGAGCACCTGGCTCTCGCCCGTCTCCAGGTTCCAGATGCGCGCAGTCCGGTCCTTGCTTGCGGTGGCCAGGAGGCGGCCGTCCGGGGATACGCTGAGGCGCCACACCTCGTCGGTGTGCCCGGTGAGGATGCGAGCGCCGCCGCCCTTCATGTCCCAGAGGCGGATCGTCGTGTCGTCGCTGGTGGTGACCAGGTACCTGCCGTCGCGGGTGAAGCCCACGTCATCCACGGTCTGCGTGTGGCCCCGCAGGATGATGGCGAAGCCGCGCGCCTGGGCATCCGCGGCGATGGTGCGCACGGCTGACCACCGAGAGAACCCCTGCGAGAGGCTGCGCAGCCAGGGGATGACCTCGTTGGGATCCCGATCCACGGAGGTGCGGGCGTGCATGAGGGTGAGCTCGTCGGCTCGCTCCAGCTCCTGCTGCCGCGCGGTCTCCGCGTCACGCCGGGCGGCCTCGGCCTCGGCCTGCTTGCGCTCGGCGCGATCTCGCTCGGCCAGGATGCGGAAGAAGCTCACCGTGCCCACGCCGATCAGCGCCAGCATGGCCACCACCGTCACCGCCACCACGGCCCGGTAGCGCCGGATGAAGCGCCGGATCCGCTCCCCCAGGGAGTAGGCGTGGGCGGCGACGATCTGCCCCGTCTGGAAGCGCCGCAGGTCCTCCGCCAGCTCGCGCGCGGTGGCATAGCGCTCGCTGGGGTTGCGGGCCATCGCCTTGGCCACGATGGTCAGCAGATCCGAGGGAATTCCCTTCTGGCGCGCGGAGAGCGACGTGGGCGGACCCCGCACCACCTGATCAATGACCTGTGCGGAGGAGCCACTGTCGTAGGGCCGGCTCCCCGCCAGCAGGTGGTAGAGGATGGCGCCCAGCGCGTAGACGTCGGCGCGCTCGTCCACGATGCGGCCCGCAGCCTGCTCGGGGGGCATGTACGCAGGTGTGCCGACCACTGTGCCCATGTGAGTCAGGGAGGCGTCCACCCCTGTGGAGGTAGGGGCCACGCCCGTCTCGGCGCCGGCATCGTGGGCCAGGTCCTTGGCCAGTCCCCAGTCGATGACGACCGTCTCGCCGAAGTCGCCGACGAGGACGTTGGCGGGCTTGAGGTCGCGGTGGATGACGCGCTCGGTGTGGGCGTAGGCGATGGCCTCGGCCACCGCGAGCACGTGGGGCAGCAGGGCGAGCCGCTCCTGGAGCGTCTTCGTCTCGCCGATGACGTCCGCGAGCGAGCGGCCCGAGACGAACTTCATCGCGTAGAAGGGCTCGCCCGTGTCCCAGCGCCCGGCGTCGTAGACAGGGACGATGGAGGGGTGCTGGAGCCGGGCGGTGATGAGCGCCTCGGTGACGAAGCGGGCCTCCACGGTGCCGCCCGGGAAGATCAGCTCTTTGATGGCTACGGGCCGGTTGAGGCGACGATCCCGGGCGTGGAGGATGCGGCCGATGGCGCCGTGGGCGAACTCCCCGGAGAGGTCATAGCGGTCCGTCTCCCCCTTGGGCAGGGCCCGGGCGGCGGCCTCCATGGTCGTGGCGGTGCGGCCCGGCAGGGTTGAGTCCAGCCCAGAGCCAGACTCCCCCTTGGGGGAGGCCGGGATGCTCAGGGTGGGATCGTCCTTGCTCATGGGGGGCTCTGCCGCGGCGGTGTTCCTGAGGGGTGCCGAGGTTATCTCCCCCCAGAATGCCGCAGATACGGGCTTCCCTCTACCTTGCTGCAGGTCCGAGTGCTCCTTCACTGAGAGAGGAAGGAAGCGCTGACCCAGGATGGTGGTGGGCCCTGGGCCCTGAGCCCGAGCAGGCAGGCGAGAAGCCAGCGGGGCTGGATCAGCGCAGCCCGCTGAGCTTCTCGCTGAGCTCCCAGAGCTGCTCTCTCGCGGCGACGTCCAGGGCCTGGGGGGCGGGATTCACCTCACGCTGGCGCGCGAAGTAGCGGCCCGTCATGCCTGAGACCTCCGGTGAGGTGGCCAGGAACACCGAGGTCTCCGCCCCTTCCTCCACCGTGTCGCTCCCATTCATGCCGAAGCCCTCGACTAGCAGCTTTGTGCTCACCACGCCCGGGTGCAGGCAGTTCGCCGTCGCCTGCTCGGCGGGGAGGCGCTTGGCGAGCTCGAAGGTGAAGAGGATGTTCGCCAGCTTCGACTGCGCATAGGCCGCGTAGCCCTGGAAGCCTCGCGCGAGCTGCAGGTCCTCGAAGCGCATCCGGCCCCGGCTGTGCGCGATCGAGCTTACGTTCACGATGCGGGCGCCAGGCCCCGTCAGCGGCCCCTTCAGCAGCAGGTTCGTCAGCAGGAACGGCGCCAGGTGGTTGATCTGGAACGTCATCTCCAGTCCGTCCGCGGTCAGCTCGCGCTCGTTCATGAAGACGCCCGCATTGTTCACCAGCACGTCCAGGCGGGGGAAGCGCCGCGCGAGCTCCTCGGCGCCCTGGCGTACACT